>JAGBCS010000049.1 GCA_017937885.1 Bacteroidales bacterium
CGATACAGAAAGAGTTATTTGAAGTTATGCAAAACGCAGAAGACCAAAACACTCTGTATATTGCTAATTCGTAACCCAATACATATTCAACTAAAAGGTCGTCATTCATTCTCAATAATTTAGACCTTTTTCGTAACTTCGACTTGCAAAGATACTGAATTCAGCCGATAGTGACTAACCATTTTTTCGCAAATGATGTCCTACAACGGTATAATCTGCGTGTTCTTGACTTCTCCTATCACGAATATGCTGTGAAGAGAACCTATGCAGTCCAGATCTCCAAGAGTTCCGAGCACGAAATCCTGATAATCCTTCATGCTCTTCGCATAAATCTTCAGCTGATAATCATAGTCTCCGGATGTATTGAAACATTCGACGACCTCATCGATTCCGGCAATTACAGAAGTGAACTGTCTGCTGTATTCCTTGCTGTGATGCTTGAGGCTCACGTTGCACAGCACCATTATTCCGTTTCCTGTCTTCATGGGGTCAAGCACTGCCATATACCTTTTGATATAGCCCTCCTTCTCCAACCTTTTCTGTCTCTCGAACACCGGCGACGGGGAAAGATTCACCTTAGCAGCAAGTTCCTTGACAGTAAGCTTGGCATCTTTCTGCAGCTCACGAAGTATCTGTACATCTATTCTATCTAAAGTCTCCATAAAAGAATTGTATTCTGTTAATTGCCAAAATTTCGGCAAAAATAGAATATTTTTCTGAATTATCCGGAAAGTTCTGATATATCATACAAAATACTTACCTTTGCAACCCCTTAACTATCACGACAATCTATGGTCAGACACGAATATATACATGACGGGATCTTCGAGTTTGAGGCAGGCGGAAGCATCGCCGGGCTGAAGGTCGTATACCACTGCTCGGAACGAGGATGGAAGAAGGGCGACGACAGGAAAGTGATCTGGATATGCCACGCCCTCACGGCAAATTCCGATGCCGAAGACTGGTGGCCGGAACTTGTCGGCCCGGGCAGACTCTTCGATACGGAAAAGTATTTCGTCGTCTGTGCAAACATGCTCGGTTCCGCATATGGTTCTTCCGGGCCATCAACGGCAAATCCCGAAACCGGACGTCCGTACTTCTTCGATTTCCCGAAGATCACCGTACGCGACATCGTCAAGGCAAACGATCTGGTCCGCAGGCATCTGGGCATAAGTACCATCGACTTCATGGTCGGCGGATCGATCGGCGGATTCCAATCCGTGGAGTGGTCCATCATGGAACCGGAAGTAATAAAAAGAGCTGTTTACATAGCATGCGGAATACGCGTAACCCCTTGGCTCACAGCATTCAATGAATCAATGAGAATGGCGCTGGAAGCTGACCCGACTTTCCGCCGATGCGAGAGTCTGAAAGGAGGAGAAGCCGGGCTTCGTTGCGCCAGAAGCATAGCCCTCATCTCATATAGAAGTTACGAGGGATATAACGCGACACAGTCGGAGAGCGATCCGGACTGCCTGTTTGCAGACAGAGCCGGATCATACCAGAGATACCAGGGAAAGAAGCTGTCGGACAGATTCGACGCTTATTCATACTATTACCTCTGCGGATCCGTGGACAGCAATAATGTAGGTCGCGGAAGAGGAGGAGTCCAGGCTGCACTGGGCACCATAAAGACAGAATGTACGGTCATCGGAATAGACAGCGACCGTCTTTTCCCTGTCGAGGAACAGAAATTCATCGCCGCATCGATACCGGGCGCAAAGTATCATGAAATCACTTCAAAATTCGGCCACGACGGTTTTCTCCTCGAAAACGACCAATTGACAGAAATCATCAAACCAATATTACCTTAAAAGTATGCAGGTATTGAAATTCGGAGGCACATCAGTTGCCAACGCAAACAGCATGTCCCAGGTGATCGACATCGTCATAAAGGCGGTGGACAGGGACAGGACAATCCTCGTAGTATCCGCCATCAGCGGCTGCACAGACACGCTGATCCGCATCGGAAACCTAGCCTCACAGCGCGACGAAAGCTACAAGGAGCTCATTAACGGACTGCAGGAAAGACACCACGAAATAATCCGGCAGCTGCTTCCTGTCGAGAAGCAGGACGAGTCAAAGGAAGTATGCGACGGCCTTTTCGACTCCCTCAGGAGCATAACACAGGGCGTGTATCTCCTTGGCGAGCTCTCACCGGCCAGCCTTGATGCCATCCAGTCTTTCGGAGAACTCTGGTCGACAAAGATTCTTGCGACAAAGCTTGCCTCAATCGGGATTGCCACCAAATGGGTGGACTCGCGCCAGATAGTGCGGACAATAGCGAAAGGTGACAAGAACATCGTCGATATCCAGAAGACCTATTACCGTGTAAATGAGATGGTTGAATCAAATGAAATCACCCAGCTCTTTGTCCTTCCGGGATTCGTTGCTTCTGACAAGCAGGGCCGTACGACGACCCTTGGACGTGGAGGCTCGGACTATACGGCCGCTCTTTTTGCCGTCGGCTGCAAGGCGCGCATCCTTGAGATCTGGACAGACGTGCCGGGCATGATGACATCAAACCCGAAAGTAGTTCCTACCGCACGTACGATCAGCAACATATCATACAAGGCCGCTCTCGAGCTCTCTCATTTCGGAGCAAAAGTCATCTATCCGCCTACAATCCAGCCGGTAGTGGCGGAAGGCATTCCTATTTACGTCAAGAACACCTTCGATCCTGTAGCCCACGGGACCCTCATCGAGAAGAACCCGCCTCGCAGCAAGGATAAGGTGATCGGCATATCAAACTCCGACAACATAGCGCTTCTATCGCTCGAAGGAAGCGGGATGGTCGGCATTCCGGGTTTCTCGAGCCGCCTTTTCGAAACGTTGAGCCAGAATGACATAAACATAATCCTCATAACCCAGGCATCATCGGTGCACACAATGTGCATTGCTGTATCTGAAAAGGATGCGGAAAAGGCCAAGGAAGCCGCTGACAGATGCTTCGCTTACGAGATTTCGCTCGGCAAGCTCAACCCTCTCAAGGTCGAGAAAGGCTTCTCCATCGTCTGTCTCGTAGGAGATGACGTGCTGAACCAGACAGGAGCCACAGGAAAGATGCTTGCAGCGCTCGGACGCAACAGCATTCCTGTCAGGGCGACAGCGCAGGGATCTTCGGAAAGAAACGTATCCGTGATCATTTCATCAGCAGATACGGACGCAGCCATCCGCACCATCCATAACGAATTCTTCGACAGAAGAAGCGGCAAGGACATCAACCTCTTCATCGCAGGGTTCGGCACGGTCGGAAAGGCGCTGGTAGACATCATCGCAAAGAACAGGGACAAGATTGCAGAGCGTACAGGCAGAAGACTCCATGTCTGCGGACTTTCAAACAGCCGCAGGTTCATCCTGGACAAGAACGGCCTGGATCTCAACAATATAAAGGAACAGCTCGACAACGGCACAAGTTCGGCTGACGAGGCATACTTCACACAACTGGCGACTCTTTCTATGGAGAATTCGGTATTCGTCGACTGTACGGCATCCGCGGACATCGCATTCAAATACATGAACCTCTTCAAGAAGGGATATTCGGTCGTCGCTTGCAACAAGATCACCTTCTCACTGCCATACAAGCAATATGCGGCATTGAAGGAGGCGGCAATAGAGATCGGAGCGACCCTCCGCTATGAAACGACAGTCGGAGCCGCCCTGCCTATCCTCGAATCGATTTCACGCAGCGTGCACAGCGGCGACGAAATCCTCCGCATCGAAGCTGTGCTGAGCGGCACTTTGAACTACATCTTCAGCAACTACGCCGGAGGAGAAGGCGGCACATTCGCAGAAGTCGTGAAAAGGGCGCAGGACGCAGGATATACCGAGCCGGATCCGAGACTTGACCTCAGCGGAAGAGATGTCCTGCGCAAGCTCCTGATACTTTCCCGTGAGGCGGGGGTTCCGCTTGATGAAAAGGACGTGCAGATATCTCCTGTTCTGGGAGACGAATTCTTTGAAGGAGATGTCGAGGCCTTCTATGCCAAGCTTGCCGAAAACGAAGAGGTCTTCGCCGCACGCTACAATGAAGCCGCATCGAAGGGCCTGAGACAGCGTTTCGTGGCATCCCTTATCAAGGATGACAGTTCGCCTCTCGGATATCGTGCCAAGACGGGGCTTGAAGCCGTCTCAGCCGACCACCCGCTGTTCACCCTCAACGGTACAGACAATTGCGCAATCATCCAGACCGAGTTCTATCCGTCGCCACTGGTTGTGCAGGGAGCTGGAGCTGGGGCTTACCAGACAGCTTCGGGAGTATTGAATGACATTATAATGTAATCGAAATGGAGAAAAAGCAATATAAGTTCGAGACCCTTCAGGTCAGGGCAGGACAGGAAATCGATCCGGTATCGAAGGGAACCGCAGTACCGATCTACCAGAGCACCGCATACACATTTGACGATATGCAGTACGGCGCAGAGCTCTTCGAGCTCAAGCGTCCGGGAAACATCTACACCCGCATCACCAACACCACCAACGAGGTGTTCGAAAAGCGCATGGCCGCGCTCGAAGGCGGCGTTGCTGCCGTTTCCACAGCATCTGGCCAATCTGCCGTATTCCTCTCAGTCACAAATATCTGCGGCCCTGGGGACAACATCGTCGCACAGCCTTTCCTTTATGGAGGCACATTCACCATGTTTGCAATCACCTTGCGTGACATGGGAATCGAAATACGCTTCGCCAAGAGCGACCGTATTGAAGACCTCGAACCTCTTGTGGACAGCCGCACAAAGGCCATCTACCTCGAGAACCTCGGTAATCCGGCGTTCAACATTCCAGACTACGAACCTATCGTGGAGATGGCACGCAAGAAGGGCATCTGCGTGATGGTGGACAATACCTTCGGAATGGGCGGCTATCTTTTCCGCCCGTTCGAATGGGGCGCCAACGTATCCATCCATTCAGCAACCAAGTGGATCTGCGGCCACGGCACATCCCTCGGCGGCGTCGTAGTCGACGGCGGAAATTTCGACTGGACAGCAGAGAAGTACCCTCTTCTTGCTGCTCCTTCAGAGAGTTATCATGGCCTTGTATACAAGGAGGTGTTCGGGCCTGCAGCCTTTGCCGGACGCGTACGCGTAGACGGTCTGCGCAACATCGGTCCCGCGGCTTCGCCATTCAACTCATTCCTCATGCTTCAGGGACTGGAGACACTTTCGCTCAGGGCAGAGCGCTGCTGCGAGAACACTCTTGCAGTAGCGGAATTCCTCGAGAAGCACCCTGCAGTAGAGAGCGTGAATTACCCCGGGCTCAAGAGCAACCCTTATCATGAACTCGGATGCAAGTATCTGAAACATGGTTTCGGAGGTGTGCTCACCTTCCGAGTAAAGGGAGGTTTCGATGCGGCCGCAGCCCTCGTGACCCGTCTGGAGCTCATTCTCCACGTCGGAAGCGTCGGTGACGCCAAGTCGCTCATCGTCCATCCTGCCTCTACGACACACTCCCAGCTCAGCCCTGAGGAGCAGGTCGCAGCAGGAGTATATCCTAACATGCTCCGCCTCTCTGTAGGCATCGAGAACGTCGACGACCTTATCGCGGACCTTGGAGCCGCCCTTTAGTCCGACGCGTTTTGAGATATTAACTAATTTATGGTAAATAAAATATGAAAGTAGCTGTAGTGGGTGCCACTGGACTTGTAGGCACCAGAATGCTGGAAGTCCTCGCTGAGAGGAATTTCCCTGTGACGGAGCTCCTGCCGGTGGCATCCGCCAAGTCTGTAGGACGCAAGATCACATTCCGGGGAAAGGAGTGGACAGTGGTAAGTGCCGAAGATGCAATCGCAGCCCGCCCTGACCTCGCCCTTTTCTCCGCTGGCGGTGGCACGTCAGCAGAGCTCGCTCCTAAATTTGCTGAAGCCGGAATACGCGTGGTGGACAACTCGTCACAATGGCGTATGGATCCGACCAAGAAGCTCGTGATTCCGGAAATCAACGGCGACGTCCTTGAAGAATCGGACTATATCATCGCAAATCCAAACTGCTCGACAATCCAGATGCTTCTTCCGCTCTGGCCTCTCCACAAGGCTTATACCATCAAGCGCATCGTTGTATCCACATACCAATCGGTTACCGGTACAGGATACAAGGCCATGGATCAGATGACGGCGGAACGCAACGGCGGGAAATGGGGCGAATATCCAGCGGTATATCCGCATCCGATCGACCAGAACATCCTGCCGCACATCGACTCTTTCCTTGAAAGCGGATATACAAAAGAGGAGATGAAGATGGTCAACGAGACACACAAGATCTTTGCAGACGACTCGATCGGAGTATCGCCGACAACAGTCCGCGTACCTGTTCAAGGAGGCCATTCGGAGTCCATCAACATCGAGTTTGAAAAGGATTTCACACTGGAAGACGTACGCAGGATGATGAAAGAGACTCCCGGGGTCACTCTCCAGGATGATCCGGCAAACAACGTCTATCCGATGCCGCTTTACGCATGGGGAAAGAACGACGTGTTTGTAGGCCGCATCCGCAGGGACCCTTCAGTGAAATACGGCCTGAACTTCTGGTGCGTGGCGGACAATCTCCGAAAGGGAGCTGCAACGAACGCTGTACAGATCGCCGAAAAACTCATGGAAAAAGGCTTTCTGCCTGAAAAATAGGACATAATGTGACTTTTTTAGCAAGATGCAAAGCAACTTTTCAAAATTGTTTTGCATCTTTGTCATATCAATCCGATCAACATTAAACTTACCATATCATGAAAAGATCATTTTGGGCATTTTTCGCAGCAATGATTCTGTTTGTAGGCTGCGATGCACTCCAGCCAATCACAGATGATGACAAGGATCCGGACAAAGAGCAGACCGACGATCCGAACAAGGAAGACCCGGACAAGGATGATCCAAATCAGGATGACCCTAACCAGGACGATCCTAATCAAGATGACCCTAATCAGGACGATCCTAACCAGGACGACCCTAACCAGGATGACCCTAACCAGGACGACCTTCAGCCTAGTGCTCAGAAGGCGAAGATTGCTGAAGTCGGCGAGAAGCTTATGGACATGTGCCCAGCTTCAGACTTCGAAGACATCCCTGAAATCATGGAAGGATTTGCAGAGGCGTATTTCACTGACGAATATAACTGGGATGCTGTAAGCGAATGGTTTGACAATGCAATCGACACTGCATACAAGTCAGAAGAAAGCTATAGCTTCAACGGATCTTCTTACACAACTGAATGGATGAGCGAGCTCATCATCCTTCTCTCAAACCATACCGGTTACTTCACTATGGGACAGAATGCGGTGACCGTTTCAAGCTATGATGGACTTGCTGCAGAATGTTATGTAAACGGAAAGAAGTATGTGGCAGAGATCAAAAGTTCCGGCAAGGTGACGGAAGCCATCTACACATTCGTCGACAACTGGGGATATTCAGACTCTGGTTATTATGACGAGGAAAAAGGATGCTGGGTGGATTTCGATGAACTTATTGACATCATCTACAACGACACATACAAGTTCAAGGTAGGTGTTCCGGAAAAAGTCACGATCGACCTTACTGAGGACGGGGCATCCAAGGCTGAAATCGTCGTTACATTCAAGCCTGAACTTACTGCTTCCGGCATAGACCTCACGACAGATGCTTTTGCCGTACAGGCTTCAGTCAAGACATATGGTTATGAAATGATCATAAGCAACGCCAGCTACAATGCTGCAACAGGAAAGGCTGAATTCAAGCAGGAGCTCAAGAAGGATGGCGCATCCATGATCAAGAGTTCGGCTTCCGGCAACGTTTCCCTCTCATGGAAAGAAGGCATCGATGAAGAAAGCAGTTGGGGCTGGGACGACTATCTGTATGCTGAGGTTGCCAAGGCTGACAGCTTCGAAGCAAACCTTGACATCATCGGAGAAATCCAGGTAAAGGGCAGCTGCTCGGATGCGTTTGAGGCAGCGGAATCGCTCGACCTCATCTGGGATGCACTCTACAATTCCGGTAGCGAAACTGATGCTGAAAGGCACCTCAACAACCTCAACTCAAAGATCGACTTCAATGTGTATTATGACGGTGGCAGCAAGAAGCAGGCTTCTGTCGAGTTCGATCTCCAGTGCTATAAGTATGACTATGACGAGTACTGGTCTCTCATTCCTGTAATCGTATTCAACGACGGCTCGAAGTACAAGATCGAGGAGTTCTTTACAGAAAATGCATTTGGAGACCTCATCGAAAGCTTTGAGGCGTTCTGCGAATCATTTGCAGAAGTTCTTGCCATAGATCTCTAGAATTAACCGAAAATCTTGTTGCGGAGATTAACGCATAAGTACTTGATACTGTTTGCGCTGCTTGCAATCATGGCACTGAGAAGCCATGATGCAGCGGCGCAAACAGATTCTTTATACATGTCTCTTGACAGTACGACCTTCGTCAGTCATAAGCACACATCTTCGCTAAGGCAGATCGATTCCAAGATTTCAAGAATCGATCTTGAAGGGATACAGAACCTGCCAAAACTGCTTGGCAGCACCGACCCTGTCAACTTCATCAGAAACCTTCCCGGAGTCCAGACCGGCTCAGAGTACGATTCCGGCATCCATATCCAGGGATGTGACAATGCCCACAACGACATCTCGCTTGCAGGCGTCCCCGTTTATGGCGCGAACCATCTGTTCGGATTCTTCTCGATATTCAATCCGAGCCATCACTCAAACATGAGGTTTTCAAGAAGCTCCGAAGACAACAGACTTGGCGGAACATTGAGCATGGAGCTGCCTGACACGCTGAAAAGATCCGTTTCCGGAGAAATAAACGCAGGCATAATGTCATCTCAAGGAGGATTGGGAGTGCGTATCGGAAGAATGGCCCACCTGAGGGTTTCCGCCCGTCAATCATATATGAACCTGCTTTACAAGAAGTGGATGAAGATTGAAAGGAGTCCCATCAGATATGGATTCGGAGACTACAACATCACCTTGCTTCTTACTCCTACGGATACCGACAGGATCTGGGTGGACGGATATTACGGGCAGGATAAAGCCTTCATCAGCACCACCCTGTTCGCGATCGGCATGGAAGAGAAATGGGGCAACCATGCCGCCGCCATTCATTGGGAGCACAAGGGAGACCTCCTTACCCATCACCATACCATATTCTCCTCCGGCTTCTTTTCCAACGGACTGATGACCCAGGATGATTCTTCGCTCAGCCTCAAGTCTTTCATTCGCAGTACCGGATACAAAGGCAGACTGTCATGGGGAAACCTGAGGGGCAGACTTTCGGTCATCTCATATGACGTCCAGCCGCAACATCCTGAACTGAAGGGACTTTACGAGATGCAGGCATCCCCGGCAGAGCAACAGCGGGCGCTAGAGACATCCCTCCTCTGCGGATATAGGACAACCGTCGCTGACAGATGGCAGCTGGATGCCTCGGCAAGGGGCAGTTTCTATCTGAGCCCGGAAAACGAATATCATCTGTCTCTTTCTCCGGACTTCTCGGTCACATATAACGCATACCGTCTGGGAAAGATCTCGGCATCGTGCGGAATACACCACCAATACCTGTTTCAAGCAGGCCTCTCAAACATTGGCCTCCCTATCGAATTCTGGTTCATGGCAGGAAAGCACAGTCTCCCACAACACTCACAGCATGCGGACCTTTCATATGAGGTCAGTCTCTTCAATGATGCATTGTCAATCTCTGCCAACGCCTATTTCAAGAGACTGCACAATATGGTAGAATACAAAGGAGACATGTTTGATTTCTTCAACTCCACATACGATCTGGATGATCACCTGCTGAAGGGAGACGGTTGGAACTATGGTCTTAACTTCATGGCTCACAAGCAGTCCGGCGACTTTACCGGATGGCTCAGCTATTCTCTCGGCAGAGCTCTCAGGCAGTTTGACGACCCGGATTACAAAGGAATCTATCCGGCCAACCATGAAAGGATACATGAACTCAATGCCGTATGTGCCTATCAGTTGCAACGCTGGAATTTCTCTGGAACCTTCGTATATGCAAGTGGAGTTCCATTCACTGCGCCGGAGCATTACTACATCTCCTCCGGACAGATAATATCTCAGCCAGGAGAGCACAACGCCTGCAGAATGAGGCCATACATAAGGCTTGACTTGTCAGCGACATATACCATAAAAAAGACAGAGAAACAGGAAAACGGCTTAAACGTCTCGCTATACAATGCGACCGGACGCCGAAACGACGTGATGTACCGTCTGAGCACGAATAACGGAACCTATTCATTCGGCAGCATGTCTTTTTTCCTGAGATGGGTTCCGTCAATCAGCTACTTCCATAAATTCTGAGACCATGAAACAAAAGAACCTGCTATTTCTTATCCTGTTCCTGTCACTGACAGGCTGCATAGACAAGGTGCAGCTTCCGGTGTCTGCCCCTGAACTGGTCGTGGAAGGCTGGATAGAGGACGGAGGTTTTCCTGTCGTCATGGTGACGACAACCGTTCCTGTCACCGACACCATAGCTGATGTGTCCGAACTGCAGGAGCATGTAGTGAACTGGGCGAAAGTCACCGTTTCTGACGGAGAAAGGGAGGTGGTACTGACAGGACAGAAGGACAAGAATTATTTTCCTCCTTACATATACACGAGCGCATTCATGAGGGGAAAGGCCGGCAAGAGCTACACTGTCAAGGTCGAGTACGGAGGAAGGACTGCGACGGCTGTAACGACCATACCGGCACCAAAGCCTCTGGAATACATCAAGGTCGTCAGATCCCTGAACAACAGAGACATGTTCTACCTGATCGGGGGCTTGAAAGACGATCCTCAGACAAAGGACTACTACAAGGTCTTCACCAAGACAAAATATAAGGACACCCAGTATGTATCTTCATTCATGGGTCTCATTGACGATTCGATCATCGATCAGGATATAAAGGAAATCCCCATCAACAACGGCGTCGGAAAAGTTGACGAAATGCTGAACGCCTACTATGATGTCGGCGATCAGATCAGCATCCGCTTCTGCACGCTTGACAAGGCAGCATGGAGATACTGGAGCGACTTTGAAGAGATTCAGTCGCTCTCACGCAATCCGTTCTTCCCCGTCTCAACCCGCATCCATTCAAATGTCAGAGGGGGCCTCGGATATTGGGCAGGATACGGATCGACTTACTACACGGTGTCGATCCTGGACTCGCTGGCCCACGGAAAGATATATTGATCAGAAGGCAAACACGAAGATCCTCCACATTATGAGCACAGCTACGATTGTCTTGAGCCCGGTGCCCGTAATGAAACCGAGGAAAGAGCCGATGGCGGCCTTGAGAGCCTGTCCTGCACCCTGACGGGTATAATAGAGTTCGAAGAGGAAAGCCCCGAGAAAAGAGCCGAGAATCATTCCTACAGGTGTCAGGAAGATGCCGACGATAAGCCCAATCATCGCGCCACGTTCAGCATATCTGCTTCCGCCGGTCACCTTGGTAAACCACATAGGGACGACATAGTCAATGACAGAAACAATCGCAACGACAATGCCCCAGACAATAAGCGTCCTCATAGTCATATCCTCCCCTGCACCATTTGTTCCGCTGCCCCAGATATAAAGAATGAGCAGACCTATCCAGCTGACTGGAGTTCCGGGAAGGCCCGGAAGAATGCTGCCGGCAATACCGATCACGCCGGCAACTATAGCTAATATCGAAATTATCGTATCCATGGTATTTGAGTGTTATTTCAGAAATGATCTGATCTGTTTCAGGGACTCCTCAAACTCGTTCGGGCTGAAACCGTGCCCCGCACCGGCTATGACATGCAGACGGGCATCGTCATAAAGCTCCACAGCTCGTCTGGAATCTTCCAGCGAAACAACAGGATCCTTGTCACCCTGCACAATGAGGACCGGATTATCAAACCTGTCGGTATGTCTGAAGACATCCATATCTCGTATCTCCGTAAAGAAACGTCGCCCTATAGGAACATCCCACAGGCGCGTCGTATCAGGGATGTCTTCTACGGAAGGATAGATCCTGTTCCAATTATCCGGAATGCATAACGCCGGGAACACCAGTATCAGACTGCTGACCGCATCCGGCATTTCATCTGCCACTAAAGCGGAAACCAATCCCCCCTGACTTTCTCCCAAAAGGACAATCCTGTCGGGATCCACATCCGGACAAGAGCGGAAATGCCTTATCACAGCCTTCAGATCCTCGCATTCGTCGAGAATGGACATTTCCATCGTGTTGTTATCCGTCTTGCTTCCGAGAGATCCACAACCGAAATCAAAAGCATAACACAGGTAACCTATTTCTCCGAGACTATCAAAATAGTTCCGGCCAAATTCATGACTTCCGTTAAAGCCATGAGAAATGATCAGCAGAGGTCTCTGCTTCCGCCCGCCATCCGGACGATTCAGCACTCCGTAGATCTTTCTGTCTCCGTTCTCAATCCAGACCTCCTCTTCAACTGCCTGCTGCCTGCAGGAGATCGTCGCAAGACCGGTACACAACGTCAGGAGCACAACACCAAGAGATTTCATTCCTTTGTTCATTTAGTCATTTGCCATTGCTTCTTCCACCTCTGCCGATGTGATTGGCAGACGCTTCGATCCGAGGCGACGGGCACCGTCTGCCGTCACAAGGACATCGTCCTCAAGACGGATACCTCCGAAACCGTAGTACTCCTCAAGCTTGGCATAGTTCACAAAGCCCTTGTCAGTTCCTTCCCTCTTCCACTGCTCGATAAGGGCAGGAATGAAATAAAGGCCCGGCTCATTCGAAACGACATGGCCAGGACAAAGTCTGCGGGCCATTCTCAAGTTACCGAGGCCGAGAAGCGGCGAGCGCTTCTGATCATCGTCATAGCCGACGTAGTCCTCTCCAAGATCCTCCATGTCATGTACATCGATACCCATGTTATGGCCAAGTCCGTGAGGCATGAAGAGGCCGGAAATACCGCATGCGACCATCTCATCCACATCACCGTTCACAAGGCCAAGGGCCTTCAGGCCATCGAGCAGATGACCGACTGCGGCAAGATGCACATCATAATACGTCATTCCCGGACGGGTTATGCTGAAAGCCAGATTGTTGGCCTGCTCGACCAGATCATAAATCTCCCTCTGGCGGGTAGTGAATTTTCCGCTGCATGGATATGTACGGGTAAAGTCAGAGGCATAATGCGAATTGCTTTCAGCTCCGGCATCCACAACGACAAGACGTCCCGGAGTTATGATCTGATGGTGTGAATGGTTATGAAGCGTCTCCCCGTTCTGCGAAAGAATTGTAGGGAAAGAAACGCCCCAGCCTTTCGAGAGGGTCACACCCTCCATGGCACCTACAATCTCCTGCTCAAGCACTCCCGGCTTCACACCTTTGCGCGCAGTCGTATGCATGAGGTATCCCAGATCGCAAGCCTTGTCGATCTCCTCGATCTCCACCTGCTCCTTGATGATCCTGAGCGCCACAACCGACCTCACCAATTCCTCTGACGCATGGCGGCCACCGTCTGCATCCATAGGAGCCACCTTACGGACTGCCGAAGGGGCCATGCCTGTAAGCTCGGCAAGAGTCATCTGGTTGTAATATCTTGCCGGAGGGAGGAAATGGACCGGACGTCCTTGCGCAACGGCAGATGTGACCGTCCTGAAGAATTCCGACATCGGAGCCGTCTTCGCGCAACCCACAAGTTCTCCCTTTGAAGCCACGGTAGGCTGAGGACCCATCCAGATGATGTCGTCCATATCCACATCATTGCCGTACAGCCATTCATCGGCAGTATCAAGATCTATCATCGCGGCAAAGCCCGGTTCATCAATGCCCCAGAAATAAATGTAGCTGCTGTCCTGACGGAACTTATAGTCATTCCCGCGATAGGCCATCGGAGCCTCTACGTTGCCGAGGAAGATTGCGATTCCTCTTGCGCCTTCCTTTGTTCTTGAGGCCATCTGCTCCACCAGAGCGCGACGCCTGCTTACATATACACTTGCTGCAAACATATATTGTGAGTTTATTTTTCTATCGGATTGACATATATCTCATCGATGCAGACCTTTGAATCTGCCGTGAAGACCAGCTTCAGATGCGACGGAGCGAAACCTTCCGGAAAGCCGTCGAAGAGCACATGGTCAACGAACGCGTCATGATTCGTGTTCGGAAAGACCGGACTGTCCTTTATCTGCACAAGATCCCACCACTGGCCGTCTACACTTGAGAAAAGGTAGAACTTTACAGGAGGTACAATCCCGTCCTTATGACAGTTCAGCATGCGCACAAAGACTTCGCGAACATCTTTCTGCCCGCTGAGATCCATAAAGATTTCATGTGTTCCTTTCGAATACGGTGCCCAACGCTTGTCTGAAGGGTTCTCCTCTGCGGTCTTGCCATCACGGATAATGACAGACCTTCCCTGGCCGAAATCCATCGGATTCCATGCAAGCCAGCTGATCCCGCTGCGGATACCATCCTGGAAAGCCGCCTGCGCAAGCTGCCATTCCCGTTCTCCTTCAAGCCACCCCATATAATCCTGATATGCGACACCAGACCAATGAGGCTGCCCGAGCTGATAAGGCGATAACGGATTCTCGTATATCCCGCACATCATGAAAGATATTATCTTGTCTACTCCTGCTGCAGAAGCCGCAATCTGCTGGCTCAGAAGTCTTCCGTACGGAGCCGGAATCAGAGCCGATGAACGGTCGTTTGTACCCTTCTCCCACGCGAAAGACTCACAGTTTGCCCACATCTGTATGCCGCAGCGGTCATGGATTTCTCGCAGTTTCTTCCAGTTCTCCTTCAGCCTCGGAAGCGGATAGGTCTCACGGACACATCCGATCTCGTCCTGATAAGCAATTATGTCGACCGTCAGCCTTGCGATCTGCTGTTCATAGCGCGGATCCTCAAAATCCGAGTTGAAGATGCCATAAGGAGAAATGAGGATCTGCTTTCCCGGAGTCAGTTCACGGGCGCGAGCAGTCAAGGCATTGACAGCCTCGACAGCATAATCCGTCAGCACGGGTCCGAAACAATCCTCTACAGGAAGATACCAGCCATGTAGAGCCGGATGATTCCCATACAAGCGTGCGAGCTCCGTCATGATGTCGATCTGGCGCTGCTTGATCTTAGGGTCGCGCAGATTGTCATCCTGATCCTTCGCCCAGCCTGTACTCATAAACACCTTCATCCCGTGTTCGGCCGCCGCGTTCATTATCGCATCCACCGGACTCTGACGCCACTGCGGATATACCCACGGCATCATCTTAGACGGATAATAAGCGAGGCCTTCGTTCGCAACCGCCATGAAGACAAGGTACTCCATGCCCATAGCCTTCAGTTCCGCAACCTTCGCAGCCCACATTCCGGGATCGGTGTTGTCCATGAACGGAGGATTCGTGTATTTGTTGCGCACATCCTGATACGCCAGATTGATGAAGGTTCCCGAAATAGGGAGAACCTCCACAGCCCCAGCAGTCTCAGAGCTGCTGACATTCTCTTCCTGAGTCCCTGCACAAGAGCTGAAAAGCAACGCAGATAAAACTAAAACGGATAATATCTTCTTCATTAAATAAATGCTTGAAAGTCTACAAATTTACAATTTTTATTTATGTTTTTGCTGTTCATTCGCTATCTTTACCGAAAAGAACATACACGATCAATGAAAAGACGCGACTTTCTCAAGACGGCAGCTCTGGGAACGATAGCCGCAGGTACTGGCGGTTCCCTTCTTGGAGGATGCACTCAGGACAAACCGAAGGCATTCAATTTCAACAAGATAAACGACAGCAAGATGCTGTTGAGCTTCCAGCCTTACGACCTTCTGCTGAAGAACATGTTCACAGTGTCATCCTATTCACGTCTGGTTACTCCTGGAGTCCAGGTGAAGATACAGTATCAGGGATTCACAGGATATGGTGAGGCGGCCATGCCTCCTTACCTCGGAGAGGATGTGCTGTCTGTCATGGACTTCCTCAGAAAGACAGACCTCACCCAATTCAACGATCCGTCTCATATTGAGGACATTCTGTCATATGTTGACAGCCTTTCGCCTAAGGACAATTCTGCAAAGGCTGCCGTAGACATAGCCCTCCATGACCTTGTAGGAAAGATGCTCGGAGCTCCGTGGTGGCGCCTCTGGGGGCTTGATCCGTCAAAGACCCCGGATACTACATACACGATCGGCATAGATGTTCCTGAAGTCGTCCGCAAGAAGACCAGAGAATGCGCAGGACAGTTCAACATTCTCAAGGTCAAGGTCGGTCTGGACAATGACAAGGAAATGATCGAGACCATAAGGGAAATCACAGACGTGCCTCTTGCCGTCGATGCGAACCAGGGATGGAAAGACCGCGAAAAGGCTCTTGACGAAATCTTCTGGCTCAAGGAAAAAGGAGTGATTCTCGTCGAACAGCCTATGGCAAAGGAGCGCATTGACGACAATGCATGGATAACAGAGCGGAGTCCGCTCCCCGTCTTTGCCGATGAAGCCATAAGAAGACTGAAGGACATTCCGTCTGTCAAAGGGGCCTATCACGGAATAAACATAAAGCTGATGAAAAGCACAGGAATGCGCGAGGCCTGGAAGATGCTGAACTACGCAAAGGCGGAAGACATGAAGGTAATGCTCGGATGCATGACGGAGACCTCTTGCGGCATCTCGGCTGCTGCCCAGCTCTCACCGGCGGTAGACTTTGCAGACCTTGACGGCAACCTGCTTATTTCCAACGACATATTCAAGGGTGTAGAGGTTATCGGAGGAAAGATCACTCTTTCTGACAAGCCTGGCATCGGTATCGAAAAGATCCAATAATACAACTGGCATATGAAAAAGGTCCTGACTTGCATTGCAACACTGATGATCGCTCTGACCGCTTTCGCACAAAGCTCACGCGAACGCCAGAACTTCGATGACGGATGGCAGTTCGCCTTCGGAGACGCATCGTCACCGGCAAAGGATTTCGGATGTGGAACGGAATATTTCAACTACCTCACGAAGGCCGCTTCAATCCACAACGAAGGTCCATACTCTCCGAAGTTCGACGCCAGCGGATGGAAGCAGGTGGACCTGCCTCATGACTGGGTCGTAGACCTTCCTTATGCAGAAGAAGCCAGCCACAGCCATGGTTACAAAACCGTCGGCTACAAATATCCGCAGACAAGTGCAGGATGGTACCGCAAGACCTTTTCGATTCCAGAGGACGATCTTGGGAAGCATATATGGCTGCAGTTCGACGGAATCTTCCGCGATGCCCGCATATGGGTCAACGGCTTTTATCTTGGTCACGAACCAAGCGGCTATGCGACACAGACTTACGACATATCCGAATATCTGAATTACGGCGGGGAGAACCTGGTCTGCGTCCGTGCAGACGCTACCCTTGAAGAAGGATGGTTCTATGAGGGTGCAGGAATATACCGCCACGTATGGCTCAACAAGGCCTCGAAAGTGCACGTCGCCCCTTTCGGAACATTCGTACATTCACGCTTCATGCTCAACTACGATGACTGCGGCGGATGTGCGGCATGCATCGGCAAGCCTCAGCTCGACATGGCATATCTCCATATCGGGACGACTGTCGACAACATGGACATAAAACCTGCCGACTATTCGCTGAAGCATACGCTCATCGACGCATCTGGAAAGAAGATTGCAGAAGCGGTAGTCAATGGAAGACAAATACTTGCAAAGGACTCACATCATACTGAAGCATGCATGGAGGTTTCAAAGCCTCATCTATGGTCATGTGACGACCCATACCTATACACAGTCGTGACAGAGGTCATATGCGACGGCGAAACCGTGGATTCATATACGACCAAAACCGGTATCCGCCATATAGCCTTCAATCATGATACAGGCTTCCAGCTCAACGGCGAGGTTGTGAAACTCAAGGGAGTGAACATGCATCAGGACCATGCGGGAGTCGGAAGCGGAATTCCTGACGGTCTTCAGGAGTGGAGACTCCTTCAGCTCAAGAAATTCGGTTGCAACGCATACCGCTCCAGCCACAATCCCATGACTCCGGAAATGCTTGACGCATGCGACCGTCTCGGCATCCTCGTCATTGAGGAAAACCGTCTCACAGGTATCAACAAAGAGCATATCGAGCTTCTCGGACGCATGATCCGCCGTGACAGGAATCACCCTTCAATCATTCTTTGGAGCGCAGGAAACGAGGAATGGGGCATAGAATGGAAGGATTTCGGAGAACGCATTGCCGAGTCGATGCGCGAGTATTGCCACCGTCTTGACCCTACCCGTCTGATGACCGTGGCCTCAAGCAGCGGTCCTACTATAATCAAGCCGGCAGATGTGGCCGGATATAACTATATCCTTCAGAACCCTGTTGAGCAGCACCGCAAGGATTATCCTCAGCGCTGTGCCCTCGGATCGGAGGAGACCACGGGATGCGGAACAAGAGGCGTATATTTCGACGAGCCTGAAGGCCGCGAACGCACAGCCGTGGAGGCGGGCGGCGGCAGGATGGTTGCCATAAACCGCAACAAGCAGGGACCTGACAGCCTGTACAACTGCATCGAAAGAGGATGGAAGTTCTATGCTGAAAGGGACTGGCTGGCTGGAGTCTTCTACTGGACCGGTTTCGACTACCGCGGAGAGCCAAACCCGATGGTCTTTCCAGCCACAAGCTCGGAGTTCGGTATCCTTGACTACTGCGGTTTCCCTAAGGATGAGGCGTACTATTTGAAGTCCTGGTGGACGAAAGAGCCTGTCCTTCATATTCTTCCGCATTGGAATCTTGACGGACACGAGGGAGAGGAGATATCCGTATGGGTATACAGCAACTGCGACGAAGTGCAGCTCATTGTCAACGGTAAGAAGCTGGAGCGCAAGAAGATGCCTCAGAACGGACACCTCGAGTGGAATGCGGTCTACAAGCCCGGATATGTAAAGGCTGTAGGATACCGCAACGGCAAGAAAATCATGGAAGAGCGTATCGAGACCACAGGAGCGCCAGTCAATGCCGTCTGGACATATGAAACCGTAGGAGACATCACTGTTGCCAATGTACAGATGCAGGACAGCAAGGGAAGGTTCGTCCCTACGGCCTGCGTGGATGTCGAGTTCACTACTGACGGCACATGGAAGATCCTCGGCTGGGGCAACGGAGACCCTGCCTTCCAGTACATTGAAAGACCGTTCGTTACAGGCTTCGCCGCATCATGCCCTACCGGAACTCCGGCACCTGATCATTCAGCTGAAGCCATAAAGGTAAAGACCTTCAACGGCCTGGCACAGGTCATACTGCAGAAGAAATAATCTGTTTCTGACACCTCACTTTTTTATCAAAAATATCAGAAGGTTATTCATCAAAATATCAAACGGTTACGCAGTTTTTCTGTAAAAAATGCCTGAAAAATAAAACATATAAGAAGTTTTTTACTATTTTTGACCGTTTTTTACATCAAAAAAGCAAAGTTTAACATATTATTCCTTTTTATGTACTTTACCGTAGGTTAAATAGATGAAGAGATTTTTTGTCTTTTTGGGGGTTGTCTTTATGACAATCGGCTCTGCAGTCAGTGCGCAGGAAGTTGACAGTATGGCGCCATTGCAGAAGTCATCCTGGGGGGATGCAAAAACAAGTGAAGCCGCAGAATACGTTCCGGACATTTCGCTGGACGCCCGGTTCGGAGCATGGCAGGACTTCTCAGATGAGACCGGTCGCTTTGGTGGCGATGGTCTTTACTTGGATATTAACGGTAAAATCAGTCCACACCTTTCCTACAGTCTGAATCACAGAATAGCTGCGCCATATTATGGTGAGGCCAGCGGCTTTGATGCCACCAACTGGCTGACTCTGACATATGAAGTAGGAGATTTCGAGGTCACAATGGGAAAAGACGCTCTTCTGGTCGGAAGTTTCGAATACGACGCCTACGACCTGGACTCATACTACGACATGAACTCCATGTTCTATAACTCCTTTGACTGCTGGCAGTGGGGAATCTCCATGTCATGGTATCCCGCTGAGTCACATTCCGTGACTTTTCAGGTTGCGAACTCCCCGTTTTCATCCGGAGAGCCGAATCTTTATTCTTATGCAGCGGCATGGAGAGCCGAAACCGAACTTTACGAATCATATTGGACAGCCAATCTCTGGCAGTATGACGAAAAGGCGTATGTAAAAGCAATCAATCTTGGAAACAGATTCCACTTCGGCGACTTTACCATCGATGTCGAATATATGACACGCGCATTCGAGAATGTGAAGTTTTTCGAGGACTTTACCGCGATACTGGCGCCTTCATACGAAACTGACTGTTTCCGCTATTTTGCCAAAGTCGGCCTGGAGAATTCTCCGGATCTGTTCGGGTATGAAGACGTCACCGGAAAGAACTACTGCTTCTACGGCCTCGGCATGGAATATTTCCCGATCAAAGGCGAAAGGAACCTGCGTGTTCACGCAGCATATTCCGGCAACAACTTCGGCATGAACGTAATAGAGGCCGGCCTGACGGTGAAATTCGACATCACCGGTGCAGCCAAAAGTCTTTTTGGATCAAGAAACCTTTAATCTACTGAAACCTGACCAATGAAAGAATCAAAGAAAATCATAGAATTCAAGAACATCTCGAAGAGCTTCGGCGACAAGACCGTGCTCGACGATGTGAGTCTTTATATCAACAGAGGCGAATTCGTGACCATCCTCGGTCCTTCCGGCTGCGGAAAGACGACGCTTCTCCGCATCCTTGCCGGCTTCGGAACAGCTGACTCCGGCCAGGTGCTCATCAACGGAGTGGACATCACTGATGTACCTCCGCACAAGCGACCGGTCAACACCGTGTTCCAGCGCTACGCCCTCTTCCCACATCTGGATGTCTATGACAATATCGCTTTCGGCCTGAAGCTCAAGAAGGTACCGGAAAATGAGATTGACAAGAGAGTCCGCAAAGTGCTCAAGATGGTGAGCATGAACGACTACGAGGACAGGGATGTCGAGTCTCTTTCAGGAGGACAGCAGCAGCGCGTGGCGATCGCAAGAGCCATCGTAGGACAGCCTACTGTGCTTCTTTTGGATGAGCCTCTGGCGGCCCTCGACCTGAAGATGCGCAAAGACATGCAGATAGAGCTCAAGGAGATGCACAAGAAACTGGGCATCACCTTCGTATATGTTACCCACGACCAGGAGGAGGCACTGACCCTGTCAGACACCATCGTTGTAATGAACGAAGGAAAGATCCAGCAGATAGGCACTCCTACGGACATATACAACGAGCCACAGAACTCATTCGTTGCAGACTTCATAGGTGAATCAAACATCCTCAACGGCAAGATGATCAAAGACCGTCTCGTAGAATTTGTCGGACATGAATTCGAATGCGTGGACGAAGGCTTCGGAGAGAATGTCGACGTCGACGTCGTGGTGCGCCCGGAGGACATCTACATCATGAACCGCCTTGACGGCGCACAGATTACCGCAAAGGTGAAGTCATGCACATTCAAGGGTGTACATTACGAGATGTTCGTCGACACAGACAAGGGCTACGAGCTCATGATCCAGGACTACAACGCCTTCGAGCCTGAATCAGAAGTCGGCCTCATCATCAGGCCTGCGGACATCCAGGTCATGAAGAAAGAGAGGACATGCAACACCTTCGAGGGAGAGATTGTCGACGAGACACATGTAAGATTCCTCGGCGAGAACTTCGAATGCAAGGCACATGGTCTTGAAGCAGGAGAGAAGGTCACGGTCCAGGTTGCATTCTCCAAAGTGGACCTCATCGACCATCCGGAAGACGGTATGCTGTCGGGAGACGTGTATTTCATGCTCTACAAGGGAGACCACTACCACCTCACGATCATGACCGACGACGGAGACCACATCTGGGTGGACACCAACGACATATGGGACAAGGGAGACCTTGTAGGTATTAACATTGCCGCTAAGGACATCAAGATAGTCAAGTAAGATGAACAGAAGAAGCTCCTGGGCTCTGCCTTACGCCATATTCCTGGTGCTGTTCGTTGCCCTGCCGCTCATCCTGATCATGGTCTACGCCTTCCAGGACGGATCCGGCAACTTCACTTTCGGCAACTTCACCAAGTTCTTCACCGATGCGGATGCGATCGGCACTTTCGCCCTGTCGCTTGAAGTGGCGATCGAAAACACGATCCTGTGCATCCTGCTCGGCTATCCTGCCGCATGGATTCTGGCAAACAAGAAACTGAACCGCAGCGCCGTCACTATAGTGCTCTTCATTATGCCGATGTGGATCAATGCACTCATGAGAACCCTGGCGACTGCCGAGCTCTTCCACATGCTGGGCGTACAGCTCGGAAAGGGTACCCTTCTTGTCGGTATGGTATATGATTATCTGCCTTTCATGATCTATCCTATATACAACATCCTGAACAAGATGGACAAGTCATATGCAGAGGCCGCCCTCGACCTTGGCGCAACGCCTTGGCAGGTGTTCTGGAAGGTGCAGGTGCCGCTTTCGATGCCTGGCGTGACAAGCGGCATAATGATGGTGTTCATGCCTACCGTCAGCACATTCGCAATTTCTGAATTCCTCACAAACAACAAGATAAAGCTCTTCGGTACGATCATCCAGGAGAACATCAACTCCTCAATGTGGAACTACGGAGCAGCTCTGTCGCTTGTGATGCTCGTGATCATCGGTATAACATCCTTGCTGCAGGACAACAAGGAAGAAGTCGGAGGAGGGACTGTCTGATGAAGAGGTTTTTCGCACAATGCTACATCTGGCTGCTGCTGATCGTGCTCTATGCTCCGATCGTTTTCATAGCAGTGTTTTCGTTCACTGAAAGCAAGGTTCTGGGCAACTGGACCGGCTTTTCGACCAAACTGTATTCAAATCTCTTCACAGGCAACATGCAGGGAACGGGATCGCTCATGTCAGCCATCGAGAACACTATTGTAATCGCTCTTATCGCGGCGACCGTTTCAACGGTGCTCGGAACAATCGCGGCGATCGGCATCCACAACATGAGAGGCAGAGGGAAACAGGCCATCACATTCCTGAACAATATACCTATGCTGAACCCGGACATCATCACCGGTGTCTCGCTCTTCCTGCTTTTTGTCTTCCTGCACATAAGTCAGGGATATGTGACCGTGGTTCTCGCACATATTACTTTCTGTACCCCTTATGTCGTGCTGAACGTGCTTCCGAAGCTGACACAGATGAACCCGAATGTATATGAGGCCGCCCTCGACCTGGGAGCCACACCGTTCCAGGCCCTTAGAAAGGTGCTGATTCCGCTTCTGAAGCCCGGCATGATCTCCGGCTTCATCCTGGCGTTCACCATGTCTCTGGACGATTTTGCCGTAACATTCTTCACAAGAGGAACAATAGGCCTTGACACACTTTCGACCTACATCTATACGGATGCCCGCAAGGGAGGACTGACCCCTGAGCTGAGACCGCTCATCACCCTTCTTTTTGTCGGAATACTCATCCTGCTGATCATCATCAACATGCGCAAGATGCGCAGTTCAAACACAGCCGCAGAATAACATGAAAAAGATATTTTTCTTTGTCGCAGCCTCTCTGATGCTCATCGGATGCTCTGACGACAGAAGTCATATCCTGAAGGTCTACAATTGGGCCGACTACATCGATGAGGAACTCATCGACGAATTCGAGGTCTGGTACGAAGAACAGACCGGGGAAGCCATCGAAGTGGTATACCAGACATTCGACATAAACGAGACCATGCTCTCGAAAATTGAGCTGGGACACGAAGATTATGACCTCGCATGTCCGTCCGACTATATCATCGAGCGAATGCTCAAAAACGACCTTCTGCTGCCAATACAGAGGGATTTCGGTGACACACCGGACTACATCGGCAACGTCGCTCCATACATCGTCGAGGAATGCTTCAGCGAGATTGAAGGCAACGGCAAGAACGCCAACGACTATTCGGTAGGATACATGTGGGGAACAACCGGCATCCTGTACAACCCTAAATACGTCAGCGACGAAGACGTGAAGAGCTGGGAAGTGCTTCGTAATCCGAAGTATGCAGGGAAGATTCTCGTAAAGGACGCCTTCAGAGACGTATACACCTCACTTCTGATATCATTCAATCACGAGGCGATAGCAAAAGGTGAAAAGGATCTTCAGACCATCGGTTTTGATGCATCTCCGGAATCCATTGCCCTTGTGGAGGAATATCTGAACTCGTTCAAGGACGCCGTTGCAGGATGGGAGGCGGATTTCGGAAAGGACCAGATGACAAAGGAACTCGCATGGATGAACCTGTCCTGGAGCGGAGACGCCCAGTGGGCGATTGACGAAGCGGCAGAAATCGGCATTGACCTTAAATACGCGATTCCTCAGACCGGAAGTACCTTATGGTTCGACGGATGGGTTATTCCTAAATATGCAAAGAATCCGAAGGCGGCATCCTATTTCATCAACTTCCTCTGCATGCCGGAAAACGCAATCAGAAACATGGACGTGATCGGCTACGTCAGCACCATCGGAGGTCCGGAAATACTTGAAGCGATGTCTGACCCGGAATCATACGATGCTATTGACGCAAGCTATTTCTTCGGCGAAGGAGCAGACAGCGTACATGTCAACCCTGTATTGTATCCGGACAGCAGGACAATGGCGCACTGCGGAATGATGCACGACAGCGGTACAGAGGAACTTCTGAAGATGTGGTCACGCGTCAAGGGAGACAACGCCTCAGCATGGACCTATATCCTGATCTGCATCGTCTTCCTGGCACTGATCGGCGCCGTAATCTACAAATACACAAAAAAACTCCGTCGCCGCAGCAAGAGGCACGCAAAGAAAAAGAAGAGAAGATAGAAGGCTCTGCTGGAGTTCTGATCAGCAGGTCTCAGGCCAGACGAAGTGAGAGTTGATCGATTCTCCGCCGTCTACTACTATGCTCTGACCAGTACAGAAGGTATTTACAACGGTAAGGAAATAGGCCCACTGCGCTATCTCCTGTGGCGATGCCCATCTTTTAAGAGGCGTCTCATCCATGATCTGGCTCCAAAGTTCAGGATCTTCCATCACGCACGCATTCAAAGGAGTCGTAACCCCACCCGGATCTAGGCTGTTGCACGTCGCACCGAACCTAGCCACACGCAAGGCGACGTTCTTCGTATATGCGACGACACCTCCCTTGCTGGCGCAATATTCGGGAAACTCAGACCCTGTGTGCGCACTGGCAGAACCGATATTAAGGATCGAACGGACACCGGGCCGTACGCCATACTTCTCCGTCACATATATCAATGCCTTCAGGTTGATGTCTATATCATCCTCATTCTGCGTCCCCGCATTATTTATGAGGACATCTGCATCCCGGACATCCGGAAGATTGTCTTTATCCCGGATGTCGCAGACAAAATGCCGATATCTTTCATGAACTATCGTACCCTCATTCCTATCCAGGCCATTGACTTCATGACCCTTCTCAAGAAAGAGATCCGCGATTGCCCGTCCGATTCCCTGCGATGTACCAGTAATCAGAATTCTCATAGATGTCTCAGCCTTTGAGCCATGTATACTTTGCAACGCTGTAGATCGGAAGGAAAGGAATGATGAGCGGAGTCTTCTTTATATAAGCCTGGAACTCAGGATCCTTGCCATATGTTTCATTCTGCCTGAGCTCAAGCCTGCGTGCTCCGCTGAACATTACATAGACAATACCGATGTATCCCAAAGCAGCAATGATCCATTGTCCTGCAGTACAGCATGCGCCGAAGCAGATTAGAAAACTGCCGGTCCACATGAGTACCTCGCCAAAGTAATTCGGGCAGCGGACTATCCTGTACAGTCCTGTGTCGACAAATCTTCTTGCATTGACCTTCTTGGCAGCACTCTTCTGCGCGTCCGCCACCATTTCGATAATGACTCCAGCAGTAGCCACGACAGCACCTATCCATGCCCAGACATCATTTACCGTAAGGCCGTTCTCGAGATTATACAGATAGAATGTTGCCGGACTGATCTGGCCCACATAAAGAAGAGCACATGCAATCCATATCGATATCATGACGAAAACCGGCTTCTTGGTCGTATTCTCCGGCTGATAAAGGATGTGCTTGTATGAAGCGGACCTCTTTTCTCTGAGGAAAAGATAAAGGGCAAGCCTGATGCCATAGACGAACAGCACTCCGCACAGGATTGCCGCAGGCAACGTCAGCACGTCGCGGAAAATGATAGCAGTAGCGACAGTAAGGGCAGATATCGCCAAACCGTAACCGATACTGAAGAAATAGATGAAGTAAATCCATCCCAAAGCCGAAACGGCAAATGAAATTGCCAGAAGAATCCAAAGATAAGTCATGATAAGATGATTTTTAATTTATTTTGTCAAAATTAGCATTTATCTGCTATATCTCAATGCATTTTATCAAAGACTGCTCCAAAGCATATAAAAAAAGCACCTGCATTCGATATGCAAGTGCTTCCTGTGGTCCCAGCAGGGCATGATCCTGCGACCCCCTGATTATGAGTCAGGTGCTACTAACCAACTGAGCTATGGGACCGGTTGTTTTGGTTCTTTTGCCTTATTGCTGCGTCAGACGTCTTGTCTTCCTTGCACTAAGACAAAATAACTCAAAAAACTTCTATTTCGAAGAACTAAATTTGCGTGTGGTCCGGTGGTTTCCGAACCACACTGCAAATATAATACTTTTTTCGATTAGTTGAGCTTGATCTCAACCTCAACACCTGAAGAAAGTTCGAGTTTCATGAGAGCATCGACAGTCTTAGGAGTCGAGTCGTAAATGTCAAGAAGACGGCAGAATGAGCTGAGCTCGAACTGCTCGCGTGACTTCTTGTTTACGAAAGTCGAACGGTTGACAGTAAAGATCTTCTTGTGGGTCGGAAGCGGAATAGGTCCGTTAACGCGAGCGCCTGTAGCAGATACTGTCTCAACGATCTTCTTTGCTGACTTGTCAACAAGCATGTGATCGAATGATTTGAGTTTAATTCTAATTATCTGGCTCATATCAAATTTCGTTGAATTCAGTTAAACAATTATTCGTCATCGTCGGCCTTGTATCCACTCTTCTCGATAACCTCCTTAGCAAGTCCTGCAGGGACTTCAGCGTAGTGGTCGAATGCCATTGTGCTGGTAGCACGGCCTGAAGAAATGGTACGGAGGATAGTCACGTAACCGAACTGCTCTGCGAGTGGAACGTATGCCTTTACGATACGTGCACCGAGAGTCGAGTCCATAGCGTTGATCTGTCCACGACGACGGTTGAGGTCACCTACGATATCTCCCATGTAGTCCTCTGGGGTAACAACCTCAAGGCTCATGATAGGCTCGAGGAGAACCGGCTTAGCCTTAGGGCAAGCGTGACGGAAAGCCATACGTGCAGCAAGCTCGAATGAAAGCTGGTCAGAGTCCACAGGATGGAATGAACCGTCCTTGAGGGTAACCTTGAGTGAAGGAACCTCGTAACCGGCAAGAACACCGTTTGACATTGCTGACTTGAAGCCCTTCTCTACAGATGGGATGAATTCCTTAGGAACGTTACCACCCTTGACCTCGTCGATGAACTGAAGGCCGTTAACACCCTCGTCAGCTGGTCCGATCTCAACGATAATATCAGCGAACTTACCACGTCCACCAGTCTGCTTCTTGAATACCTCACGATGCTGAACTGTCTGAGTGATAGCCTCTTTGTAGTTAACCTGAGGTGCAC
>JAGBCS010000050.1 GCA_017937885.1 Bacteroidales bacterium
CGCTTACGCGTTCGATCTTACTGAAAACGGCGGCACAAGGTCAAGGATTCCGAATCCCGGCACAGCGGAATGGAGCCGAAGCACCCTGCCTTCGACAGCGATCGGATATGCAGTGATGGAGACGCCGCTGAACATAGTGACCTTCTACAACGCTGTAGCGAACAAGGGCAAGATGATGAAGCCATATCTCATCGAGTCGGAAGAGTCTGACGGCAAGGTCATAAAGAAGTTCGGACCTGAGATACTCAACGGATCGGTCTTCTCGAAGGCGACCGCAGACTCCCTCACCAAGGCGCTTACACTCGTGACATTGGAAGGTACGGGAGCCACAAGGCTGAAGAACGCAAAATGTACCGTAGCAGGCAAGACAGGTACGGCCCGCATGGTTCTGGAGGCAGAAGAAAGGAAGGGCAGCAAGGATCCATACCAGGATCCTGACGGAAACAGGAAATATCAGGCGACCTTCGTGGGTTTCTTCCCCGCTGAAGACCCGCAGTACACAGCCATCGTGACCGTGTACACGAAGCCGACGAGAAAGAGCGTGTACGGAGGTGTCATTCCGGCAATGACGTTCAGGGAGATCGTCGACAACGTATGGTCTCTTGACAGCAGATGGGGCGAGGCTCTCGAAGAAAGAGCGGATGTTCCTGACATGAAACCAAAATACATAGCTACGCAGAGCGGAAGCACGATCCCGGTACCTGACGTAAAGGGAATGGGACTGAAGGATGCCCTGTATGCGATCGAGAATAACGGATACATATGTGTCTACGAGGGTATCGGACATGTCGTAAGCCAGAACCCGGCAGCAGGGACGAGCTGCAGAAAAGGTGAAACGGTAAAGCTTGTACTGAAATGAGGCTTGACAGGATATTGAAAGGCAGCGGATGCACCGTCGTCAAGGGCGGATGCAGTACTGAAGTCAGCGCCATATATGACGATTCGAGGAAAGTGACCCCAGGGTCGCTTTTCGTGGCTGTCAAAGGCTTTGCTGCAGACGGTCACGGATTCATCCCGAAGGCTGTAGCGCTGGGAGCATGCGTCATCGTCTACGAAGACGAGGCGGCTGTGGAAGGTCTGATGGACTCGGACATAGTGCTTGTCAAGGCGGAGTCGTCGAGACACGCCCTGGCGATCATGGCGGCGAACTTCTACGACAATCCTTCGCACAAGCTCACACTTGTCGGCATCACCGGCACGAACGGAAAGACTACGACCGTGACTCTCCTGCACAGGATGTTCACGGCATTGGGATACAGCTGCGGACTTCTTTCGACCATAGCCAACTATGTCGGAACTAAAGGTACGGAGGCAAGGAACACCACATCTGACCCTCTGACCATCAATTCGTTGCTGAACGAAATGGTGGACGCAGGATGCGAGTACTGCTTCATGGAGGTAAGTTCGATCGGAGTCGAGCAGGAAAGAGTGGCCGGACTCAAGTTCAAGGCCGGAATATTCTCCAACCTGACTCACGACCACCTCGACTACCACAAGACGTTTGCAGAATACCTCAGGTGCAAGAAGCTTTTCTTCGACACACTGCCTGCCGACGCCTATGCGATAACAAATGTCGATGACCGCAACGGAATGGTGATGCTGCAGAATACCAAGGCCCAGCCTGTAACCTATTCTGTCAGAAGCATTGCGGACCACACATGCCGTGTAATCGAACAGAGCTTCGAGGGAATGCTCCTCAAGATCGACGGCATCGAGGCATGGAGCACCCTCATCGGGCAGCACAACGCCTACAACCTGCTTGCGATCTATACGACAGCCGTGACTCTGGGAGCGGATCCGGAGGAAACCCTTGTAGCGATGAGCACGCTCAAGCCGGCTCCCGGAAGGCTTGAGAACATGAGAGGTCCGAAAGACATCTCGGTCATCATCGATTACGCGCACACTCCTGACGCATTGGAGAACGTGCTCAAGACTCTCAGGGAGATTGCCCCGGACAGAGAACTCATCTGCCTTTTCGGATGCGGAGGAGACAGGGACAGGACAAAGAGGCCGGAGATGGCGGCCATAGCACAGAAGCTTGCCGACAGGATCATCGTGACCTCGGACAACAGCCGTACCGAGAAGACCTCCGACATAATGGCCGACATAAAGGCCGGCATGGACATCAGCGGCAGAGCCAGGTCCCTCTTCATCGAGGACCGCGAGGAAGCGATACGCACTGCAGTGATGATGGCATCGCAGGGAGCTACGATCCTGCTTGCAGGCAAAGGCCATGAGACTTACCAGATCATCGGCACAGAAAAGAAGCATTTCGACGAGAAAGAGATCGTCGCAGAGATATTTGAAACACTTGAATAAGACAGAAAAATGATATACCACCTCATAGAGTTCCTTAAGGACGCCGGCATAGACATTCCGGGACAGGGCCTGTTCGGCTACCTGTCCTTCAGGGCTATCGCCTCATTCACAACGGCTCTTCTGATATCCATCTTTGCTGGAAAGAGGATCATCAGATGGATCCAGAAGAAACAGATCGGAGAAGAGATCAGGGATCTCGGACTGGAAGGACAGATGCAGAAGAAAGGTACTCCTACAATGGGAGGAATCATCATCTTCCTTGCCATCATCGTGCCTGTACTCCTGTTCAGCGACCTGACCAACATATACAACATCCTTCTGATAGTCAGCACAGTATGGTTCTTCATCATCGGCTTTGCAGATGACTACATAAAGGTATTCAGAAAGAACAAGGAAGGCATGAGCGAAAAGGCGAAGCTGATCGCCCAGTCCGCCATGGGTCTGGCAATCGGACTCGCAGTATGCTTCAGCGACGACATCGTTGTCAGAGAACAGGTGGAGGTGTCCCATACGGTAGCAGCCGCAGCACCGGCTGACAGCACTTCGGGCGACGCCGCAGCGCCGGTCATCGAAAAGCACGACGTGATAAAGAGCACGAAGACTACGATACCTTTCGTCAAGAACCATGAGTTCGACTACAAGTGGCTCTCACCTTTCAAGGGAACATTCGGCTGGTACTGCAAATGGGCGATATACGTACTGATGATAGTCATCGTCATCACGGCATGCTCGAACGGAGTCAACCTTACCGACGGAATGGACGGTCTGGCGACAGGATCTTCCGCAATAGTGGGAGTCGTACTGGGAATCTTCGCATGGCTCTCGGGCAACATAGTGAATGCCGAATACCTCAACATCATGTACATACCGGGCAGCGGTGAGATAGCGGTATACATGTCCGCATTCGTCGGAGCCTTGATCGGCTTCCTCTGGTACAACTCTTTCCCTGCACAGGTATTCATGGGAGATACCGGAAGCCTCATGCTCGGAGGAGTCATCGGAGTATGCGCCATCCTTATCAGAAAGGAGCTCCTGCTCCCTATCCTGTGCGGAATCTTCTTCGTGGAGAGTCTGTCAGTGCTGATCCAGAGGTTCTACTTCAAGTACACAAAGAAGAAATACGGTGAGGGCAGAAGAGTTTTCAAGATGGCCCCGCTGCACCACCATTATCAGAAAGAAGGGATTCCGGCCCTCATACAGAAGCCGTTGAAGGCGCTTCCGGAAGCCAAGATCGTGGGAAGATTCTGGATCATAGGGATGATCCTCGCCGTAATTACGATCGCATTGTTAAAGGTAAGATAATATAGTTAGCAGTCACATATAGAGATGTCTAGAATCGCAGTGTTAGGAGGAGGAGAAAGCGGAGTGGGATCCGCAATCCTCGCAAAAGTAAAAGGTCATGACGTATTCCTTTCGGATATGGGAAAGATATCCGAAGATTATATGGCACAGCTCGAGAAGTGGGAGATACCTTTCGAGCAGGGAAAGCATAGCGAGGAGCTGATCCTCAATGCAGATGAGGTGATCAAGAGTCCCGGAATCCCGTCGACGGCGCCTATGGTGCAGAAGATAATGGATAAGGGGATATCGGTGATCTCGGAGATCGAGTTCGCAGGAAGATATGATTCAGCCAAGAAGATATGCATCACAGGAAGCAACGGCAAGACCACGACCACATCGCTGATCTACCATCTGCTCAAGCAGGCCGGACTCAACGTAGGCCTCGGCGGAAACATCGGCAAGAGCTACGCATTCCAGGTAGCTACAGAGAGCCATGACATCTATGTCCTGGAGCTCAGCAGCTTCCAGCTCGACAACGTATATGACTTCAAGGCCGACATCGCGATCATCACGAACATCACTCCTGACCATCTTGACAGATATGACCACAAAATGGAGAACTACGTGAAGTCGAAGTTCCGCATCACACGCAACATGTCAAGCGATGACTGCTTCATCTTCTGCTCGGACGATGAGATCACGATCAGACATCTGGACCAGATTGTCCTGAAGGCACAGAAACTTCCGTTCACCCAAAAGGAAGAAGTCCCTCAGGGTGCTTTCGTCAAGGACGACAGGATGATCGTAAGATACAAGGAAGAAGAGTGCGACATGTACCTCCAGGAGCTGGCTCTCGGAGGAAAGCACAACGTATACAACTCGATGGCGGCAGCCCTCGCAGCGAAGGTGATGGATATTGACAATGAGGCCATCCGCAGCGGTCTGGCGACATTCCAGGCAGTCGAGCACAGGCTCGAAAAGGTGCTCAGCATCAAGGATGTCCTGTACATCAACGACTCGAAGGCGACAAATGTTGACGCCGCATGGTATGCCCTCGAATGCCAGACAAGGCCGGTGGTATGGATCGTCGGAGGCACAGACAAGGGCAATGATTATGCGAGCCTCGTACCGCTCGCACAGGAAAAGGTAAGGGCTATGATCTGCATGGGACTGGACAACAGGAAGTTCCACGAGTCATTCGAAGGTGTAGTCCCCGAAATCCACGACGTCACGTCAGCCAAGGACGCCGTGAAGCTGGCACATGATCTTGCGAAGTCCGGAGACGTCGTTCTCCTCTCGCCATGCTGCGCAAGCTTCGACCTTTTCAAGAACTACGAAGACAGAGGAAGACAGTTCAAGGAAGCAGTAAGAAACCTTTAGTATATGGACGGCAGGAAGGAAAAAAAGACCGGAACCCGGGAAAACGGGTTCTGGAGCTTCATCGATAATATCGAGGGAGACAAGGTGGTATGGATCATTGTGTTCATGCTCATCATGATCTCCATCCTCGCCATATTCTCTTCGACCTCTCTGCTGAGGGAGGGCAGCAAAGACAGGATGGACTTCATCACAGACCACCTGATGATAGTCGGAATAGGCCTCGCGCTCATTTTCGGATTATACAACATCAGGAAGCTGGGGGTGTTCCGGATATTGTCGAAGTTCGGATTCGCACTTTCCTTCATACTGCTGACACTGCTGGTGCTCCACGTACGGATCCCGGGAGTAGTCGAGGCGGAAAGGATAAACGGGGCATGGCGTACCCTGCGCATAGCCGGGCAGCAGCTGCATGTGTTCGAGGTCGTCAAAGTGGCTATGGTTATGTATCTTGCATGGGCCATCCACGCATACAAGGAAGACCAGGAGGCAATGGCCAAGAGGAAGCCGAGCAAGCATTTCAGGCTTGCCAATTCCCTGGCAAAAAGCGCGAACTTCGCTTCCTTCTCACAGCCTTTCTGGAAAAGGGCCATATACATGTACATCCCGATACTTACGGTCTGCGTGCTCACGCTTGTCGGCAGCGGATCGAGTGCCGTGTTCATCGGAGTCATACTCATCTCGACGTTGCTGATCGGCGGCATGCCGTTCAAGGAGATCGCTCTGGCGGGAGCAACCGGACTGGCAGCCCTGCTGCTGATCTTCGGAGTATACACGGCTACTGACGGAAAGGTGTTCGGAAAATTCGAACGAATCGCAACGATGCAGAGCCGCCTCGGCGCCGACTACGACGCCTCAAGACTGAACGAGCTCAGACCGAGGTCACGCGAGTTCTACGACCTGATGGACCAGATCAAGCAGCCGTACAGTGCAAAGATCGCCGTCCACGAAGGCGGTATCCTCGGAAAAGGCAGTGGAAACAGCACGCAGAAATACGTTGTATCGAACATATACGGTGACTACATGTTCAGCTTCCTCATAGAGGAATACGGGCTGGTCGGAGGCATCCTCGTGATCCTCCTTTACGTCAGCCTGCTCGCAAGAGGGTCGACGATCGCAAGACTCTGCAATCACGAATATGCCAAGATCGCCGTCGGAGGCCTCAGCGTCCTCATCACGGCACAGGCCTTTATGCATATGTTCGTCAACGTGGACATCGGTCCGATGACGGGACAGACCCTTCCGCTGATCAGCCACGGAAGCTTCGCCTTCCTCGTATTCTGCATAGCATTCGGAGTGATTCTTTCGATAAGCAGGATGGCACGCAACAGGATCAGGGAAGAGGAAGAGGCGGCAGCACCGCTCTACGAGAGCGACAGGGATGACATACAGGTCACAATGGATGTGCTCGAACAGATAGACAACTTTGAAGACAACAGGTAAGCGATGAAATACAGAAAGATAAGGGCAATAATCAGCGGCGGAGGCACAGGAGGGCACATCTTCCCTGCCCTCTCGATCGCGAACAAGCTTAAGGAGCTCAACCCCGAGACGGAGATCCTCTTTGTGGGCGCAGACGGAAGGATGGAGATGGAGAAGGTCCCTGCAGCAGGATACAGGATCGAAGGACTGCCGATAGCAGGCCTGCAGCGCAAGCTCACGCTTGCAAATCTCGCTCTGCCTTTCAAGGTGATCAAGAGCGTAAGAATGGCGAAGAAGCTCATCCGGGAATTCAAGCCTGACATTGCCATAGGCGTAGGAGGATACGCCAGCGCCCCCCTGCTCTGGGCAGCCGGAAAAATGGGGATACCGACCCTGATCCAGGAGCAGAACGGATACGCAGGACTCACCAACAAGATACTCGGCAAGAAGGCGGGAAGCATATGCGTCGCCTATGAAGGGATGGAAAGATTCTTCCCTGCGGACAGGATCGTCATTTCGGGCAATCCGATCAGAAGCGAGATAGTCCCGGCTACCGAAGCAATGAAAGCCGAGGCATACCGGTTCTATGGGCTTGACCCGCAGAAGAAGCACATTTTCGTAGTCGGCGGAAGTCTGGGAAGCGGCACGCTGAACAACGCCATGAAGAAATGGATCAGCGACGGCTGTCCTGCGGGAGAGGATATCGAAGTGATATGGCAGTGCGGAAAGTACTACAAGGCATCAGTCGACGCATTCATGGAAGAGGCGGAAAAAGCCGGAAAACCGGTCAAGGGGATACAGCATTCCGACTTCATAATGAGGATGGATCTGGCCTATGCGGCAGCTGACGTAGTCATTTCACGTTCGGGTGCAAGTTCGGTATCGGAGCTTTGCGCAGCGCAGAAGGCAGTGATATTCGTTCCGTCGCCGAATGTGGCCGAGGACCATCAGACCCACAACGCCATGGCCCTTGTGCGCAAGGACGCGGCAATGATGGTGAAGGACAGCGATGCTGCTGAAAAACTGATGCCGGCAGCATGCGCACTGATAGAAGACGTAGAGAAAACCGCTCTATTGGAGAAGAACATCGCAAAACTGGCATTACGCGATGCAGCAATGACAATCGCTGACGAAGTTTACAGGATAATAGGGTAAGAGGCATGACATACAGACATATATATTTCATCGGCATCGGCGGTATCGGAATGAGCGCCATAGCACGTTACTACAAGGCCAAAGGCTTTGAGGTCAGCGGCTATGACAAGACTCCGTCTCCGCTCACGCATGAACTTGAAGCCGAAGGCATCGGCGTCCACTACGAGGACAATACGGACTTTGTTCCAAAGGATCCGCAGACTACGCTTGTAGTCTACACTCCGGCCGTGCCTAAGGACCTCGCCGAACTGGTATATGTGCAGGAGAACGGCTATCGCGTGATCAAGAGGTCACGCATGCTCGGAGAGATCTCGGCCGGTCAGCGCTGCATGGCAGTTGCGGGAACGCATGGGAAGACGACCACGAGCACGCTGACAAGCCACATATTCACCGCATGCGGCGAAGGCTGTTCCGCTTTCCTCGGAGGCATTTCGAAGAACTACGACACGAACCTGCTGATCAGCGGAAATGACGTCGTGGTTGCCGAGGCGGACGAATTCGACCGTTCGTTCCTTCAGCTGTTTCCGGAGATCGCGGTCATCACATCGATGGATGCGGACCATCTCGACATCTACGGCGACGAAGCCCACATCCGCGAGGCATTCAAGGCCTTCGCATCTCAGGTCAGCGGGACCGTCATAGCGAAGCATGGACTTGACATCACTCCGAAGGACACGCAGGCGCAGATCCGCACATATTCATATGACGATACGGACGCGGACTTCTACGCCGTCCTGACGGACGGAGACGGCAACGGATACACGCATTTCGACCTGCACCATCCGGAAGGAGTCATACGCGACTGCGTGGTGGGCATACCGGGATGGGTGAACATCGAAAACGCTGTCGCGGCTTCGGCGATCGGCCTGACTTACGGCCTGGACCCGGACAAGATACGTGAGGCGCTGGCGTCATTCGCCGGAGTGAAGCGAAGATTCGATATACAGATGCGCACCGAAAGATGCGTATACATAGATGATTACGCGCATCATCCGCGAGAAATCGCCGCTTCGCTCACGTCGATAAGGGGGAACTTCCCTGGCTACAGGCTTACAGGAATCTTCCAGCCGCACCTGTACACGAGGACACGCGACTTCGCCGACGGATTCGCTGAAGCGCTCAGCCATGTGGACAGGCTGATCCTGCTTGACATCTACCCGGCAAGGGAGGAACCGATACCGGGAGTGACATCCCAGATCATCTTCGACAAGGTGGAAGCACAGGAAAAGATGCTGATCAGGAAGGATGAACTGATGGAAAAGATGGCCGGAATAGAGCTCGGAGACAAAGAGGTGTTCATGACCATCGGAGCGGGAGACATCGACAGATTTGTTGGACCTATAGGAAAGCTGCTGCATGAACGCCTTGGTTAGAAACATAGTCATCACCGTTTGCGGCTGCCTGCTGGCGGCATGCATCCTGCTTGCCTTCACTGCAGGCGTGAGCGCACGCAAGGTGATGGTATGCAGCGGTATAGACATCGTCATCGCCGACAGTCTCGAGAACAGTTTCGTCACAAAAGCCGACGTAAAAGGATTTCTTGACAAGGAATACGGGCAGTATATAGGCACAGCTCTCGACAGCATCGACCTCCGGAAGGTTGAGGAGATCATAGACGGAAGAAGCGCAGTGAAGAAAAGCGAGGCATACGTCACAAAGGATGGCCTGCTTCACGTCAGCGTGACCCAGCGCAGACCTGTAGTGAGGTTCCACAAGAACGGAGGCGGCTTCTACGCGGACGCGGAAGGCTTCATATTCCCTCTGCAGAGCAACTATGCATCCCATGTTCAGGTGATAGACGGAAACATTCCTCTTTCTGCAGGCAGCGGAGACAAGGGGCTGATAGAGGATCCGAAGGAGATGGCATGGTTCAGAAACGTGATGAACCTTGTAAACACGCTTGAGAAGAGCAGGACATGGAAGGACAAGATCGTCCAGATGTCGGTCAACTCCGACGGCAACTTCGTCCTGGTACCGAGAGAAGGTAAGGAAGTCTTCATCTTCGGACAGCCGACAGATGTCGCAAGCAAGCTGGAGAAGATGGAGAAATACTATACCCACATCGTCCCTCAGAAGGGAAAGGACCGCTACAGAGAGGTGGACGTGAGGTTTGAAGGACAGATCGTTTGCAGATAACAAAAGAAAAATACGACAGACATGACAGATATGACAGAGAAACACATTGTGGCGATCGATCTCGGCACATACAAGATAGCCCTGACCGTAGCAAAGGTCAACGGCAATGATGTCCAGATCATCTACTATAAGGAGACACCGTCTGCAGGAATAAGATACAGCAGTGTCTTCAACGTCATGCATGTCACTGAGCCCCTTGCAAAGGCGATCAGGACTGCAGAGGAAGAACTTGGCATAAAGATCACCCAGGCAGTGGTCGGCATGCCCAAATATCCTGTCCGTCAGGAGACCAGCACAGGAAAGATCGAGGGACGCGGAGACGACGAATACATCACGAACGAGCATGTCGCCTTCCTGAAGAGCGAAGCCGCAAAGGCCTACCCGCTCATGAACCCCGACAAGGAGGCGATCTACGGAGCTGTCGCACAGTCATTCTCTGACGGAGAGAATTTCCAGATAATCGAGGAGGACATCATCGGCATGACCAGTGATACCCTTGAGGGCAACTTCAAGATCTTCGTAGGCAAGAAGAGCGACCTCAACAAGATCGATCAGGTCATGGCCAAGGTAGGCATCGCCGGCAACAGGAAGATATTCACAGCGGATTCGACCGCGAAGGCAGTACTTACGGAGTCCGAGATGGAGAACGGCGTGGCACTCATAGATTTCGGAAGCGGAAGCACCACCGTGACGATATACCAGGAGAACATCATGAGGCATTATGCTTCGATACCTTTCGGCTGCAGGAACATCACTGATGACATCAAGACCGAATTCCAGGTCAGCGAAAGACTTGCGGAAAACATAAAGCTCGGCTTCGGAGCATGCATGCCGGAGAAACTGCAGAACCTGAGCGACAAGGTCATCCACATCAGGAGCAACAGCGTCGAGCCGGACAAGCAGGTATCTGTGAAGTATCTCTCCGAGATAATCACGGCGCGCGTCGAAGAGATCATGATGGCGATCCTTTATGAAATACATCAGAGCGGCTTTGCCGATGACCTCAGAAGCGGCCTCGTCATCACAGGAGGCGGCGCACAGACTGCTAATCTCGGAAACTTCATATACGAGCTTTCAGGCTACAGGGTGAGGACAGGATATCCTAAGGCCCTGTTCTCATGCCAGGGATGTGAGGACATAAACGAGACATCAGCAGCGACATCGATCGGACTGATTCTCGCAGCCAAGGACGAATTCTGCGTAAATTGCGCGCTCACCAAGGAGGAAGACATGGCTGACAAAACGGCAGAAGAGCCGGAATCTTCTGTTACTGAGCCGGCAGAGGACAATGCAGAGAACGAGCAGGAAGATGGCAGCCTCTTCAAGAAGGGAGAGGTCGAGGAAGTGCAGGTCGAGCCTAAGAAGAAGGAAAAGGACAAGAAGGGACTGAAGGTCGTATGGGACAAGTTCACCGTATTCTGCGGCAATCTTTATGAAAACGTTAACGAAGATCATGTGTAAGCTATGGAAAATCTGATAGACATAACTCCTGCAGACTGGAAGGAGCCGGACATAAAGAAGAACCTCATCAAGGTCATCGGTGTCGGCGGCGGAGGCTGCAATGCCGTTGACTACATGTACAGACAGAACATCCAGGGATGTACATTCATCGTCTGCAATACGGATGCACAGGCGCTGAACGACTGCGAAGTACCTATAAAGATACAGCTTGGAACGGGACTCGGAGCAGGATGCAACCCTACAGAGGGACGAAACGCCGCTCTGAACTCCCAGGACGAGATAGCGGCGAAAGTGATAGACAACGGCACGGAGATGCTCTTCATCACCGCAGGAATGGGTGGCGGAACCGGTACCGGAGCCGCTCCTGTGATCGCAGCGATGGCCAAGAAGAAGGGCATCCTGACCGTCGGAGTCGTGACCATCCCGTTCAGGAACGAAGGCGGCGAGGCCATGTCAAAAGCGATCGACGGCATCAGCGAACTCGAGAAGAACGTGGACAGCCTTCTGATAATCAACAACGAGAAACTCTATGAATTCTACGGCGACATGCTGATCCAGGACGCATTCCCTAAGGCGGACGAGGTGCTGGCTACAGCAGTACGTGGAATCACCGAGATCATCGAGAAGAAGGGAATGAAGAACGTCGATTTCAACGACGTGAAGAAGATGATGTCGAACAGCGGAATGGCCCTCATGGGATGCGGCTCCGGCACAGGCGAACACAGGATCGAGAACGCCGTCAAGAGCGCCCTCGAGTCCCCTCTGCTCAACGACTTCGACCTCAAGACAGCAAAGAATGTCCTGGTCAACATCACAGTCGGAAAGAATGGTCAGGGAGTGACGATGAGCCAGCTCAAGAAGATCAACGAACTGATCAACGAATACACAGGCAATGCCAACAGCTTCAAGAGCGGTATCGTATATGAGACTGACGAGGAATTCGGAGACAAGGTGAACCTCACGGTCATCGTCACCGGTTTCAAGATGAACATGATCGACGACTTTGTAGGAGACAATGTCGGCAACATCATCTTCATTGACAGCAATTATGTATATAAGAAGGAAGTCGTGGCGTCCGAGGAAGGCATCGAGCTTCCGGAGGTAAAGAGCATCAAGATCGGTTACAACAATTCGGCTATAAGGAAGATGAACCTCTTCGAGGACGGGAAGAAGCCTGTTCTGCTTGTAGAGGAAGGTTACAGCCGCAGCGAGCTTGAACACACTGCAGCCATAAAGAGAAAAGCAAAGCGCGAATAGATTTTTTATGTATCTTTGCAGATTGGAAAAATGACAACAGATATGACAAGAAAAACACGCGTAAGGTTTGCACCGTCCCCTACCGGTCCTCTCCACATGGGAGGAGTCAGGACGGCCCTTTACAATTACCTCTTCGCAAAGCAGCGCGGAGGAGACTTCATCATAAGGATCGAAGACACTGACTCCCAGAGATTTGTTCCTGGAGCCGAGAAATATATCATCGAAGCGTTGAACTGGTGCGGCATAGTGCCGGACGAAGGCGTCGACACAGACGGAAATGTAGTCGAGACCGCTTCGGAGCGCCATCCTCATGCTCCCTACAGACAGAGTCAGAGGAAGCCTATATACCGCCAGTACGCAGAACAGCTGGTAGAAGGAGGCTTTGCATATTACGCATTCGATACAGCTGAGGAGCTCGGCGCCAAGAGGGCCGAGATGGAGGCTGCAGGCCAGACATTCATCTACAATCAGACCACACGCATGGGTCTGCGCAACTCGCTCTCTCTTCCTGAAAGCGAATGGAAGGAGCTTCTCGAGACACGCACGGACTGGACCATCCGCTTCAGGATGCCGGAAAACAGGGTCGTGAAGATGGATGACCTGATCCGCGGACATGTAGAAGTAAATACCGACACGCTCGACGACAAGGTGCTCTGGAAAAGGGCGGACGAGCTCCCTACATACCACCTCGCAAACATCGTCGACGACCACCTGATGGAGATAACCGAAGTCATCCGCGGAGAAGAGTGGCTGCCATCGCTCCCGCTCCATTATCTGCTTTATGAGGCATTCGGATGGACAGAGACCCAGCCTCGCTTCGCCCATCTTTCCCTCCTTCTGAAGCCGGACGGAAAGGGCAAGCTCAGCAAACGCGACGGAGACCGCCTCGGCTTCCCGGTATTCCCTCTCCAGTGGGTGAATGCAGAGGGCGAGGTATCACGCGGATACCGCGAGGACGGCTATTTCCCAGAGGCTTTCGTGAACCTCCTCGCCATGCTCGGCTGGAACCCTGGGAACGACCAGGAGCTCTTCTCGCTTGAGGAACTCGTGGCTGCCTTCTCGCTCGAAAGAGTCGTGAAATCAGGAGCACGTTTCAACGCAGACAAGGCGAAATGGTACAACAAGGAATATCTCCGCATGAAGTCAGTCGAGGAGCTCACATCACTTTACATTCCTGTACTGGAGTCCAAGGGTCTTCAGATCGTGGACTGCGCTGCATGCGCACTCACTGCCGGCTCGGACATGACCGTTACCGGAGCCGACTTCGAAAACAGGATATTCTCGCGTCAGTACGTCGAGAGAGTCGTGGCTCTGATTCAGGAAAGAGCGACATTCGTTCCGGACTTCTGGGACATCGCTTCATATCTTTTCATCGCACCAGAGACATACGTGGAGAAGGATGCCGCAAAGTTCTGGAAAGAAGAGAATTACACTCTTGCTCTTCAGGTAGCAGACTTCATCATCGGATTTGAGGGCGAATTCACAAAGGCTGCGCTTGAAGGACCTCTTGAGGAGTATATCCGCAGCAACGAATGGCCTATGGGCAAAGTCATGAACTGCCTGCGACTCGCTCTGGTCGGAGCATCAAGCGGCCTGGGCATCGCCGACATTGTGACCCTTATCGGAAAGAAGGAATTTGCAAAGAGAATCGACCACATTAAAGCTACACTATAACATGAAGATAGGAATATGCAACGACCATGCTGGCGTAGAATACAAGAACCAGCTGGCTGAGTATCTCAAGGGCAAAGGCTACGAGATCGTCAACTTCGGCACAGACACGACTGCAAGTATGGACTACCCTGACGTGGCTCACCCTCTTGCTGAGGCTGTGGAGAGTGGCAAGGTTGACCTCGGAATCGCATTCTGCGGCACCGGAAACGGCATCGGAATCACCCTCAACAAGCACCAGGGCATCCGCGCAGGACTCTGCTGGACTCCAGAGATCGGAAAGCTCATCAAGCAGCACAACAACGCAAACGTGCTCGTGATGCCTGCCAGGTTCATCTCTTACGAGACTGTGGTAGAGATCACTGACGCATGGCTGACAGAAGAGTTCGAAGGCGGCCGTCATCAGACCCGCATCGACAAGATGCCTTGCTGCAAGTAAAGATCGGCAGATGGAAATAGAAGCAAAGATCCTCACTCCGGAGGACGTCCTGCTGTCATGCGACATAGAGGACTATCCGGAGGGGATAATCATTCCCATAGACAAGCCATACAGATGGACATCGGCGGACGTGATCAGAAAGGTCAAGTTCGCCGCTATCCGTCATTTCGGCAAGAAGAATCTCAAGGTCGGGCATGCGGGTACTCTGGATCCGCTGGCGACAGGCGTGCTGCTTGTCTGCATCGGCAAGGCCACCAAGCTTGCCGAAACGCTCCAGGCGCATGACAAGGAGTATGTAGCCGGCATCACATTCGGTGCTACTACTCCGTCTTACGATCTCGAAAAGGAAATAGACCGGTTCTTTCCGCATGAGCATATCACAGAAATGTCTGTAAAAGAGGCCTTGCCGGCCTTCATCGGAGAGCAGAACCAGATAGCTCCCCTCTTCTCAGCCAAGTCAGTAGACGGGGTACGCGCGTATGAACTTGCCAGAAAACTGCACAAGGAAGGCAGAACACTGGATGAGGCAGCAGAGGAGCTGATCAGGGTATCCCGCATCAACATCACGGAGCTGGAGCTTATTGCATTTGAAGAAGGGGGGCAATGTCACAGAGGGTTGGAGAACAACCACTCCGACTCCTTTGGAGCGGGTCCCTCCCCCCGCTGCGAAGACACATCTGTCAGCAAAGCGTCGGCAAGAATCAATGTGACAGACAACTCTGGATTGGGACTGCCACGGGCGGTGGTGAGAATGGCCTGCAGCAAGGGTACCTATGTGCGTGCATTTGCTCGCGACCTGGGAGAAGCCTTGGATAGCGGAGCGCATCTGGACAGTCTTCAGCGCAGCCGCAGCGGCATTTTCCGGGTAGAAGACTCTCTGACGGTAGACCAGGCTGTCGCCCTGCTGCAAGCAGGTGACAGATAAAACCTTGAAAGACAGCATCTTAACCTATACAGCCTGCCGTCCTAGGGATGCAGGCTATTCAGTTAAAATGCTATCACTCAAACACTTAGATAACACGGTCATTTTATGACAAAAGCCTCGACATATTCATATAGAAACATCTGGAAGGTAGCCTACCCTATCCTGATAAGCCTGGTCATGGAGCAGATGATCGGTCTGACCGACACAGCCTTCCTCGGAAGGGTCGGTGAGATCGAACTCGGTGCATCTGCCATAGCGATCGTATATTATATGGTCCTGTTCATGATCGGCTTCGGATTCAGCCTCGGAGCTCAGATCATCATAGGAAGAAGGAACGGAGAGGGAAGATATCGGGAAACGGGAAAGATATTCTGGATCGGACTATATTTCGTCCTAGGCTTGTCCGGAATCATAATCCTGCTATCCGAGCTGTTCTCGCCATGGCTCATGAAATTCATGGTATCGTCTCCGGCGATATATGAGGCGGCTCTGAGCTATGTGAGATGGCGCCTGCCGGGCATGGTATTCGCCTTCATTACTGCTATGTTCCGTGCCTTCTATGTCGGAACAACGCAAACTAAGACATTGACACTCAATTCGATAGTGATGGTACTGTCGAATATCGTATTCAACTGGATCCTCATATTCGGCAAATTAGGTTGTCCGGCACTCGGCATCACAGGAGCTGCCATTGGATCCAGCCTGGCAGAACTTGTATCGCTGATCTTCTTCACGATCTACACATGGAGGAAATGCGACCGCAGGAAATACGGTCTGGACAAGGCTTCTGGATTCGACGCCTCGGAGCTGAAGGGGATGATGCCGGTATGCAGCTGGACCATGATCCAGAATACGATTTCCATCTCAACGTGGTTCATCTTCTTCCTGTACATAGAGCATCTCGGCGAAAGGGCCCTGGCAGTTTCTAACATCACAAGAAGCGTCTCCGGACTCATCTGGGTCGTACTGCAAGCGTTCTCAGCGACTTGCAGCACCCTTGTAAGCAACATAATAGGAGAAGGACATCAGGAGAAAGTGATGTCTCTGGTAAAGCGCATCCTCAAACTGTCATACGGAATCGTAAGCGTCATGATCATACTGTTCTGTCTCTTCCCTGAAATGATAGCAAGGATATACACGGATATTCCCGACCTGATAAACGCATCCGTTCCTGCCATGGTGGTGATGTGTTCTTCATATTTCCTGAATGTCGGAGGACAGGTCTTCTTCCAGGCCGTCTCCGGCACAGGAAGCACAAAGAC
>JAGBCS010000051.1 GCA_017937885.1 Bacteroidales bacterium
ATCATCGGAGCCCTCGGCTTCATATGGATGGGCTTCTGGGTATTCATGTACGACAAGCCTCAGAAATCGAAACATGTGAACGAAGCGGAGCTTGCATACATCCAGCAGGATGAGGACGAGCCTGTACAGGCTGAAGCTACTGAAGAAAAGAGCAGCATCCCGTTCCTCAAATGCTTCACATACAGACAGACATGGTCATTCATCGTCGGCAAGTTCTTCACCGACGGCGTATGGTGGTTCTACCTGTTCTGGGCACCGGCATATTTCCAGGATCAGTTCGGCTACAAGGCATCGTCAGGTACAGGAATGGCCCTTATCGTCACTCTCTACGCGATCGTGACCGTGATTTCGATATTCGGCGGATACCTTCCTAAGTATTTTGTAGAGAAGAAGGCCATGCATCCGTACAGCGGACGAATGCTCGCGATGCTGATCTTCGCCTTCTTCCCTCTTATGGCCCTCTTTGCCCAGCCTATGGGACAGTATTCTGCATGGTGGCCGGCTGTGATCATCGGTCTGGCAGGAGCAGGACACCAGGCATGGTCAGCCAACCTGTTCTCTACCATCGGTGACATGTTCCCGAAATCAGCCATCGCGACAATCACAGGCATCGGCGGTATGGCCGGAGGTCTCGGTTCATTCCTCATCAACAAGGGAGCCGGTGCACTCTTCACATATTCGGAGAATGCCGGAGCTGCATTCAGTTTCCTCTCATTCGAAGGCAAGGAAGCCGGCTATATGATCGTCTTCTGCATATGCGCCGTAGCATATCTGATCGCATGGTCGATCATGAAGGCCCTCGTACCGAAATACAAGAAGATCGAGGAATAATACTTCAAATGACTTTTCAAGGCTGGCAGACAATACTGTCAGCCTTTTTTCTGCCATATTGTCAGTATTTTTCAGATGGCAGATTATTTGTTATCTTTGCGGCGGCTTTGCGGGGTCAATTCCCTCACAATGCCGGACGATGATAATATCAATAATAATAGCGACAATAATAGCGTTGCTTTTAGGTAAGATAACGATTAAGGAGATAAAGGAATATGTCAGAAAACACACAGAAGGAAGTAAACGTACAGGAGGAGAACCTGGAGACTCCGGCAGCGGAGCAGATGCAGGAGACTGCGCAGGAGGAAGTGCAGGAAAGTCCGCAGGAGGAAGTGCAGGAAAGTCCGCAGGAACCGGTGCAGGAGGAGAAGAAAGGCTTCCTGAAGAGAGGAAATAAGGACAAGGCAAGGATAGAGGAGCTTCAGAAGAAGGTCGAAGAACTTGAGAACAAGGTAGCCAAGGACAAGGACGATTATATCAGGCTTATGGCGGAGTTCGACAACTACCGCAGGCGCACTTCACAGGAGAAGCTTGAGCTTGTCAGTGTGGCTTCAATGGACACTATCAAGGGCCTCCTTCCTATTCTGGATGACTGCGAGAGAGCCATGGCCGTACTCAAGGACTCAGACGACAGCGATGCTGCTAAGGAAGGAACAGAACTCATCTACAGCAAGCTCATGGGCTATCTGAAGACTAAGGGGCTCGCTGTGATAGAGGCCAAGGACCAGCCTTTCGACACAGACCTTCACGAAGCCGTGGCACAGTTCCCGGTGCAGGAGGAAGACCAGAAGGGTAAGGTATTCGACGTGGTGCAGACAGGATATACTCTCAACGGCAAGGTGATCCGCTTCGCGAAAGTAGTAGTGGGGATCTAGCATATTAATGGATTATGGCAAACAAAAGAGATTATTATGAGGTGCTGGGCGTCGACAAGAGCGCGTCAGCGGATGAAATAAAGAAGGCCTACAGGAAACTGGCCATCAAGTACCATCCAGACAAGAATCCCGGAGACAAGGAAGCCGAGGAGAAGTTCAAGGAGGCTGCCGAGGCGTATTCAGTCCTGAGCGATGCCGACAAGAAGGCGAAGTACGACCAGTTCGGACATGCCGGAGTGGAAGGCGCAGGCCCTGATTTCAGCGGCGGATTCGGCAACCTCAACGACATACTCAACGACCTGTTCGGCGGAGCATTCGGCGGCGGATTTGGAGGATTCGGCGGATTCGGAAGCGGATTCGGCGGCGGAAGCCGCGGAGGCCAGCGTCAGCAGCGCGTATACAGGGGACGTGACATCCGCGTACGCGTCAAGCTCACGCTTGAAGAGATTGCTAAAGGCGTCGAAAAGGAGATCAGCATCGAGAAGAGCGTACCATGTACCGAATGCGGCGGAAAAGGAGCAAAGAACAGTTCTGACATAAAGACATGTCCGGGATGTAACGGCACAGGTCAGGTGCAGAGGGTGGTCAACTCATTCCTCGGACAGACAGTCACCTACTCGACCTGCCAGCAGTGCGGCGGCGAAGGCAAGATCATCAGCAACCCATGCCGAAGCTGCGGCGGCACAGGCCTTGTGCGCAAACGCGAGACAATAAAGGTAAAGATTCCGGCAGGAGTAGAAGCCGGCATGCAGCTTACCGTTCAGGGAGAAGGTCATGCAGCAAAGAACAACGGAATAAACGGAGACCTTCTCGTAGTTATCGAGGAACAGGAGCATCCTAACCTCAAGCGTGAAGGCAACAACCTCTATTATACAAAGGTCATCTCCATGCCTGATGCGATACTGGGAGCTGAGGTAGAGATCCCATGCCTTGACGGACCATATAAGATTAAGGTCGATGCAGGAACACAGTCCGGCGAAGTCGTCAGACTCAGAGGCCGCGGACTTCCTACGGTAAACGGCTATGGTGGGACAGGTGACCTGTATGTGAAGATTGCAGTATGGATTCCTAAGAAACTCGACAAGGACGACAAGGCTGTGATAGAGTCACTGCGCAACAAGGACGCATTCAAGCCTAATCCGACCAAGGAAGACAAGAGTTTCTTTGACAAGATCAAGGACCTTTTTGACTAAAATCCAGTTTTTGGAAAATTTTTCTCAAAAAAGTTTGCAGGTTTAAATTTTATTCCTACCTTTGCAATCCCAAAATCAAAGCAACCTCTTACGCAGGGTGAAATAGAACGTAACGTTGCCACAAAATTAAATTTGATAGAGAAATGGATTTTATTAAAGTAGTAGAGCAGGCATTTGCAAACGAGAAAGTAGCCAGCTACCCGAAATTCAAAGCCGGTGATACAATTACCGTAACATACAGAATCAAGGAGGGTGACAAGGAGAGACTCCAGAAGTTCAGAGGAACAGTTATCCAGCTCCGTGGCGCATCAGCAGCAACAAGAACATTCACAGTTCGCAAGGTTGCAAGTGGCGTAGGTGTTGAGAGAATCTTCCCGCTTGAGTCACCATTCATCGAGTCTATCGAGCTCAACAAGGTTGGTAAGGTTCGTAGAGCACGTATCTTCTACCTCCGCGAACTCTCAGGTAAGAAGGCTCGTATCAAGGAGAAGAAAGTTGGTACCGTTAAGGACAACGAGTAGAAAAATAGCAGCTTAGCTGCAAACGGCTCCGTAGCTCAACTGAATAGAGCATCTGACTACGGATCAGAAGGTTACAGGTTTGAATCCTGTCGGAGTCACCAAAATCGGCATTCTAGATATCTAGGATGCCGATTTTACATATTTTTCGCACAACATCCGCACAACCGGGAGGCCGATGTCAGGTCAAGATGTTGGAATATTCTGATTTGTTACATAACTTTGACTTCCGACTTAAGCATGGGACTATGAACGGACCTTCTGCCGAACTCATCATAGTCGACAAGGAAAACCATATGATCACCAAGCGTCTGAGAAAGACGGTCGCTCATGCAGTCGGTTTCTTTGCCGAATTATTCAAGGATTGATATTAAATTGGACGATAACATTATGAAAAACAGATTCAGAATTATGCTGGCTGCATTGGGAGCTATTCTCGTGACTACTTTGGCAGCAGCACAGACATCACAACAGAACATCGCCTATCAGGACAATCAGGTGAGGTTTACAGTAATTACTGACGGAGTCATCCGTCTTGAGTGGCAGCCTGATGGCAAGTTTACCGACGAAGCATCCTTCGTTGCAGTCAACAGAGAGTATCCTGAAGTCGGCTTCAAGGTAAAGACTTCCGGAAAGAAGCTGAGGATCGAGACTTACAAGATGATTCTCGAATACAGAATCGGAAGCGGTAAGTTCACCGCCGAGAACCTCAAGATAACCTCTGCCAAAGGATTCTTCCCGTTCACATGGAAGCCTGGCATGAAGCAGACAGGAAATCTCAAGGGCACATTCCGTACTCTTGACGGCCTTGACGGAGACTACCAGACACAGACATGGGTCCAGGACATGAAGCAGGGCGAAACGAGACAGTTTGAGGACGGAGTCATAGCACTCGACGGATGGACGCTCATAGACGAGTCAGACAACTTCCTTTTCGATGGCTCGGAATGGGCATGGGTAAAGGAAAGAGAGGAGAAGGTGTGCCAGGACTGGTACTTCATGGCATACGGCCATGACTACAAGGCGGCGCTCAAGGACTTTACCGTCTTCGCCGGCAAGATGCCGCTGCCGCCAAGATTCACATTCGGATACTGGTGGAGCAGATATTGGGCATATACAGACAAGGAGATGCGTACATTGGTAAGGAAATTCCAGGAATTCGACCTGCCGCTTGACGTTCTCGTTGTGGATATGGACTGGCATTATACGGATGAAGGACGCGGCGGATGGACCGGATGGACATGGAACAAGAGTCTTTTCCCTGATCCAGAGAAGTTCATGAGCTATCTCAAGGACAATGGCCTCAAGGTGACCCTCAACCTGCATCCTGCAGACGGATTCGACCATTGGGAGGAGCGCTACGCTGCCCTCTCGGAGAGTCTCGGCAGAGATGCATCAGATACCAGCCGCATCGAATGGACCAACTCCGACAAGAAGTTTATGTCCAACATGTTCGACAAGGTCATGCACCCTATGCAGAAGGAGGGAGTCGACTTCTGGTGGCTCGACTGGCAGCAGCATGTCTTCGACAAGAAGATGACAGGTCTGAACAACACCTGGTGGATCAACTACTGCTATTTCAGCGACATGGAGCGATATGGAGACAAGCGTCCGCTCCTCTACCACCGCTGGGGCGGTCTCGGCAACCACCGTTACCAGATCGGATTCTCCGGCGACGCGACGATAACATGGAAATCACTCGAATTCCAGCCTTATTTTACCTCGACTGCATCGAATGTGCTCTACGGATATTGGAGCCATGATATCGGAGGACACCTCGGAGAAAGCATCGATCCCGAGATGTATACAAGGTGGCTTCAGTACGGCGGTTTCAGCCCTGTAATGCGTACGCACAGCTCAAAGAACAGCGGCCTGAACAAGGAGCCATGGGTATTTGCGGAGGAATATGCAGAAGTCATCCGAAAGGCCATCCGCCAGCGCTACGAAATGGCGCCATACATCTATACCATGGCACGCAAGGGCTATGACGAAGGACTCGCACTCTGCCGTCCGATGTACTATGACTGGCCTGAATGCCCGGAAGCATACGATTTCCGCAGCCAGTACATGTTCGGTGACGACATGCTCATCGCGCCTGTTACAAAGCCGCGCACAGACGGATTCGCAGAGATGGACATCTGGCTTCCGGAAGGTCAATGGTTTGAGTATCATACCGGTACGATGATAGAAGGCGGAAAGGTCATCAAACGTAATTTCGCTCTTGACGAATACGGAATCTACATGAAGGCCGGATCTGTCCTTCCTTTCTACGGAGATGAGGTAAAGAATCTTGACGCCAATGACGAGGATATCTATGTGACCGTTGTACCTGGCGCAGACGGAAAGTTCACTCTTTATGAAGACGCCGGAAACGACAAGAATTATGCTGCTGAATATGCCGTGACAGACCTTTCTTCGAGCTGGCTCGGAAAGAATCAGACAATCAGGATCGCTCCTCGCGAAGGTTCGTACAAGGGCATGCCTGGACAACGCAGCTTCAAGGTAAAGGTGCTTGCCAGTGAAGCTCCTGAGGCCGTTACTGTAAACGGCAAGCCTGCCGGATACGAGTATCTCGGAGACGGATTTGCATTTGTCATCGACATTCCAGAAACAGACTGCTCGACAGAAAAGACCGTCTGCATCACTTATGGTTCCGAAGATCCGGCAATTGCAGACGGAACAGTCGGTTTGTCACGCAGGATGGCCCGCAGCATCGAGGCCCTGAAATTCCGCACAGGTGCTGACCCGATAGATGACCTTGCGATGCTAGGCACCATCAACGAAGCGGTACTCTACGCTCCCGAAAAGGCTGCAGAGTATGCAGATGCATTCATGAATAACTACAACAGGCTTCCGGAAATACTGAAGAACCAGCCACGTATCAATGAAGCTGACATCGAATGGTTCCTCAGCCACTGCGGATGGAACAAGAGATAGCGGTTCATCGGGATTTGTCCAGCTGTAGCAACTGCTCCATTGTAAATGAGCCGTAAAGGCTGTTGAGAGACCAGATCGAAGGATTGTAAATGACCAGTTCCTCGACCTGGTCTCCTGCTTTAGGAAGGTAATAAATGTCCACAACACCATTCTTCGTATCCTGAGTGCCATAGTATTCATATTTTTTCAACGCTTCCTTGAGATCAGAATCGAACATAACCTGGCTATGCTGGGGTGCGTCCTGCATCTTCAGGATCGCAAGTTCTTCCACATTCTCAGCGATCGGAGCCACCTGAGTATTTTTCAGAAGGCCGCGTGCAAGAGCCATCCGGACTCCGCTTGCAATGAAATTCCTGGCTCCTTTTACATCCTCATATTTCATAATGACATCCTCTACGGGAGTCTGCGCCTGCATGACCGTCATGGCCAATATCAGCAGTATGATCGTACTTATAAACTTCCTGCACATAATTATCCCGGCCGCGGAAAAGCCACAGCCGGGATAATCATATCATTTTCCGTACCGAAACGGATTACTTGTCTGAAAGATGATCGATGACCTGCAGGATTGCACGGCTGCATGCCGGACAATAATCCACATAGTCACGCATCTTGCAATGGTCTACAGGACGATAAATGCCTTTATCGACATATCCGCCACCCTCGAACACACCGATCTTGTCCTTGGTCTCGTCATTGAGCGGTGTAGGAATCGGCGTACCTTCAGGAAGAAGGTCCTTCCACTTCTTCTCGAACTCGACAAGAGTGGTGATATTAGGCTCCCATGGTTCTTTCTCGAGGTTATAGAATGTATCGTCATATGCTACAGGCTTGCCGAAATACTCATCTGCAAGGCCTGCAAAGCTATGGCCGAACTCATGCATGAACACGCCGTATGTCTGTTCGTTATCTGCTGTACCGCAAGCATATACGTTATATACTCCTCCGCCACCGAATGTCTCGGCATTGATCACGAGGAAGACTGCGTCACATGGTACATTCCATATAGCATCTCTGATGTCCTTGATATCAGGAGTAGTCAGGTAACGGTCGGTTCCGAATGTATAGTATCCTGTGCCGAGAGCCGTATTCTTATAGACTCCGGTACCGCAAGAGCTTGTACCTGACTCCTGCGAGATGGATCCCACAGCCCAGACGTTGAAGTCGTCGCGACGTGTGTCGAATGGAGGGGTCGCAAGCATGGCATCCATGAATTTCCTGGCATCCTTCACAAACTTCTCCTGCTCGTCTGCTGTATATCCCTCTGCCAGGAAGACCATATCCACCTTATCGGCCGATCCTCCGTTGTCAAGAAGCTTCACGACCGGATTCTCGAAGAGCTGGCGCCTGTCTATGAAGATGCTCTCCGGATCGATCTCCTGACGGAGCATGGTGCTGAATTCCTGAGTCTTTCTGTCGCGTACGGTAAACTCGACGATGACATTGTCCTTAGGATAAGGAATCGTGATGGAGTTGAGCCACGCCTGAGTCTCATGCTTGGCCTCCTCTGTCGTCAGCCACTCTTCGAAAAGAGTGCAGTATCCCTTTCCATAAATAAGCTTTCCGCTCTTCTTGTCATAGACCTTGAGGTAGTATCCGCCTCGTCCGAGCTCGTCAATCAGGTTCTTCCTCGGACCACCCCATACCGGTTCTTCGCGGAGCTCGTAGATGACTGCGGTCTGTGTCGTTGAATTTCCGCTCTGGACATAGTCGATCCTGAGTCTTCCGTCCTCGAAATATTTGTCATAATCGACCTGAGCGAACGCCTGCGCAGAGAAAAGGCAGGCAACAATGAGTATAATGTACTTCTTCATATCTGCAATCTTTATCTGACAGGTTTATCTGAAAGGTAATCCACCATTCGGAGGATTGCACGGCTGCAGGCCGGACAGAATGGAGCATAATCACGCATCATGCAGTGATCCACAGGACGATAGATGCCTTCTGCAAGATATCCGCCGCCTTCAAAGACTCCAAGCTTGTCCTTGGTCTCGTCGTTCAGAGGAGTAGGGATCGGAGTGCCCTCAGGAAGAAGGTCCTTCCACTTGCGGTCGAAATCTACAAGCGTAGTTATGTTTGGCTCCCAAAGTTCCTGCTCGAGGTTGTAGTAACTCTCATATGCTACGGCACTCTCGAAATACTCGTCGCCGAGACCGGCAAAACTGTGTCCGAATTCATGTGTAAAGACATTGAGAGTCCTCTCGTTGTCGGCTGTGCCGCATGCGTATGAATTGTAGATTCCGCCACCGCCGTATGTTTCGGCATTGATAAGGAGGAACACTGCGTCACAAGGGACGTTCCATGTCGCATCCTTGATAGATTTCATGTCCTTTGTAGTGAGGTAACGGTCAAGACCGAAGGTATAATATCCTGTCTTAAGGGCTGTATTCTTATATACGCCTACTCCTGAAGAACTTGTACCGGATTCCATTGAAACGGTACCTACCGCCCACACATTGAACTCATCGCGACATGCATCGAACGGAGGGCATGCGAAAAGTGCGTCAGAAAAACGCTGGGCATCCTTGAAGAACTTGTCCATCTCGGCTTCAGTATATCCCTCGGCAATGAACACGAGGTCAACCTTGTCTGTCGGGCCTCCGTTATCCTGAAGCTTCACCACCTTGTTGTCCACAAGGGCGCTCTTGTCGATGAACATGCTCTGAGGATCGATCTCATGGCGCATGATGCTGTAGAACTTCATGTCAGCCTTGTTGCGGGCTTTGAGATCTACTACAATCCTGTTCTTCGGGAAAGGGATTGACATGGAGTTGTACCATGCCTGCTTCTCAACCTTAGCCTCGGCTGTAGTCCTCCACTCACCGAAAAGCGAACAGAAGCTTCTCGAGTAAATAAGTTCTCCGCCTGCGGCATCATATACCTCCATCAGGTACTCTCCATAGCCGAAAGGCTCCACGAGATTCTTCTTAGGACCGCCCCATACAGGCTCCTCACGGAGTTCATGGACAACAGCCGTCTGGGACTGGGCGTCACCCATCGACATGAAGTCGATCCTGAGGCTCTTGTCTTCAAAATACTTGTCGAATGTGCTCTGTGTACATGCCTGCAAAGACAACATGGCCATCAGAGACAAAAGCAAAATCTTTCGTACGTTCATATCTATAGTTATTAGTTGTGTTGCTAAAAAACGTATAAAGGTAGGCATTTTTTCATTAACGGCAAGTCGGCAAATGGGCAATACAACGTTTTCCTTTGGGCTTCACACGAAAAAGCAGTATATTCGCAGAGGACATCGTGTTATAATCCTGACTTCACACATGGCACACAGGAGAGTCATATTCCATATCGACGTGAATTCGGCGTTCCTCAGCTGGACTGCTGTGCAGCTGATGCAGAACGGACTGCCGGACATCCGTCTTGTTCCATCCGTGGTATCGGGAGATCCTAACGACAGGCGCAGCATCGTTACCGCTGCATCCATTCCCGCAAAGAAGATGGGAATAAAGACGGCAGAACCTGTCAGCATGGCACTGCGGAAATGCCCCGGTCTCATCGTTGTCAGAGGAGACTGGGAGTGGTACAGGCAGTGCTCCGAAGGATTCCTGGAGATATGCCGCCGATACTCTCCCGTTCTGCAGCAGTTTTCCATCGACGAATGCTTTATAGACATGACCCTCCGAAACTGGGGAGAGGACCCCGTCGAAGTCGCCGCTCGCCTGAAGGATGAAATCAAGAACACACTCGGATTCACGGTAAATGTCGGCATAGGTTCAAACAAGCTTCTCGCGAAGATGGCGTCTGAATTCGAGAAACCGGACAAGGTGCATACGCTCTGGCAGGAGGAAGTCGAGGAGAAGATGTGGCCTCTCGACGTACGGGAGCTTCTGTGGGTCGGAAAAAAGACTGAAGAAAAGCTTAAGATGTACGGTATCCGTACGATCGGAGACCTTGCCGGCAGAAGCATAGGCTCGCTTACAAGACTGGTGGGGAAGAAGTTTGCGGCCCAGCTTCATGAAAACGCCAACGGCAGGGACGACTCCTCGGTCGAAACGGAAGTGCCTGAAGCAAAGAGCATCAGCGCGGAAAGGACATTCTCCAACGACATCGGTACGGAGAAGGAAATCGACAGGGCATTGTTCAACGTTGCTTGTGTTGTAGCTCACAGGCTTCGCAGAGCAGACTTCCATGCATCATGCGTATCTGTCTTCATCAAATACAGGGACTTTTCTGTTGTGCAAAGACAGCGTCAGATATCACAGCCGACAGATATCACCGCAGTCATCCTCAATGAAGCGAGAGCCATGCTCAGGGATATCTGGGATGGGGAATCCCCTATCAGACAGGTCGGTCTGGGAGTGTCCAGACTGACTCACGAAAACGCCGTACAGATGTCATTGTTCGAAGATCCGAAACTGGACTACTACCGTGAGTGGGACAGGAAATACGACGAAGAGAAGGCACAGCACGAAGACGCACGTCTGCTGGCATATGAACGGAAGAAACAATAGTCCGCCGCCGGATACTGCTGCAGAAAAAATCCGGGCCTGCACTGCAAACGATGCTGTGCGGGCCCGGACAAACTACTAATCAACTATTCAACTTTTAGCAATACATATTGAGAATTGCCTCGTAAAGTTCCTGCTTTCCGGATGTCTGCTTAGGCTCGTTGACCTCCTTTCCATAAGCATATACATCCTCGAGAGTAAGTTTGCCTTCCTCGAACTCCTTACCCTTGCCTGCATCGAAGCTTGAGTAACGCTCCTTGACCATCTGGCAGATAGGAGACTCTTCGAGAAGAGCTGCTGCATTCTCAAGAGCGCGAGCCATTGCGTCCATAGCTGCGATATGAGCGATGAAGATATCCTCGAGGTCAGTAGAATTGCGACGTGTCTTCGCATCGAAGTTTGTACCACCGTTTCCGAGACCGCCGTTGCGGATGATCTGCATCATTGCCTGAGTGAGGTCGAATGAATCGATCGGGAACTGGTCAGTATCCCAGCCGTTCTGGTAGTCACCGCGGTTAGCATCGATTGATCCGAGCATGCCAGCGTCAACTGCACATGCGAGTTCGTGCTCGAATGTGTGACCAGCGAGAGTTGCATGGTTCACTTCGATATTCACCTTGAAGTCCTTGTCAAGATTGTGAGCCTTGAGGAAACCGATCACTGTCTCGGTATCTACATCATACTGATGCTTTGTAGGCTCCATCGGCTTAGGCTCGATGAGGAATGTTCCTGTAAAGCCCTTTGAGCGAGCATAGTCGCGAGCAAGAGTAAGCATCATTGCGAGATGCTCCTTCTCGCGCTTCTGGTCTGTGTTGAGAAGGCTCATGTAACCCTCACGGCCGCCCCAGAACACATAGTTTGTACCGCCAAGCTCGATAGTAGCGTCGATAGCGTTCTTGATCTGTACGGCTGCACGTGCCACAACATCGAAATCAGGATTTGTAGCGGCACCGTTCATATATCTCTTGTTGCCGAATACATTTGCTGTTCCCCAAAGAAGCTTGATGCCTGTCTCAGCCTGCTTCTCCTTGAGGTAAGCTACGACCTCCTTGAGGCGAGCCTCATACTCCTCAACATTTGCACCCTCGTCAACGAGGTCGACATCGTGGAAGCAATAGTACTCGATTCCCATCTTCTGCATGAACTCGAAACCAGCGTCAACCTTGTCCTTAGCAGCCTGTACAGGGCATGCTGCACCGTTCCAAGGGAAGGTCTTTGTACCACCGCCGAACTGATCTGCACCCTCTGCGCAGAGTGTGTGCCACCAAGCCATAGCGAACTTGAGCCACTCAGCCATAGTCTTGCCGAGGACTACCTTCTTTGCATCATAATAGCGGAAAGCCATAGGGTTTCTGCTGTCCTTGCCTTCGAACTGGATCTTGCCGATACCAGGGAAAAATTCTTTTGTTGCCATAATTATGTGAATTAAATAGTTATTGTTTATCTGTTAAAGTCTTGATTTCCATGTTTCATAAGCTGCCGCATACTGTTCTGAGTCAGCAGGTTCGATGACAGCAAGCTTTTCAAGCGTAGCAAATGCTTCGTTGTTGTCCTTGTAGAGACCGACACCGATTCCGGCACCCTTTGCCGCTCCGACTGATCCGTCTGTATCATAAAGATCGATAACTGCTCCTGTCACGCCTGCGAGAGTCTCGCGGAAGATAGGACTGAGGAACATGTTCGCATGGCCTGCGTGAATCTTCTTGACGGACATTCCCATCTGCTCCATGATGTCGATACCATACTTGAAAGAGAATACGATGCCTTCCTGAGCTGCTCGAAGAAGATGAGCCTTAGAATGAACGTTGAAGTTCACGCCGTGGATCGAACTTCCGACCTCCTTGTTCTCAAGCATACGCTCAGCTCCGTTTCCGAAAGGCATGATGCTGACTCCTGCGCTTCCGATAGGAGCCGTTGCAGCCAGGTCGTTCATCTCTGCATATGAGATTCCCTCAGGAGCGACATTGCGTTTCATCCATGAATTGAGGATACCTGTTCCATTGATGCAGAGAAGGACACCAAGACGCGTCTGATCTGCCGTATGATTGACGTGCGCGAACGTATTCACACGCGACTTAGGGTCATAGTTAACTTCGCCGAGGACACCGTACACAACTCCCGAAGTACCGGCTGTCGACGCGATTTCACCAGGATTGAACACATTGAGTGACAATGCGTTGTTCGGCTGATCTCCTGCGCGGTATGTCACAGGGATACCCTCTGCGAGGCCAAGTTCTGCAGCAGCTGCAGCACTCACCCTGCCCTGCTCCGCGAATGTAGGACGGATCTCAGGAATGAGAGCCTCGTCGATGCCATAGTAGTCAAGAAGCATTCTGGCTGTCCTCTTCTCTGAGAAATCCCACATCATGCCCTCAGAGAGGCCGGAAACTGTAGTACAGATCTCGCCTGTGAGCTTCATGGCGATATAGTCGCCAGGGAGCATTATCTTGTATATCTTTGCGTAAAGTTCCGGTTCATTTTCCTTCACCCATGCAAGCTTTGAAGCTGTGAAGTTGCCAGGAGAGTTGAGAAGGTGGCTCAGGCAGTTCTCATGACCGAGCTCATCGAAAGCCTTCTGACCATATGGCACTGCGCGCGAATCACACCAGATGATTGACGGACGAAGGACGTTCTTGTCCTTGTCGACGCATACCAGTCCGTGCATCTGATATGAAATACCGATAGCCTTGATGTCCTTTGGATCCGCTCCGGACTCAGCCATGATGGCATTTGTCGCAAGCTTCAGATTCTCCCACCATGAAGATGGTTCCTGTTCCGCCCAGCCCGGCTTCACTGCGAGAATCGCAGCCTCGGACTTAGGATAAAACGCCGTGCTCACACACTTTCCTGTCTGAGCATCCACCAGACTCGCCTTGACTGACGAGCTTCCGATATCGTAGCCTAATAAATACATTGCTCTTGTTTTAGTGTTATCTTCTGCAAATTTAGCAGATGTGAGACAAACGAAAAACCTTTGTGTCAAAAATACGTTAAGTATTCATGTATCTATCTACATTCCATCGTATTATATCATTAATATTCTATGGAAATTTTACAATATCCGCAGAATTACAGCCAAGAAGGCATGAACTGTAGCTTCCTGTTCCTCTCGCGGGCGGAGAAAGCACTCTTGTTCAGCATATACAGGCGTGCCGGCTTATGGTTTACATGCTTTTCATACTCATCGGTCTCTATAAGAAGACCTGATGTAAAGAGTTTCTTGCGAAAATTCCTGTTGTCTATCTCGATGCCGAAGACAGCTTCCAGAAGATTCTGCAACTGTCTGACCGTAAATTTCTTCGGCAGCAGGCGGAAAGCGGTCGACGACCACAGCATTTCCTTCTGAAGGACGGACAAGGCGTCGGACAGAATGTCCATATGGTCCATGATGAGATGGTGGATGTCATCCACATTCCTCCATACGGCTCCCTGACGCGTCGTATAGTTCACCATTCCCCTGTCGAGTTTCACCAATGCGTAATATCCTACTGTCACCACTCGTGCCGTATGTATGCCATGATACTGACCGATCCATTCCAATTCGCTCGGATCGACTCTGTATGGATCGGAAAAGATGGAGGTCTGCTTCAGATACAGGTCCTTCAGTCCGGTACTTGCCTCAAGAACGCGTGCCGCTGCCTGTGGCAACGTCTCGTTCTCCCGGATCATCGCACCGGGGAGCTTGAGTTCCATGTCATGATACAAAGGATCCGCCGTCCTTCTCCTGAC
>JAGBCS010000052.1 GCA_017937885.1 Bacteroidales bacterium
CGCCAGTTGGTCATCAGTTGTCTGTTTGTGTTATTCATATTCTGTTTTTTATTGATTATCGAACGGAACGGATGATCTCAAGAGCATCGCTGCACAGCTTGGTTATAGCTGCCCAGTCCTTTGCGGCTATAGCTTCCTTAGGAAACAGGTTGCTGCCCATTCCTACGCAGGTGACGCCTGCCTTGAACCATCCTTCAAGATTCTCCTTTGTCGGCTTTACGCCTCCAGTAACCATGATCTGGCTCCAAGGCATCGGAGCGCGCAGACCTTTCACGAAGGCAGGGCCGAGGACGTCGCCAGGGAATACCTTGCATACGTCGCATCCGAGTTCCTGTGCCTTGCCGACTTCCGAAACTGTTCCGCATCCGGGGCAGTATGGAACGAGACGGCGGTTGCATATCGGAGCGATCTCAGGGTTGAACAGGGGACCAACCACGAAGTTGGCTCCCAACTGCAGATACTGAGCTGCCGTAGCTGGATCGACAACCGAACCGATGCCCAGAATCATGCCCGGAAGTTCCTTGACTGCATATTTGACCAGTTCGCCGAACACTTCCTGTGCGAAGTCTCCGCGGTTTGTGAATTCGAATGCGCGTACGCCACCGTCGTAGCATGCCTTAAGTACCGCCTTTGCGGTCTCGGCGTCAGAGTGGTAGAAGACCGGCACCATTCCGGTCTCCTTCATGGTCGAGATGACCTGAAGCTTATTGTACTGTGCCATGTTATCTTGAAACTCTTCCCGAACCGTCGCCCTTCATGAGATTCTCCACCTCGGCTACGGTCACCTGATTGTAATCTCCGAATATTGTATGCTTGAGGCATGACGCCGCAACAGCGAAATCAAGCGCCTTCTGGTCGTCGCCGACGTAAGTAAGCAGACCGTAGATGAGTCCGCCCATGAAAGAATCGCCTCCTCCGACGCGGTCGACAATGTGCGTGATGTCGTAACGCGGTGACTGATAGAGAGTCTCTCCGTCAAAGAGTACTCCGCCCCATGTGTTGTGGTTCGCGTTTATCGAGCCGCGAAGGGTGATGATGACTTTCTTCGCCCTAGGGAACTTCGTCATCAGCTGACGGCATACGCTCTCGAACTCTGCGGCATTGACTTCTCCCTTTGTCGCGGTCACATCGAAGCCTTCCGGCTTTATGCCGAACACCTTTTCTGCGTCCTCTTCGTTACCGAGGATGACGTCGCAGCCTTCGACGAGGGATGGCATGACCTCTGACGCAGTCTTTCCGTATTTCCATAGGTTCTTGCGGTAGTTGAGGTCGCATGAAACAGTCACGCCCAGCCTGTTGGCGGCCTTTATCGCTTCGAGGCAGACGTCAGCGGCTCCCTGACTGATCGCAGGAGTGATGCCGGTCCAATGGAACCAGTCCGCTCCTTCGAATACCTTGTCCCAGTCGATCATTCCCGGCTCGATCTGCGAAATTGCTGAATTCGCACGGTCGTATACCACCTTGCTCGGACGAGCCACAGCGCCTGTCTCGAGGAAGTAGATGCCGAGGCGGTCGCCGCCGAACACACAGTGCTTAGTGTCGACGCCATAGCTATGCAGGTCCTTGATGCAGCTTGCCGCGATGTCGTTCTTAGGGAAACGTGTCACGAATTCCGTGTCGATGCCGTAGTTGGCCAGTGATACGGCTACATTTGCTTCTCCGCCGCCGAAGGTGGCTTCAAACTGCTTCGCCTGTGAAAATCTGAGATAGCCAGGAGTCGAAAGCCTGAGCATGATCTCACCGAATGTAATTACTTTTGGCATATTGTTATCGTTTAGTTGCTTTGTCTTTATATTCAATCTGCAAAAATAACAATAATTTCCGAAATTCCGTGAACGTTCACGGAATAATTTGGACATTTGTTTATGCTGAATATTTTTCTCATATTTGTATGCTCAAACTGAAACGGTTATGGTTAATGGTCCCGGCAAGATAACGATCAATGACGTGGCAAAGGCGGCTGGCGTGTCAAAAGGCACGGTGGACCGTGTCCTGCACGACAGGGGAGAGGTCTCGAAGAAGAGTCGCGAAAAGATACTCAAGGTCATAGATGAACTGGGTTACAAGCCCAATGTATATGCATCGCTGCTGGCATCCCAGAAGAAGCATACTATCGTATGTGTGATCCCCGAGTATTCGGAAGGGGACTTCTGGTCTCTGACGGCAAAAGGACTGTTTGAAGCTTCCGAGGCTGCGCAGAGATATGGAGTCGTGGTTGAGGTCATGACCTATGACCAGTATGATGTGGATTCCTTCAGGGCAGCTTGCGGAAAGGTTCTTGATGCCGGGCCGTCCGGAGTGGTGATCGCTCCTATGTTCCGGCTGGAGACTCTGGCCTTTGTCAAGGATCTTGTCTCGCGCGGCATTCCATATGTATACATAGATTCGAAACTTGAAGATGACGGATATCTGGCCTATTTCGGGATGCCGATGTATCAGAGCGGCTATCTTTGTGCCGACATCCTTACTGACGGAAGGAATGTCCGGAAGGTATACATAGTCCGTATCGAGCGTGACAAGAAGGGACATTCCGATCCTACCGTCATGCGCCGTACCGGCTTCATGGATTATATGACCGAACATTATCCATCAGCCCATATTGTCAATGTCTTCATAGATCCGAAAAATGCCGATGCCGTATATGCCAGACTCGACGAAGCGTTTGCTGCTGATGCCGACGCCCCTAAGATGCTGGTCATGTTCAATTCGAGGATACATCTTGTCGCAGATTATCTGCGGGAGAGGGGAATGGCCGGATGCAGGGTCGTTGGATTCGATGTGTTGGAACGTAACCTCTCAGCCTTGCGGAGCGGCCATGTGCAGGCGCTTATTGCACAGCATTCTGACCGTCAGGCTGCTGCTGCCGTCAATGCATTGGTGGACAGCCTGATACTGGGCTCTCCGGTTCCGAAGAAGGATAATTATACGCAGATGGATATCCTTAACCGATACAACTGCGAGTACTATATGTAGGCGCTAAAGCCCTTCGTTAAGCTCCAGCCACCTCATCTCTTTTTCGTCGGTTTCTTCCATGATGGTACCGATGCGTTCCGATGCCTTCTGAAGCTGGTCGAAAGGCAGGGTGCCGCTGCTGATCTGTTCTTCCAGTCCGGTTTTTTCAGCTGCAAGGGCTTCGAGGTCCTTCTCTATCTGTTCGAGTTCCTTCTGCTCCTTGTATGAAAGCTTCTTCTTCTTTGCAGGAGTTTCCGGCGCCGGAGTATTTTTTGCTGCCTTTTCTTTTGCTGCCTTTTCTTCCGCTCTTGCCTGGGACCGTTGCTGAGCCTCGAATTCCTTGATGTATTCGCGATATTCGCTGTAGCTTCCTACGAAGTCCTTTACCAGGCCGTCACCGCAGAAGATGAAGAGGTGGTCGACTAGCTTGTCGAGGAAGTGGCGGTCATGAGATACGATGATGAGGGAACCTCCGAACTCCTTGAGGTATTCTTCGAGGATGTTGAGAGTCACTATGTCGAGATCGTTCGTCGGCTCGTCGAGGATAAGAAGGTTCGGCTGCTGCATGAGTATAGTCAGCAGGTAAAGCCTGCGCTTCTCCCCGCCGCTTAGCTTTTCGATCTTGTTGTTCAGCATCTCATGAGGGAAGAGGAAGCGGTTCAGAAGCCAGGTGTCGTTGACGATATCCAGGACCGTGTCTTCAGGATTGAATGACATACCGCTCTGGTGGTAATAGCCGACCTTGAGCGATTCTCCACGTTCTATCACTCCTGTCATCAGACCGTTTGAACCGTCATATATATCGGGATCGGTGCATACCATATCCGGTGTGTAATCTCCGGTCAGAATATTCAGGAATGTTGATTTGCCAGCACCGTTGCGGCCTACGATTCCTACCTTTTCGTACCTCTGGAAATTGTAGGTGAAACGGTCGAGATAACACTTGTCTCCATAGAAGAAACTGAGGTCCTTGCAGTTGATGATCTTGGTGCCGAGACGGGCAGAGCCCTTCATCGCTTCCATGCTTACCTGCTTCTGTGTGTATACCTGTGATGCCCTGTCTTTCAGATCATAGAATGCATTTATCCTGTACCGTGCCTTTCCGGTCCGGGCGCATGGAGTGCTGCGGATCCACTCGAGTTCACGACGGAGAATGTTGCGGACCTTGTCGGTCTCGGCATTGTAGTTCGCTATCCTTTCCTCGCGCTTCTCGAGGAAGTTCTGGTAATTGCCTCTATATGTGTATACGGCTCCGTGGTCCATCTCCATGACGGTATTGCAGACCCTGTCGAGGAAATATCTGTCGTGGGTGACCATCAGAAGCGTACATCTGGAGCGGCTGAGGAAGCCTTCGAGAAACTCTATCGCATCAATGTCAAGGTGGTTGGTCGGCTCGTCCATTATGAAGAACTCCGCTTCGGTGGCAAGCATCTGGGTCAGTGCGACCCTTTTGACTTCGCCTCCGGAAAGCTCCTTCATAAGCTGCTCAGGATCAGGAAGATTGAAGTTGGACAGGAATTTGACCACCCTGCGCTCATACTCCCAGAGATGCTCCTGATCAAGATCCTTGGTGAAGTCCGTGCTGGAAGACATGATCTGGTCGAATATGGTCTTCTGAGGATCAAAATCATAATCCTGTTCCAGAAATGCTATCTTTATGTCCTTAAGGAACATTATCTTTCCGCCGGAGTCCGATTTGTCCTTGCCGGCAAGTATCCTCATCAGCGAGGTCTTTCCTGTACCGTTAGGTGCAATGAGGGCAATCTTGTCGCCTTCGTTTATGTTGAAGCCGATCTTCTCGAACAGGACCTTTGGTCCGTAGCTCTTTGATATGTTTTCAATCTGCAGGTAACTTGCCATGACTCCTATCTGAAGAACTTGTCCACTTCCTTCACTGCTTCCGGAAGTGCGAATACTGCTACCCGGTCGTATGCCTGAATCCGGCTGTCGCCGACGGCAATGAAGGACTCGTTGCCGCGAATTATGCCTCCGATGATGGCATTCTTAGGGAAGCCCATGTCCTTCAACTGATGCTTGGTAATCGTGGTGTCTGGCGCCACGATGTATTCGAGCACTTCTGCATTGGTACCGCTCATATACTTGATGAAACGAACCTTGCTGCTGAGGGTGAACTTGAATATCCTTCCAGCAGTGATGAGCTTCTTGTTGATCACAGCATCCACTCCCATGCTTTCCGCAAGCTTGATATACTCGAGATTCTCCACTTCCGCAATCGTCCTTGCCACACCCAGACTTTTTGCAGCGACACAGGCAAGGATATTGGTTTCAGAACTGTTGGTCACGGCAACAAATGCATCGAATTCGCGGATGTTCTCTTCCAGAAGCATGTCTGAGTTGCGTCCGTCTCCGTTCACGACAGTGATGTTGCTCGGGAGCCTCTCTGACAGATCGAGGCATTTTTCCTTGTTCATCTCGATCAGCTTGACAGTCTCTATCTGCTTGGAGAGCTGTTTCGCGACCATCTCACCGATAGGGCTGCCGCCGAGAATCATGACTCTGTCGACCTCGATGTTCCTCTTTCCGAGGTATTTCATCAGCATATCCATGCCTTCGCGCTTGGAAATGATGAACACAAGGTCATGATACTTGAACTTGGTGTCGAATTTTGGAATGATCGTTTCGTCACCGCGGGAAATCGCCACAACTCTGAACTTAAGTCCGTCAGCCGCCGCAAGGTTGCTGAACTCCATCATGTTCATACCGATCATCGGGGATTCCTCCTCAAGCTTGAAGACGGCTATCTGAAGCTTGCCTCTGGCGAAGTCCAGCGAGTCTGCAGATGCGCTTCTCTTCAGCAGTTCCACTATCTCTCCGGCAGCAATCTTCTCCGGATAGAATAGCAGGTCGATTCCCATTTCCGTGAAGAGATACTTGTTCTCGTATGAGAGATACTCCTCGGTGTTTATGCGCGCCGTCACCTTCTGGCAGCCCATCTTCTTTGCAAGCATGGCACTGACGATGTTCACATCCTGTGAAACGGAAGGTGTCACAGCAATGAACAGGTCGGCATGTTCGACCTGCGCTTCATGCAGAGTGCCTATCTCGGACGGAACGCCCTCGACCGTAATCACGTCTGTATGTGACCTCAATGCATCGAGCCTTTCCTGGTCAGAGTCGATGACCGTGATCTCGTTTGCTTCATTGCTGAGCATTTTTGCAAGGTGAGAACCTACTTCACCTGCGCCTGCGATGACAATTTTCATATTACTGAATGTTATAGAAATCCTTCTCCCTTATGCTTCGGAATATCCTGTCTCCCTTAAGCATCGATTGAAGGATGATCCATTTTCCGTATAATCCTTTTACTCCGGCCTTGCTGCCGTATGTCGCAAGGTATGATATGAGTTCTTCCTGCGACTTTGCAGTGCGGAGCTGCCTGTATTCCTTATGAGCCTTGACGACCGCCTTGAAACTGTCAATGTCCAGCGTCAGCAGGTAGATCGTTGCCGACAAACCGTCAAGAAACATTCTCTGCCATATCCTGCAGTCTGCCTTCCTGATACCTTCAGCCGCGGCCTTTACCGGCTCATGGCCTTTCCTGAAATATCCGAGCGCATAGGTCTTTGCCAGGTTGTTGCTCAGCATCAGGAGATTGTTGCGGTAGTTGAGGAAGAGCTTGAACGGAGAAGATGCCGGCAGCGTGCCCCCTCCTACGTGGTAAACTACGGACTGCGGCACGACTGTGATCTTCCATCCTTCCAGCTGCATCCTCCAGCACAGATCGATCTCTTCCATGTGCGCGAAGAATCTTTCGTCGAGCCCTCCGAGACTTGCATATGCCTTGCTGCGGACCATCAGGCATGCTCCGGTCGCCCAGAATACATCCTTCGTCGTGTCGTACTGACCATGGTCTTCTTCCAGACGTTTCATTATCCTGCCGCGGCAGAAGGGATAACCGAAACGGTCCAGACAGCCACCGGCGGCTCCGGCATATTCGAACCTCTCCCTTTCCTGCCAGCTGTGCAGCTTAGGTGCGCATGCTCCGCAATCCGGATGGGAGTCCATCCAGTCCACAAGTGGACCGAGCCAGTCTTCCGGTACCTCGATGTCGGAATTGATGAGCAGGAAGTATTCCGGCGCATCAGTTCCTTCTTTCAGTCTTCTGAAGGCTTCGTTATATCCTCCGGTAAAACCCAGGTTCTTCTCGAAACGTAATGTCCGCACCTGCGGAAACACCTCGTTCATGACCTTCATGCTGCCGTCTGTAGAGGCGTTGTCCGCTACTATGACTTCCGCTCCGCTGACCTTTTCTGCCGAATGTATAAGACCGGGAAGGAACTTCCTGAGGAAGTCTTCCGTATTCCAGTTCAGTATGACGATGGCGGTCTTCATGGTTCAATCTGCAAATATAACAATTTATCGTGAACCGAAGTATACGAAGATCATTCCTATCAGAATGAGCAGCAGGTCGATGGCCTTTGCCTTAAGGTTACGTTCCTTGAATATCAGCACTCCGCATGCAAATGAAATGAGCACGGATCCCCGTCGGATAAGCGACACCACAGAAATCATCGAGTCCGGCATGCTGAGAGCATTGAAATACGAGAAGTCTGCAGATGCGACAAAGATGGAGATGAGCGGAATGGCCCAGCTCCAATGGAACGGAGTGGTCTGTCTTCTTGTCGGATACCATATCAGCATGCAGATTATCAGCATCATTATGAACTGATACAGGTTGAACCAGCTCTGCACGAAGATAGGACTGAGCTCGCTCATGATGAACTTGTCGTACAGGCCGCTTACTGCGCCCATGATGGTACCGCCAGCCACGCACCATATCCACTTGTTCTTCCTGAAGTCTATCTGTTCCTTCTTGCTTGACCTGCTCATCAGATAGATGGACAGGATAGAGAGGATCACGCCTATCCATTGGCACCAGTTGAGTCTTTCTCCGAAGAGCAGCATGGCTCCCACCAGTACGAGTACAGGGCGGGTGGCATTGATCGGTCCGACTATGGTGATAGGTATGTGCTTCAGTCCGAAATATCCTGCTATCCATGACGTCAGGACAATCACGGCCTTGATGAGGACCAGGACATGTGCCTTGAAGCTGCCGACGTCGCCGGCGGAATCGAACATGGTCCCGTCAAACCAGTCTCTTCCTACGATACCGTCCATGATGACGGGGGAGAAGAGAAGGGTAGAGAACAATGTATTCAAAAGCAGCACCGGAAGAACCGCATTGTCTTTCAGTGCTGCTTTCTTAGATGTGTCGTAGAAGCCTAGAAGGGCTGCCGACACGAATGCTAGCAGCAGCCACATCCGCAGTCTCCTTCGTGGTCATGGCCGCATCCGCAGCCGTCGCCATGGTCTCCGCATCCGCCGCATTCGCCGCCCTGTCCGTGGCATCCTCCGCAGGTGTGGACGTATTCGCCATGAAGGCCTTCTGTAAGTTCTTTTTCAGTCGCTTCGCGTACTGTAAGGATCTCTCCTGTGAAATGGAGGGTCTTGCCGGCCATCTGGTGGTTGAGGTCCATCTTCACGCTGTCTTCGCTGACTTCGAGCACGACCCCGGGGATTACTCCTCCCATGCTGTTCATCATAGGGATTGTGTTGCCCGGAACGAGAAGATCCTCGCGGATCTCTCCGTTCACTTCGAATGCCGCCTTTGGCAGATCTATGATACGGGTAGGGTCGACTTCGCCATAACCGTCTGCTGGAGAAAGAGTCACATCGAACTTGCTGCCAGGCTCCATGTTCTCGATATGTGCCTCAAGCTTAGGCAGAAGGCTGCCTGTGCCATGAATATAGTCCAAAGGCCTTTCCTTGGTTGTGTGGTCGACCACCTGTCCGTCCACTTCGAGTTCGTAGCAGAATTCCACTACCTTGTTCTGTCCGATTTTCATATTGCGTTACATTATTATTTGATTCTACATCTGTCATGCGGAGAATGATACGTTGTCAAAGGCGATTGACGGCACCTGCCAGCGTGCGCTTGGACGGAGGTCCGTACCGGCTGCCAGAAGATTGTTCCACAGCGTCACGATGTTGCCTGTGATCAGCATCTCCCTGACCGGATGAGTTATCTTTCCTTTGCTGAAGGCAAAGCCCTCGATGCCGAATGAAAAGTCTCCGGTCGAAGGATTGCAGTTGCCTCCGTTGAAACCTGTAACCAGTATTCCGCTGGAGCATCTCCGCAAAATATCCTCCAAAGATACGGTTTTTTCCGATGAAGTCAAATCCTCACCTTTCAGGTAAGGCATCAGACATGGCCTGCTTATATCCTCGACTGTAGGCTCTATCCCCATCTTTTCAGACATGTAAGTATTTACGAAATACTGCTTTACGACTCCATTCTCAATTATTGGAGCATCCTTGGTGGCTACTCCTTCCGTGTCATACAGCCTCGATCCTGTCATTCCCGGAGTACGGGCCATATCCATAAGAGTCATGCCTTCCGAGAAAATCTTCTTTGCGAGGGAGTCTTCAAGGAAAGATACCTTCTGCTGGATCGATGATGCATTCAGGGCAGATATCACAGGAGCTATCAGTCTTGATGCGACACTGTTCTCCACTACCATCTTATAGCTTCCAGAGCGTCTTTTCTTTGGACCTATGCTCCTGACGGCCTTCTGCAGAGCCTTGCGTGCACATCCCTGAAGGTGGAGCTGGTTCTCTTTCGGAGCTGCTTCCCACCAGTAGCCGCTGTATCTGCAGTTGTCCGGCGTCAGGATCGTCATCTCCGAGAAACAATAGTATGTCGTTTCGGTATGTCTTCCTTCAAAACCTTGGGAATCTGCGAGATAACTGTCGTCAACAGACTCGCTGTATTCGCATTCCTCAGATATGAGCCTGTATGTTCCGTTCTCTACCGTCTGCTTGAATATGCTGAGGCTGCGTGCCTTCTCCAGACGCTTGTCGGGATCGCCGGAAGTGTATGAAATGTCGTAGAGGTCAAGTTCTCTTCCGGTCACGGCGCTCTTCTCCGTCCGCTCGGGGGACGGCAACCTGCGGCATGCATCTTCGCCCAGCATCTTTACCATCGTGATGGCCTTGGATATGAAGTCCTCGAGTTCATGTCTGTCGAGACGGTTGGTAGAGAATGTTCCGTACCGTCCGTCTGCGAATATGTACATGTATATCGAGCGGTCCGCCGAATGGGTCACCTTGTCCAGTTCTCCGTTCAGGAACGTGTATCCGTCCATGACGCTTTTGCTGAGGGATACGCGCATTGCGTCTGCGCCGTTTTCCATGGCGTAAGTGATGCAGTGCCGTGCAGTGTTTATTTCGTGTTCGGTTATCATTTCAAATATGGAATATTTTATTCGCCTCCTACCGTGAGGCTGCTGATCATGACGGTTGGCATTCCGCAGGATACTGGTACGCTCTGCTCCTTGCCGCAAGTCCATGTGCCGTTGTCGATCTTCAGGTCGTTGCCGACCGCTACGATGTCTGCCAGGGCCTGGGGGCCGTTTCCGATGATGTTGACGTCCTTTACCGGCATGGTAAGACGGCCGTTTTCAATCAGATATCCGTTTTTTACGAAGAAGGTGAAGTCTCCTTCTCCGATCTTGACCTGACCGTTTGAGAATTCGTCGACATATATGCCTTCGCGGACGTCGGCTATTATGCTTTCCGGGTCAGCATCGCCGCTTTCCATGTATGTTGCCCGCATTCGTGGAATAGGATTATACCGGAAGTTTTCACGTCTTCCGTTTCCGGTAGATTCTACTCCGTAGCGGCTGGCGCTTATCCTGTCATGCAGGTATGATGTCAGTATACCGTCCTCTACCATGTAAGTCTTCTGCGCCGGTACGCCCTCGTCGTCGTAATTTCCTGAACCTCTGTTGAATGCGATCGTTCCGTCGTCGACTACATTGACTCCTTTCGGACAGACCTGCATGCCCATCTTGTCCGAGAATACCGACTGCCCCTTGCGGTTGAAGTCCGCCTCGAAGGCATGTCCCATGGCTTCATGCAGCAGGATGCCGGATGCACCTGCGCCCATCACTACGCTCATGCTTCCGCCTTTCGGCCTGCGGGCCTTGAAGCGGTCATCGATGCCTCTGACGACTTCGTCTGCAAGCTCCCGTGCAAGTCCCGGTCCTATCAGCTCCGCTCCCATTCGGAAGCTACGCGATGCTGACCTGTTCTCGGTCTTTCCGTTCTGTTCGAATACGGCTGATACAGTAACGCTTCCAAGAGGACGGGTGTCGAATGTGAGTTCGCCGAGCGAATTGTACATCATCACGTCGCTTACGGAGTCTGACATCCTTGCAATCACCTTTATTATCCTCTTGTCCCGGCTCAGTACTTCCTTCTCGACCTCTTTAAGGAAAGGCAGGAAGGAGTCTGCACCCATGTCCCTCCAGTTGGACTGCATGGGATAAAGGTCATGCCGGCGGTCCGCAACCCTGGCATAAGCCATTTCCGTCCCGGTGCCTGAAGCTATTGCTGATGCTGCCTTTGCGGCCTTGAGCATGTCGCCCATCTCCGTATTTTCGGCATATGCGTATCCTGTCTTCTCTCCCTTGAGAACCCTGATGCCGACTCCGAAGTCGGTATGGAAGCCTCCTGACGAGACGACCCCGTCCTTGAGGAGGAGATTGAAGAACGTCGTGTGCTCGAAATATAGGTCGCAGAAGTCTCCACCATGCGATAGAGCTGTTGCTGCAAGGGTCTCGAGCTGCTGCTCTGTCACCTTGAATATATCCTGATAATAGCTTTTGCTGTTCATGTCGTGATGTTTCTTATAGAGACAGTACCTCTCCGCTTTCTTCCACATATCTGCGCCTTTCCATGGCAATCTGTCTTATCTTGGCGTAGGTCTCTTCGTCCCTGATATTGATGACGTCATCTTTCGATCCTTCGGCAATGACTCGGAAAGGTATCTGCGAATTGTCTGCCAGAATCCATCTTTCGCAGATCGGAGCGTAATAATGGAAGAAGTAGTCTATGCCTACCTGGTATCTTCTCCGTATTGTCTCTTCCGGTATTTTGTGGCCTCCGGATTCCACTCTTGCGCGCACTCTTTCCACGGCCAGTTCCGGAGAATTCAGCCAGAAGTACAGCAGGGTAACCGTGTAGCCGGCTTCCTGGGCCATTTTAGCTGTCTTCAGCAGGGTTCTGGTCGCAAGTGTCGTCTCAACCGCGAAATCGCTCTGCTTCTTGAGCAGGTATCTGATCTTCATGATCATAAAGCGGCTTGCCTGTATCGATGCCTTTTCCGGATTGAAGGGAGAAAGGCCCTTGGCAAACTCATCGGAGTTCACAAATTCGCTGCAGTCCAGCATCTCGGGAAGCAGAGAGTATGACGCAGTAGTCTTGCCCGCGCCGTTACATCCTGATATAATATATAGTCTTGGCATAATCAATTGTTTACTCCATATCCGAAAAGCGCAAAGTCTCCCATGCAAGGGTCTTCCGGCCATATCTGCCTGAACGCGTCTGTTATCTCCTTGGCTGTCACTATGTCCTTCTGCCTTCTTTCCGTCAGTCCCAGGGCAGTCGCCTGAGCATAGACATGTACGTCCAGAGGCAGGATAAGATCTGTCTTTGAACTTTTTTTCCAGACTCCGAGATCAACCTTCCCGTCGTCGCGCACAAGCCAGCGCCTCATCATGCTTATCTTCTTGTTAGGAGCCTTGCGGTCTTCCTTCTGGCCGAATATGCGGCATCTTATCTCCATGTCGCTGAAGCCCTCGATGCTGTCCCTGTCACCGTAAATATCGCGCAGTCGGCTGCATATTGCAGCGATCTCGCTCCATTTGATCGTGCGGTGCAGGCTTGCGTTTTCGTCCCTGTATTCTCCTGACATCACATATTCGTACGGCCTCCATTCCATTTCGTCGAACAGCCTTCTGCTGTCACGCACAATCATCGCCCTACGTCCCCAGGCCAGATGTGAGGCCAGCAGTGCCGATATCTCTATGTCTGCAAGCGAAGCTTCGCCGCATCTGTACCTTTCGGCAAAATGTGTCGGGAAGATTATCGGGTCTTCCTGAAAGTATTTCGGGTCATTGTATTCGTGTGCCCAGGCTGTCAGCCTTTCCTTGAGATCTTTTTCCATACTATCCTGCAAATATAGCAAAAGGACATAAAAAAACGTGGCCTTCCGACCACGTTTTCCATATAATCATATATCAGGATTACTCTGTTGCGCTTTCGATCCTCTTCATGTTTGCGAACATGAAGACACCGGCTACTACGCAGATTGCGATGAGCACTACCCAGATAGACCAGAGCGGAATCCTCATCCAGAGGAGACCTGGTACTGAAACGAGATAGTTTCCGATTGCTGTTGCAGCAAACCATCCTCCCATCATCATACCCTTGTACTTAGGAGGAGCAACCTTCGATACGAATGAGATACCCATCGGAGAGAGGAGAAGCTCTGCGAATGTAAGCACGAGGTATGTAGAGATGAGCCAGTATGGAGATACGAGATCAGGGCTCACGGTTCCGCCAAGTTCCTTAGGAGAAGCAAGACCCATTGAACCGAGTGTGAGGATGAGGAAGCCGGCTGCTGCCACGAGCATTCCTATACCGATCTTGCGTGGCGCAGAAGGCTCCTTGCCTTTCTTTGCGAGTGCACCGAAGATGGCGAGGGATACCGGTGTGAGGGCTACGACATAGAATGGGTTGAACTGCTGGAAATCAGATGGCTGGATATTCACTGTCTGCGGCATTCTCATGTAGAGGACTGCAGCAAGTGCCCAGAGGCCTGCAGTGATTGCGCCGGATGTGATCTTTGCCTTCTTTGTCTCAGCCTGGAACACATTGAAGAGTGTATAGATAGAAACTGCGATCAGTGCAAGGCACCAGATGTTGAATCCTATCCTCATGATGCCGTCAGCTGATGCAGCTGTGTAGTCACGTGCAAACAATGTCATTGTAGCTCCGTTCTGGTGGAATGCCATCCAGAAGAAGATCACAACCGCGAATACGAAGATGAGGGCACCGATACGGCTCTTTGTCTGTGCAGGAGTAAGCTCCACTTCTGCTGCAGGGTTTGCAGCCTGAGCCTGCTTTGCTGTGACGTCTGCATGTTTGAACCATGAACGGCAGCTGAAGTAGATGAGCACCGAGAGGATAAGTGATACACATGCTACAGCAAAACCTCCGTTATATGCGGTCGAAAGTCTCTCGATGTAGTATGGTGCGAATGCGGCCATGTCCATTCCTGCTGCGCCAGGCATTGTCGCTGCAATGTTCTGGAGGTTTGCGAGGTTGTCAGGAGTGATCGTACCGTCCATCACCTGATGTGCAAGGGCAGGAACGTTGGCATTGTATACGAGGTCATATTTGCTGAGCGACCAGTTTGTCATGGCTTTTGCCATTGAAGGTGCGAACATCGAACCTACGTTGATCGCCATGTAGAAGAGGCTGAACGCCGCGTCACGTCTTGATGCGTACTTAGGGTCGTCGTAAAGGTTGCCCACCATTACCTGGAGGTTACCTTTGAAGAGTCCGGTTCCGATAGCGATAAGAGTAAGGGCACCGAACATCAGGATCTTTCCTGTGAGGTCAGGTGCGGTCGGAATCGCCAGACAGAGATATCCGAGGAACATGACACCGATACCGAGGGTCACGCACTTTCCGTAACCGATCTTGTCGGCAAGTATACCGCCGAAGAAAGGCATGAAGTATACTCCTGCGAGGAAGATAGAATAGATCTGTGTTGATGCTGCCGCGCTGAAGCCGAACTTCGCCTGGATGAACAGGAGGAAGATCGCCAGCATGGTGTAGTAGCCGAAGCGCTCACCTGTATTGGCAAGGGCAAGGGCAAATAGTCCTTTTGGTTGGCCTTTGAACATAATCTGTTGTTTTTTATTTGGTTGTTATTAATTGCAAGGCATAGTCGCCGGCAAAGATAGTAAAATTATTTTAGTGGTAAAATATCGGAAATGCGGAGGAAAATTGATATATTTGCTTTTTTGTATGGTACGGGTAGTCTGCGAAAGGAACCCGTAAGTTATGAAGCATAAACGCATTGTATTGACTGTGAATAATATAGCTGTAAATCTGATCAGGGGACTCATCGTTCTGTTGTCGAAACTGCCATTGAAATTTCATTATTTCATGGGCGATATTCTGTCCTGGATCGTGAAGAATGTCGTGCGATATAGAACGGATGTGGTGATGGTCAACCTTGCCAGATCCTTCCCTGAAAAGAAATACAAGGAACTGAAGAAGATAAGCGACAGGTTCTACAGACATTTCGGAGAGATCGTGGCCGAGGCCATATGGTTCGGAGGAAGCGACTACCGGCGTCTGCACAGGAGCGGCATCGTGACAGTTACCAATCCTGAAGAGATTTCAGAATACTTCGAGTCAGCTCCGAGCATGACGGTACTCAGTACTCATTGCGGAAACTGGGAACTCATGGGAGGCTTTCTCGGATATCGAACTGTCGGAGACGTTGATGTGAGGATACCGGAGAAGGCGATATCTGTGGTATATAAGAAACTGACCAATGGAGTTGCGGACCGCGTTTTTGCGAGGAACAGGGTGAATGCGCTTGAGGAGGTCGGCACCGACTGCGAGGTGGAGTCGAGGAATGTGCTCCGTTTCTCTATCCGGCACAAGAATGAGCGTCGTGTGTACATCTATCCGACGGATCAGGCTCCGTATAAGAATACCGGCAAGCATCCGATAGGGGAGTTCATGAGCCAGCAGACCAACGTGATGCTCGGAAGTGTCGGAGTCGCATGCAAGCTTTCGCATTCAGTAATGTATATGAAGATGAAGCATGTGGAGCGCGGACGTTACGAGATGACGCTGATCCCTATATGCAGAAATGCTTCAGATATGACGCCGGAGGAGATAATGAGAAAGTATTATGACCTCCTGGAGGAAGAAATAAGGGAGACTCCGCACAACTGGCTGTGGACCCATAAAAGATGGAAATAACCAAATCATTCGATATGAAAAAGACAATCAGAACAATTCTGACAGTGATGTTTGCAGCGTTACCGCTCGCTCTGTCAGCTCAGAAGAAAGCAGATCCTGACGGCTATGTGACATATGCGCTTCCGTCGACTACCATTACTCTTGAAGTTGAGGCTGTTCAGGAGAAATTCTATGCAGGACCTTATGCCAAGTTCGCCGAGAAGTATCTTGGAATAAAGGTACGCCAGAAAGATGATATGTCATATCAGATCTCTCAGGTGAAGATGACCCCTTATATGGAAGTGGACCAGTCTGTAAGATACACTATCCCGGTTAAGAAGGGTGCTGTGGACGGCTCATTCCTCTCTCTTACTTCATGTGGCCTTGTGGCATTCGGTGAAGGCGGACTCATGCAGGAAAGTTCATGGAGATTCCCTGTCCAGACTCAGGGCGACTTCTCGAACAAGGGCGTGACGGCAAACCTGAAGTCAGAGTCTACGACTCTTTACCGCAGCAAGAAGAACAGCAAGTCCAGCTCTTCTGTTCAGCAGAACATGGTAGTAGAGAAGACTCTGGAGCAGAGGGCAGCCGAGACTGCCGAGATGATCGTGAAACTTCGTGAGCAGCGTCTGAAGATCGTTACCGGTGATACCGATGCTACATACAGCGGCGAGGCGATGGGAGCTGCAATCGAAGAGATCACACGTCTTGAGGAGGAGTATATGACACTTTTCGCGGGTTATTCGGAGAATCAGGTGCAGACCATGAAGTTCGAGGTCATTCCTGAGGCAGGGCGCGAGAGCCATCTTTACGTAGCTTTCCGTCTTTCGGATACGGCCGGTCTTGTCCCAGCCGACAATCTTTCGGGAAGACCTGTAGTTCTTGAGATCATTCCTCAGGAAATGGCAGAGCCGGAGGTCGAGACACTTGTCAAGGTGAAGACTCCTCTCGCATATTTCCGTATTCCTGCAGTCTGCACGGTCAAGCTCAAGGAAGGAAACCAGCTGCTGATCCAGGAGCGCTTCCCTGTATATCAGCTCGGCCGCCTCAGCTCGATGCCTGTAAACACTGTTTTGGAGAAATAATGACACTATAAACATAATATCATGACAATCAAGGAACTTGATCCACAGATAGTGTGGAAGAACTTTTATGCACTGACTCAGATTCCTCGTCCTTCGAAGCATGAGGAGCTTGCAGTGGAATATATGTACAACTGGGGTAAGGAACATGGACTTGAGACAATCAAGGACGAAGTAGGCAACATCGTCATCCGCAAGCCTGCCACACCTGGATATGAGCACCTTAAGGGCGTGATCCTCCAGGGACATATCGATATGGTGCCGCAGAAGAACAATGATACGGTTCATGACTTCGAGAAGGATCCGATTCAGACATGGATCGACGGCGACTGGGTAAAGGCAAAGGGCACGACGCTCGGTGGTGACAACGGACTTGGAGTGGCAATGGGTATGGCGGTTCTCGAGTCTGCCGACCTGAAGCATGGTCCGATTGAGCTTCTTGTGACTGTAGATGAGGAGACAGGCATGACTGGCGCGAATGCCCTCAAGCCGGGACTTCTGCAGGGAGATATCCTGATCAATCTTGACTCAGAGACTGAGGGCGAACTCTATGTAGGCTGTGCCGGAGGTCTCGATGCTACGGCATCGGCTTCTTATGTTCCTGCAGAGTATGACAGGAACTGGCTCTGCTACTCACTTGCTGTCAAGGGATTCAAGGGAGGTCATTCAGGAATGGATATCATCCTTTGCCGCGGAAACGCAAACAAGATCATAGCTCGCGTTCTCTATGCCCTGATGACGAAGGCTGATGTGAAACTTCTTGATCTTGAGGGCGGTACGTTGAGGAATGCCATCCCTCGCGAGGCTTTCGCAACGGTATATGTTCCGGCAGACAGACTTGCAGATGCCCAGAAGGCATTTGATGAGATCGCAGCTGCCATCAAGGCTGAATATGCAGGTACGGATCCTGACGCTGAATTCATCTTCGGACCATATGAGTGTAAAGAGGGCGAGTGCTGCTGCGGTGGAGACGAGTGCAAGTATGTTCCTGAAGCAGATGCTCTCCGTTTCGTCCGCGCAATCATCGCATGCCCTGATGGTGTAGAGCGCATGAGCAGCGAGATGCCGGGTCTTGTCGAGACATCGAACAACCTCGCGATGGTGAAGATCGAAGGAGGTGAGTTCTCGGTAAAGACTCTTATGCGCAGCTCTGTCGATACGGCAAAGGACGCTCTCGCGCAGAAGTTCGAGGCTGTCTTTGCTCTTGCCGGCATCGATACATCATTTGCAGGCGGTTATTCAGGCTGGGCTCCAAATCCGGATTCGGCTATCCTCGCTACCATGAAGAAGGTATACAACGATCTTTATGGCAAGGAGCCGGCGGTCATGGCCATCCATGCTGGACTCGAGTGCGGTATCCTCAGCGGAGCTTATCCGCATTGGGATATGGTGTCATGCGGACCGACCCTCATGAGCCCTCACTCTCCTGATGAGCGTGCAAACATTCCGTCAGTGGCGAAGTGCTGGGATTTCCTCAAGGCTGTGCTTGAAAACATCCCTGCGAAATAATTTGATTATTAAATAATTATTCTTATATTTGCAGCCCATTTTGGCGGATTGAGTCCTCTGAAATGGGCGCAAATTATTATTAAACAATAAATTACAAACAAAATGCTTAAACAGTACGAAACCGTTTTCATTGCAACTCCCGTTTTGTCTGATGCTCAGATGAAGGAAGCGGTCGCAAAGTACACTAACTACCTCAAGGAGCGTGGTGCAGAGATTGTGTACGAAGAGGACTGGGGCCTCAGGCAGCTTGCCTACCCGATCCAGAAGAAGACTACAGGATTCTATTACCTTATCGAGTTCAAGGCTGAGCCTTCACTCATCGCAAGACTCGAGACTCAGTATCGTCGCGACGAGAGAATCATGAGATTCCTCACTTTCGCTATGGACAAGCATGCAGTTGC
>JAGBCS010000007.1 GCA_017937885.1 Bacteroidales bacterium
GGAGTCATCTGGAATACGAAGGTGCTTTCGCAGGCTGAGACTCCGGGTCTTGGTGCGAAGTGTGTAGAGCCTTCTTTCTCAGATCAGTTCAAGGGATTCAACCCGGCAGAGAAGAAGCTTTCTGTAAAGAAGGACGGCGGCGATGTCGATGCCATCACAGCTTCGACCATCACATCACGCGCATATGCTGACGGTGTCGCTCTCGCAGTAAAGGTATTCCAGGCCATCGGACAGACTCCAATGCCGATTAACGAATAAAGGAGGAACGGAAAATGGGAAAATTTCAACTTATAACTAAAGGCCTGATCAAGGAGAACCCTACGTTCGTCCTTCTTCTGGGTATGTGTCCGACGCTGGCTACCACCACATCGGCCATCAACGGTATGAGCATGGGACTTGCCACTCTCTTCGTCCTCGTGCTTTCAAACATGGCGATTTCGCTTATCGCTCCATATATTCCGGACAAGGTCCGCATCCCTTCGTACATCGTTGTGATCGCGACTTTCGTGACCCTGCTTCAGTTCGTGATGCAGGCTTATGTGCCGGATATCTATGAGACTCTCGGTCTGTTCATTCCGCTTATCGTTGTGAACTGTATCGTTCTCGGACGTGCAGAGGCGTTCGCAAACAAGAACGGAGTCGTGGATTCTGCGCTCGACGGTCTCGGCATCGGCCTCGGCTTCACATGCTCGCTGACCCTTCTCGGTATCGTGCGTGAGATCCTCGGAAGCGGATCCATCTTCGGATGGAAGTTCATCGAGGGCGACGGCATCCTTGCCTTCGTGCTTGCACCGGGAGCCTTCCTTGCACTTGCATACCTTATCGTGATCTTCAGGAAATTAACCACTAAAAAGGCAGAGTAATTATGGAATATATACTTATCATCATTTCAGCGATATTCGTAAACAATATCCTGCTGTCACAGTTCCTCGGCGTCTGTCCTTTCCTGGGCGTATCCAACAAGCTCAGCACTGCGACCGGAATGTCGATGGCGGTGTGCTTCGTGATCACTCTCGCTACTGTGGTTACCTTCCTTCTGAACTCGCTTCTCGCAAAGTTCGGTCTGGAGTTCCTGCAGACAATCTCATTCATCCTCGTGATCGCCGCTCTGGTGCAGATGGTGGAGATCGTGCTCAAGAAGATCAGCCCTGCGCTGTATGCTTCCCTGGGTATCTTCCTCCCTCTCATCACTACCAACTGTGCAGTCCTCGGTGTGGCTCTGACAGTAGTCCAGAAGTCATCTCCTTTCGCTGCTGCGGCTGACGGCATGTTCAACCTTGGCGAGGCGACTGTAGATGCTTTCGCGACATCACTGGGCTTCGGTCTTGCGATGGTCCTCTTCGCAGGTCTTCGCGAGCAGCTCTCGCTCAATGACGTGCCTAAGGCATTCAAGGGCATTCCTATCGCTCTTGTGACTGCCAGCATTCTCGCAATGGCGTTCATGGGCTTCTCCGGCCTTGTATAGCCATGGAGACTGCCAGACAGCTGCTTGAAAAGGCTGAGGAGCTGCGGCGCAACAACCGGTTCGGCGAAGCGATAAACTTCTTCAGGGCCGCCGCTGCCGCTCCCGACGCCACGGATGAGATCAAAAGAAAATCCCTCGCATCAGTCGAGCTGATGCAAGAGATAAACGGATTTGTGAATGTCGACCTTATGAACCCATAAGGCCGACATTTACTTTATGTCAATATGTGAGAGCGGGTTCGTGGTAGGTGGCGAAGCATGGGTAGCTGTCGAGCGGGTCAGGCATGCAGAAGCTGACTCCGTCAAGGATAGGGAAGCTCTGCTGTGCTGCCGGATCCGAAACTACAAGCTCTGCGTCGCAGTCCTTGAGGGATACCCTCACCTTGCCGTCTGCATATCTGTAGTCGAGGGTTCCGTTTCCGACCTTGACTGACGCTTCAAGACAGGTTATCTCAGATGGGATATGCGGGTCGATCACGATCCTTCCGTTCAGAAGGTCAGGACGGATACCGAGGAAATACTGGTACCATACCCTGAGATGCTCGGCATTGCTCCAGGCCTGGAGGAAAGTGCCTGAGCGCTTCACCCAGTCCTTGCCTTCGCGAGGATGTGCGTCTGCGTTCTCGCTGAGGCTTCCCACGGCTCCTTCATGAAGGGCCTGGCGGTTCATGTTCTTGAACAGTTCCCAGGCAGCTTCCTTCTGACCGTATTCGATCATGCGCTGCATAGCCATACCGTTGTTCCAGAGCCATATGGTACCGTTGTGGTAGGCGTCGTCCTTGTGGTAGTAATGCCAGTTCTCGTGCTGAGGGTGGAACTGCTTGTCCCACTGTGCGAGCGATGCGACACCCCACGGGTATACAAGCTCTTCCCAGCTTCTGCGCGTAACCCTCTGCTTGAACTCCTCGTCCTTAACAAGATCGAAGCAGTAAAGCTGGTTAGGGCGGAACTGAAGGTCAGGAGTGCCGTCAGAATTCAGGTGGTCATATATGTATGAACCTTCCTTGCAGCAGAAGTCGTTCTCAAAGTTCTCCGCCAGTTTCTGCGCTGCAGCTTCCCATTTTTTGGCCGATTCCTCATCTCCCATTATGGAAGCGATGCGGCTTCCTGCCGTCAGTTGGTCATGCCAGAGAGCCTGGATGTCGTTCGCGCGGTCTCCGCGTGGAGAACCCGGGATGCCGTTGCGCTTCACGTCCATCCATGTATCCGCGTCAGCATGAGTGAGATAGCCCTTGCTGTCGGTGTAGTTGGCAATTGATGCTTCGATGCTCGTCTTGATTGCAGGGTAGATGTCCTTCAGGAAATCCGTATCGCCTGAATACTCGGCAAGCTCGAGAGCCTGAGCCACGAAGCGCGGAGTACCGTCGGTCGTGTTGTAGAGGATGCCTTCGAGGTTGGCGCGGTTCGGGATGCGTCCGTAGGTCTCGGATGACGGATCTGTATCCTGAAGCGTCGCGAAGTCCTTGAGGATCTGCTTTGCAACATCGAACTGTCCTGTCACCAGGCATGCTCCAGGCATGGAGATGAACATGTCGCGTCCCCAGTATTCATTGAACCAAGGCAGGCCGGCATAGATGCCCTTGCCCTGCTGCTCGGTGATGAGTTCGTCCATTGTTACCGTAATCCAGTTCAGGGATCTGTCGAGTTCAGGAAGATTCGACCTGATCGGGTTGTATTCGGTGATGAGACTGTTGATTCTTGCCTTCCTTTCAGCGATGAGCCTGCCGGACTCCTTGCGGAACATCTCTGCGAGGCTGATGCATTCCTCTGGCGTGCCGTAGGTCAGGATGAAGCCTTCCGAATCGGAACCAGCCTTGATGCCTGCCTCGTAAGCCGATGGGGCAGAGCCGGATGCAGTAGTCAGGAGTATCCTCATGTCACGGGCTTCGTATGGAGTCAGGAAGAGACCTTCCGCAGTCATTTCCGCTGCAGCTATATGCTGCATGTCCGGAATGCAGAACACAGAGTCAGCCGACGTCTTCAGACCTATATGGACGACAGGCACATTGTCCAGAAGACGGAATGTCTCCTGAGTGCCTTTCCATGTGCGTTCGAGTCTGTCCGGATAGACGATGCATCCGGTTACATCCCTGCGGTTGAGCCTCTCTGCCTTTCCGTCGCTGATGGTTCCGAGAGCATAATCGGCGAGGATGCGCTTCTTCGCCATGTTCCAGCCGGACCACCATTCGGTCGTTTCCTGATGTGTTGTGCCGTACCAGTACCCGGCCTTCTTGTCCGTATATGAGTATTCACGGTTTTCGTCGGCCGTGACATCCACACCGATAGCGTCTGTAAGATCAGTGCGGGCGCAGCCTGCTGCAACCATCATGGCTGTAGCGATGATGGTGATTGTCTTTGAATTCATCATGTCTCTATCAGAATCTGTATCTTACAGAAAGGGTAGGAATGAAGCCGAGGAGTCCGTTGCCGTAGAAGCCGGCCTTGCTTTCGTAGTCGACGGTCATGTTGGTCTCAGGGATCCTGAACTTGCCGTCATTGATATGCATTCCGAGGTAAGGTCTCATGTCGACAGCAAGCTGGAGAGGGAAGTCGAAGTTGTATTCCAGTCCTATCTGGCCTGTCAGGGCGACCATGAATCCGTTGTCCGGATATGAGATCTTTTCATCCAGCACTTTGTAAGACACCATGTCATATACGTTTCCGAGAGAAACTCCAGCTCCGGCGTATATCGCCCATGAACCTGAATTTGTCCATGCCGGGCGGGCACAGACAACATTGTAGAGCCCTGTTATCTTGAATCCTGCTCCGGAATCCACACCGAAATCAAATCCGATGTTGCCTTCTATGAATGCGTCTTTGGAAAGGTTGTGGAGATAGACTGCTTCAAGTCCTGTCGTTCCGATTCTCACGCCGGCAGCTTTTGGCTGAGCAGCTGCAGCTGCTGCAAGGCCGAGCATTACTGCCAGAAAGATGATGGTTCTTTTCATTTCTGTTTCGTTTAACAAGTTTATCTGTCAAAGATACATAAAAAAACGACGGCCGCCATAGGTGACCGTCGCTGAATATGTTCAGACTGTATTAGAA
>JAGBCS010000053.1 GCA_017937885.1 Bacteroidales bacterium
GCCGCCGTCCTTCTTTACAGAAAGCTTCTTCTCTGCCGGGTTGAATCCCTTGAACTGATCTGAGAAAGAAGGCTCTACACACTTCGCACCAAGACCCGGAGTCTCAGCCTGCGAAAGCACCTTCGTATTCCAGATGACTCCGTTGACGTCGAAGCCCACCTTGATGGCGATAGGGCCGCCGAAGCCGACAGGAGCAACATTGATCGCGCAGCCGACCACATTACCAGTCTCGTCATACGCGAGATTATATGCGTATGAAGCGCCTTCGAAATCTACTGTCCTTTCCTCCTCGATGACTGCTGCAGTCTCGGGAAGAACCTCCATGATCGCAGCCTCATTCTTGGCCTTTGCCGCAGCGTCGATCGGCTCCTTGGTCAGCGCATAAACGCCAGCAAGAAGTGACGAGCACACGATACAGATCGCGAAGAGGCAGACTGTCATGTTCCTGAATGATGATTTTACTGCCATAGTCTATGCCCTCCCGTACTTTTTAGCGTGGCACACCTTGTTGATGAGCGGAACCACAGAGTTCATGATAAGGATAGCGAATGACACTCCCTCCGGATAAGCGCCGAAGTAGCGGATAAGCATGGTGATAAGACCGATGCCGACACCGAAGATCACTCCGCCCCAGTTGCTCATAGGAGAAGTCACATAATCGGTCGCCATGAAGATCGAACCGAGAAGGAGACCACCTGTGAGAAGGTTGAAGACAGGATCGGTATACGTCGCAGGGTCAATCGCCCAGAAGATGCCTGAGAAGATCGCAACGGTAGCAAGGATCGAGAGAGTGATGTAAGGCTTGATCACCCTGCGGCAGAGCAGGTAGATGAAGCCGGCGATCAATGCGATCGCTGAAAGCTCTCCGGCCGAACCACCGATGTTGTAGAACAGCATGTCCATATAGTCAAGACCTTCTATTGCTGCGATGCCTCCCTCTTTTGCAAGGCCGAGAGGAGTTGCACCTGAGATCGAATCAAGACCGCCTCCGATGAAGCCCTGAGGTCTTGTCCAGTCGGTCATCTGTGCAGGGAAGGAGATCAGAAGGAACACACGGCCCACGATAGCCGGGTTGAACAGGTTCTGACCAAGTCCGCCGAATGTCATCTTCGCAACTCCGATCGCAACGACCGCTCCGATGAAGACGATCCACCATGGAGTCGTGGACGGAAGGTTGAGCGCAAGAAGAAGACCGGTCACTACAGCGGAATAATCGCCTACCGAGCAAGGCTTGTGAAGCAGATATTTTGTGATCACATACTCCAGCAGCACGCATGATGCGATGCTGACTCCCAAAACAAGCAGTTCCGACCATCCGTAGAAGAGGACAGACACAACCACAGCAGGAAGCAGGGCAATCACCACGTCACGCATCAGACTCTTTGTCGAAGTCGATGTATGAAGATGCGGTGACGGTGAAACCAAAAGTTTTTCCATTTATAATTGAGTTATTTAGTTATCGATTTGAGTGTTTCGTACCATGAGGCGTAAAGACGTTTGATTTCCGGAAGCATTTTCCCTTATTTCTCTGCTTCCGGGGATCAAAGGGCTTTACGACTTCGCTGAACGACCACGAATAATCCTGATGACGTCGCCTTTTGCCAGACGGATGATGTCCAGAAGCGGAATGTTCGCAGGACAGCTGTACAGACAGCATCCGCACTCGATGCAGTCCTGAACCGCATTCTCCTCCAGTTCGTCCATCATGCCGTTACGCGCAAGCTTGTTCAGAAGGAACGGCTCCAGGCCCATAGGACATGCATCCGCACACTTGCCGCAGCGGATACAAGCCGACTCGGCTCCACGCACAGTCTGCTCGGCAGTGAGGTAGAGAAGCGATGAAGATCCCTTGACCGTCGTAGCTTCAAGGTTTGCAATCGCCTTACCCATCATAGGACCGCCGCTGATGATCTTTGCAGCCTGCTCAGGGACTCCACCGGCAACTTCAGCCACATAAGACAGCGGCATGCCGATACGGAACTTGTAGTTATGCTGCTTCTCAACCGGAAGACAGTCGCCTGTCACTGTAAGCACGTTCGTAATGAGAGGCATGTTCTTCTGTACAGCCTCATATACAGCAAGCGAGGTAGCGACATTCTGAACTACGGCTCCCACGTCGATAGGGAGTCCCATAGACTTCACCTGACGGCCCATGACAGCATCGATAAGCTGTTTCTCACCGCCCTGCGGATACTTCTTCTTGAGGGTCATCACTGAAATGCCGTCATATCCCTTTGCGCTCTTCTGGAGCTCTGCAACAGCCTCGGTCATGGCCTTGATGGCCTCTGGCTTGTTCTCCTCGATGCCTATCACTGCAGGACATCCGCCGAGCACCTGCTTCATTATCGCAGCACCCACCACGATCTCCCTGCTTCTCTCCAGCATGATGCGATAGTCCGAAGTAAGATAAGGCTCGCACTCCGCTCCGTTGAGGATCAGGCAGTCAGCCTTCTTGCCCGGAGGAGGACAAAGCTTCACATGTGCAGGGAATGTCGCACCGCCGAGACCTACGACTCCGCACATCTTGATCTTATCGAGAATGGCCTTGTTGTCCTCAGGGATGGCTGTTACAAGAGTGTCGGTAAGGTCTACTCCCTCAACCCACTCGTCACCTTCCACATCGATCTCGATATGGGTCATGTTGTTTCCTGCCAGATCCTTGCGAGGTCCGATAGACTTCACGGTACCTGACACGGAAGAATGGACGTATGCAGAAATGAATCCTGCAGGCTCTGCGATCACCTGCCCTACCTTCACCTGGTCACCTACCTTCACGACCGGAGTCGCCGGTGCACCGAGATGCTGGGCTACGGAAATGAACACCTTCGAAGGAAGCGGCAGGACCTCGATCCTGCAGTCCTTTGATATCTTGCTGTCATTCGGGTGGATACCACCTATTGAAAATGTCTTCATCATAGTCCTATTCCTCCTTCTTTACTGGCTGTGCCGCTGGCGCTGCCGGTGCAGCAGGAGCAGCCTCCGGCTTTGGTTTGATTACAGGGAAGTTCACGGCGTGGATTGCGCCTGTAGGACACTCTGCCACACACTTCTTGCAGAGCTTGCACTTCGTGAAGTCGATGTACGCGAGGTTGTTCTCGACTGTGATAGCATCGAACGGGCAGACCTTCGCACACTTGCCGCATCCGATGCAGGCAGCCTTGCAGGCCTTGCGTGCCACGGCACCCTTGTCCTTGTTCACGCATGATACGAATACCCTCATGTTTCTGCGTCCCTTGTTGCGGAGCTCGATGATAGCCTTAGGGCAGGCCTTCACGCAGGCGCCGCAGGCCGTACATTTCTCCTCATCGACCACAGGAAGACCGGTCACAGGATCCATAGAGATCGCGCCGAACTGGCAGGCAGCCACACAATCGCCGCAGCCAAGACAGCCGAATGAACAGCCTGTGTCACCGCTATAGAGGGCAGCCTTCACGCGGCAAGACTGATAACCGCCATACTCGTTCGTGCGAGGACGGTTCTCACATGTTCCGTTGCAGCGTACTACAGCGACCTGAGGTTCCTTGACGGCAACCTCGACTCCAAGTACAGCGGCAACCTTCTGCATTCCTTCGTTTCCGCCTACAGGACAGAAGCATTTGTCCAGATTCGGAGACGACTCGACGCAGAACTGGGCAAAGGCACGACAGCCGGCCTGGCCACAGCCTCCGCAGTTTGCACCGGGCAAAACCTTCTCCACCTCGTCGATTCTCGGGTCTTCCTCCACCTTGAACTTTTCAGCCACAATGTAGAGAACCACCGCGAGCACCGCACCGAGGACGGTGAGGATTGCAATAGTCCAGATAATTGTTGTTGTCATTATTACGTTAGTTTAGTTATTGTCTATATAAAACACGAACTCATTTGACAGCTTATCCCTAAACAGCCAAACAATGAAATAGTACCCTGCGACTCCCGCCAGCGATACTCCTCCGAGAAGGAACTCATTAGCGATGACGGTATGCAAAGATAATATTAAAATCATTAAAACAGCCAATGGAATCACATAAGATATCCACACAGCTTTCAACCCCATGGTCATTTTGGTCTTAACCTGCACCTCGTCGCCCTCCTTGAGCTCAGAATACGGGTCTGTCGGAACCATTATCACCTTCTCTTCGTCTTCAGACATGCCGCACAGGCCTTTGGCGTGGCAGGCCGAGCAGGCAGACGAGACGACGATCTGCACTGTCGTAAAATCCGGCGTGATCTCAAGTATCTTTCCGGTATGAGCTATTTCGTTCTTCTTTGCCATATTGTCATTTCTTTATAAGGGATGTGAACGGATGCTTGAGTCCGCCGTATCCTGTCATGCGTCCCGTCGCCTTTCCAACTCTCAAAGGGGCCTCGAAATATACGGGAAGCCTGTTCTCGTCATCAGATATCCAGATGAACATATCCTCCTCTCCCTTGAACACTTCTCCCTCCAGCAGCTTTGCTGCAAACTTGATGGTCTTGAGCGTACCCAGGCCCTTCACCTTTATTTCCTCACGGCCGTAGAGGATGAAGTACACATTGTATACGTCGTCGTCGATGGCGAAGGTCATCGGATATTTCTTCTCCGGCTCAACATTCTCAATATCCATGTTACGCGCGAAAAAGAAAAGTGCAGGCAGGTCATATGTGCACGGAGTGAGCGGCAGATCCATCGAGAACTGTCCCTTCTTCGTCATATAAATGTCCGCATCGATGTGAGGCTCAGGAGAATTCCAGTCGTAAAGATAGGTGTTTCTGGCCTCGTAACCGCCTTCGTAGGTATCACGTGTAAACTTCAGCGGCTTAAGCCCGTCACGTGTGAACCATGACCTGAAATCCTCACGTACCTTAAAGAAAAGGTCGAAGAGCTTCGTGGTCTTTCCGGTCGCCGTACAGCAGAACGCCTTCTCTCCGTTGAATGTAACGGTGTCCAGACGGACCGATGCCGAACCGACATCGGTATTGATGCCGCCCCATCTGTAATGCAGGACAAAGTCCATGGTCTCGCCTCCCTGAAAGGCAAGTTCTTCTTCGACGGTAGTACGGACCGGTACGCAAGAGGTACCTTTCAAATCAGAATTCTCCTGTGCACGCACGGGCAATACCGTCATGAACGTACACAGGAGAATCATTATTATCTGCACAGTCTTGTCCATAAGACTATTGGAAATCATTGTTCATGCCGAATTCATTGGACGGGGCCGGCATCCCTATCGGATCAGGTCCGAACGGAGGCATGTCATCATTCATTGCGGACTGGTATGCTTCCGCTCCCGAGAAGTTCACGAGACTTTCGGACTCGTCGACGAAACGTACCTCTTCCGCACGGAAGCGCATGTCGATGTCCGCGATCGCACCGTTTCTGTGCTTCGCTATGATGATCTGAGTCCTTCCGACATCATCAGGATTGTCTGAAAGTCCCTGATAGTCATATCGATGGATAAATATTACCATATCGGCATCCTGCTCGATTGATCCGGACTCACGAAGGTCGCTGAGCTGCGGACGACGGTTGCTTCCCTGACGGTTTTCAGACTGACGCGAAAGCTGCGAAAGGGCAATGATCGGCACATTCATCTCCTTTGCCGTCGCCTTGAGCGTACGGGAGATCGCCGCGACTTCCTGCTCACGCATTCCGCGCAGCTCGGCCGGTCCCTGCATCAGCTGAAGGTAGTCGACCACGATCAGGCGCACACCCTTCTGCTTCACGAGCTTCTTCACCTTAGAGCGGAACTCCATCACCGGAAGCGATGGCGTATCGTCTATATATATAGGAGCCTTTGCAAGTCTCTTGAGCTGGATGTCGAGCTGTTCCCACTCCCAGTTCTCCAGCTTCACGCCACCCTTTATCTTGTCGGCACTGAGCCTCGTCTCGGACACCATCATACGCTTCACAAGCTGGATCGCCGGCATCTCAAGAGAGAAGAAGGCGACAGGCATGTTGTGGTCCACCGCTGCATTGCGGGCAAGGTTCAGCACGAAGGCGGTCTTTCCGACCGACGGACGGGCGGCAAGGATGATAAGGTCAGATGCCTGCCAGCCGAGGGTGATCTTGTCGACCGAAGCGAAGCCTGAAGGTACACCGCTGAGGCCGGATGTATTCTGAAGCCTCTGGATGTCGTCAAGGGCATCATTGATGACCTTTCCTATCTCCTGCACATCCTTCTTGACGTTGTTCTGTATCGCGGCGAAGACCTTTGTCTGGGCCATGTCGATCAGGTCGTCCACATTGGTCGCCTCGTCATAGGACGATTTGAGGATGTCGTATGAGGCAGTGATGAGCTCCCTCTGGATGCACTTCTGCTTCAGGATCCTGATATAGTACTCTATATGAGCGGCAGCACCGATCTTCTGCGACAGCTGGACGAGAGCCACCGTACCTCCCACGACCTCAAGGTTTCCGTTGGTCTTGAGCTTCTGGGATACGGACAGCAGGTCAAGGGCGACGTGCTCGTTCGAAAGGGAGCGCATCGCCTCGAATATCATCCTGTGCTTCTCGCTGTAGAAACAGTTCGGCGTAAGCTCATCCATGGCTTCGTCGATACAGTTCGGTTCGATCAGGAGCGCACCGAGGACAGCCTCTTCGACGTCAAGAGCTTGAGGCGGTCTGTTTCCCATCTCAAGCCCAAGCGTATCAAGGTTTACATTCTTTTTCTTTCTCTCTCCGGCCATCGGTCAGATTATTCGAAATCAGGATTTACAAGTATCCTTCCGCAGTATTCGCAGATGATCATCTTCCTGTTGGAAGCGATGTCGATAAGTCTCTGCGGAGCGATCGTATTGAAGCAGCCGCCACATGAGTCGCCGTTGAATACAGACACCACTGCAAGGTGGTTGTTGCTGCTCTGGCGGATGTGGTCATACGCGCTCATTGTCCTCTCGTCGATCTTCTCAGCACAAGCATCCCTGTTTGCACGAAGCTTCTCCTCCTCCTTCGCTGTAGACTCCACGATCGTAGCAAGCTCATCCTTCTTTGCCTTGAGGTCATCCTGTCTTACCGCAGTCTTCTCCTTCACGATCTCAAGCTCGTTCTTCTTGTCGAAGATGCGCTCCTTAGTCTCGGCGATGTGCTTCTCAGCAATCTGCCTGAGAAGGCCGACGTTCTCGATCTCCTTGTTCAGAGAGTCGTACTCGCGGCTGTTTGCAACATTCTCGAGCTGAGAGCGGTACTTCTCGATCTGGTCGTCGCACTCTGTGATGCTGAGCTTGTTCTCTGCGATGAACTTGGTGTACTCCTCGATCATCTCCGCGATGCGTGCAGCCTTTGCCTTAAGATCAGCTATCTCATTCTCGAGATTCTCCACCTCTACAGGAAGCTCACCCCTGAGCTGGAGGATCTTGTCGATCTCCGTGTCTGCCTGCTGAAGTGCATAGAGGGTCTTAAGTTTCTCACTTACGCTCAGATCAGAGTCTGCGAAACTCTTCTGGATCGATACGAAGGTCTCTCTCTGGTCGATCGGCGTCTCAAATTTCTTTGTCTTTTTAGCCATATCGCTTAAAAATAAAATATCGGGTTATTATATATATTCTGCGTAATGCGAACCGCAAAGGTAGGAAAATTTTTCTTTATCAAAGAAAATAAAACATCAACTATCTCTATTTCACTTTCGTAATGTCCTATATCCATGATCATGAAGCCTTCACGGGTAAAGAAGTTGTGATATGAGATGTCACCGCTGATGTAGAGCTGTGCTCCGGATCTCTGCGCCGCCCCTATGAGCGAGCCTCCCGACCCACCGCACATCGCCACACGGGAAATCAGGCCTTCAACCGGCCTCGAAGACCTCATGGCCTTGAGATTGAACTTCTCCTTCACGAGCTGCACAGCCTGCGCCGACGTCACCGGCTCCGGCAGGTCGCCGACCACTCCAAGCCCCGTACCGTCACCGTCCTCGTCGAGGATCTGCACATTCCTGAGTCCGAGCCTTGCAGCCATCGCACCGCTTACGCCGGCAATGACCTTGTCCGCGCTGGTATGGGCCGCATAAACGCTGATGCCGGCACGCACGGCCTTTATTACCGCCTCGCCGACAGGATCGTCAGGAGTTATCTTCTTCAGACCGGAAAAGATAAGAGGATGATGGGTGACGATCATGTCAGCTCCGCACTCTATGGCCTCATCGACCAGTTCCGGCGTACAGTCCAGGCCAAGCAGCACAGATGTCACAGGCGCCTCACCGGAGCCTATGCAAAGACCGCTGTTGTCCCAGCCTTCCTGAATGGAGAGAGGAGCGAAACGCTCGATCACATCCGTCACATCCCTGACCTTGTATTCCATACCATTATATTATTATAGGTCCTCGCGGATCTCGGCGAGCTGGTTGCGGATCGCACGGAGCGACTCCAGCACCTTCGCCTTGTTTATTACATCCTTTCTGTCGCCCTTGAGGCGCTTTGCGACTCCTTCAAGCGTCATGCCCTCCACCTTGACGAGCATATGTATATGCTTGAAGGTCTCGACATCCTCCTTCGTGAAAAGTCGGTTGCCCTTCGCATTCCTCTGCGGCTTGATGAATTTAGGAAATTCATTGGCCCAGAAGCGCACCAGCGAGGTGTTTTCCCCAAGAATGCCGGCTACTTCGCCGACGGTGTACAGATACTTTTCCATATCAATCCATTGACTGTCCGGTACTTACGGACATAATAAGCATATTCACATAGTCTTCAGGCGAGACTGAGGCGAACATATGGTTCACCGGATCGAGGGCCACAGTATCGCGCAGCACCTCATAGTGCAGATGAGGGGCGAACGAGTTGCCCGACACGCCCACATATCCGATGCGCGTCCCCCTCTTCAGCTGCCTTCCCTTGCGGACCTCGACGTCGGCGAGATGCGCATATCGGGTCACGTATCCGTTGCCATGGTCGATCTCGACCACATTTCCGAGACCCTTGCGCGAACGGATCACGTCACGCACCACTCCGTCCGCCGCCGCATGGACCGGTTCTCCCGACGGAGCTATGAGGTCAAGGCCGTTATGGCGCATCGGCACCTTGTAGAACGGATTTATCCTTTCGCCGACCGATGCACCGGTCTGTGCAAACGAAAAGTCATTCAACGGATTGGTCATCGGAGGCATCACGAAGCCGCTGTCCTGCACCGCCTTCATGATCCTGATGAAGTTATCCTCCACCCTTGCGGCACTGCCTTCAAGCAGTTCAAGCTTGTCTGCGGAATACAGGACTATGTCCTCGTCCGGAATGGAATCCAGTCCGTCGAGGAAATCGATGGACGAAAGCGGATCCATGCTCGGCGCCGACGTGTGGAAGATCTCCTCGTAGATGCGGTCATCCTTCAGCCTGAGTCCTTCGACCACATCAGAGATCATCTTTTCCTTGCGTTCAAGCTCGGGGTACTCCTTCGCATACATCCTGTTCTCCTCCCTGAGACGACGCTCGGTATCGGTGCTGAAGAAGAGGGCGAAGATGATGTAGTACAGCACGGCCATAGACACGGATGCGACAAAAAACATCAGTATCCTGCGTATTACCGCCCACACTGATGTCTTCTTCTTCCTGAACCTTATGTCGTTCTTGTCAAATATGTAGTTGCTGTTCATGAACGTCCTCTGGCTTTTTTCTTATGCGAAGGATGAAGGGTAAGCTTCTCCGACATGTCCGCCGTATTCTGAACCATCGTAGCGAACTCCTCAGGGGTTATCGTCAGGTCGTAATAGTTGCTTGGATTCACCGGCCTGTCCCTGTAGATCACCTCGTAGTGGAGATGCGGTCCGGTCGACTTTCCGGAGTTGCCGCTCTCGCCGATGCACTCTCCCCTCTTTACCTTCATGCCTTCGACCACTCCCACCGTCTTGAGGTGCGCATATCTGGTCTTGTATCCGAAGCCATGGTCGATCACGATGTTGTTGCCGTATCCGAAGAATTCGAACTTGACGCTTTCGACCACTCCGTCACCGGTCGCATAGATCGGATTGCCCGGATCCATCGCGAAGTCCACGCCGGCATGAAGAGCCGTACGGCCGTAGACAGGATCGGTCCTGTATCCGAAGCCGCTGGACAGCCTGTACTTGCGCTTGTCAGTATTTACCGGAGGGATCGCAGGGATGCATGATGCCATATCGCCGGCCCTCTTGGACAGGAGCGACACTTCGTCGAACGACTTGCTCTGCACGTAGGTCTTCTTGGTAAGGACATCCAGCCTGATCGCCGTACTCTTCAGAAGCCCGTTCTGGTCCAGACCGTCATAGTGTGCGTATCTGTTCACACCTCCGAAACCGGCATTCCTCACTTCCGCAGGTATCTCATGCATACCGAAGATCGAACGGTATATGTCATCGTCCCTCATCTGGAACGAAGTCAGGGCGTCTTCATAATTGTCAAGCTGTCTGTTCATCACCTCCATCTTCGAACTCCACTCCGCATTCTTCTTCTTCAGGAGGGCCGTCTTCGGAAGCTCGAAGCCGAGCACCGAAGTATAGATCCAGAAATAGCCTACCGCAAGTCCAAGGCTCAACGCAAAAACCGCCGCAGACTTGAGGATCTGCGCCATCTTCGAACGCTTGGTCACTTCATACTCGAGCGTTCTGGTGTTGAAAATATATTTTTTACTTTTGGACATACGGGCGCAAAGATAAGCAAAAACTCTTATACTTCTATAAAAAATAATATTTTTCATTTCCAGTGTATTGAAATGCCGGTTTATTATAGCCATTTAAGAAAAAAATCCGTATTTTTGCGAGTTAATTTGCCGTAGCATGGCCTTACGGCAGCCGATATGATAATAAAAAACTACAGATATATGACTTCAAAAGAGATCAGAAAAGCCTTCTTGGACTTCTTTGCTTCAAAGGGCCATCAGATCGTGCCTTCGGCACCTATGGTCGTAAAGAACGATCCGACACTCATGTTCACAAACGCAGGTATGAACCAGTTCAAGGACTGGTTCCTCGGCAACAGCCCGGCAAGATGGAAGAGGGTTGCAGACAGCCAGAAATGCCTCAGGGTCAGCGGAAAGCACAATGACCTTGAAGAGGTAGGCCGCGACACTTACCACCATACGATGTTCGAGATGCTCGGAAACTGGAGCTTCGGAGATTACTTCAAGAACGAAGCGATCGACTGGGCGTGGGAGCTTCTTACCGACGTGTACAAGCTCGACAAGGACAGGCTCTACGCGACCGTATTCGAGGGTTCGGAGGCCGACGGCACAAAGCTTGACGTCGAGGCGATGGAGGCTTGGAAGAGGCATCTTCCTGAAGACCGCATCCTGCTCGGAAACAAGAAGGACAATTTCTGGGAAATGGGCGACACCGGCCCTTGCGGACCTTGTTCGGAGATCCATATCGACCTCCGCGACGATGCGGAGAGGGCTGCCGTTTCAGGTGCATCGCTCGTCAACAAGGACCATCCGCTCGTGATCGAGATCTGGAACAACGTGTTCATGCAGTACAACCGCAAGGCAAGCGGCGAGCTCGAGCTTCTGCCGAACAAGAACGTGGATACAGGAATGGGCTTCGAGCGTCTCTGCATGGCTCTCCAGGGCAAGAAGTCAAACTATGACACGGACGTATTTACAGGCATGATCGCGAAGATCGAGGAACTTTCAGGCCACAAGTACGGTGTGGATGAGCAGGAAGACATCGCAATGCGCGTGATCGCCGACCATATCCGCGCCATCAGCTTCTCCATCGCTGACGGCCAGCTTCCGTCGAACGTCAAGGCAGGATATGTCATCCGCCGAATCCTCCGCCGTGCCGTACGTTACGGATACACATTCCTCGGCTTCAACGAGCCGTTCCTCTGCCGCCTCGTGCAGCAGTTCGTCGACGACATGGGCGAGTTCTATCCTGAGATCGTGAAGCAGCAGACGCTCATCGAGCGCGTGATCAAGGAGGAGGAGATGGCTTTCCTCCGCACCCTCGACAGAGGTATCCGTCTGATGGACAACATCATGGCCAAGTCTGCCGAGACCAAGGTGATCAGCGGAGAAGATGCCTTCGTACTCTATGACACATTCGGCTTCCCTATCGACCTCTCCGAGCTCATCGCTTCGGAGAAGGGATACACCATCGACCTCGAGGGCTTCCAGGTGGAGCTCCAGAAGCAGAAGGACAGAGCGCGCAACGCGACAGCCATCGAGTCCGGAGACTGGGTAGAGTTCGCACACTGCGACAACATCGAGTTCCTCGGATACGACTATACCGAGCTTGAAGGCGTTCAGCTGACGCGTCACCGCACCGTCAAGGCGAAGAACAAGACGATGTATCAGCTCGTATTCGAGCGCACACCATTCTATGCCGAGATGGGAGGCCAGGTAGGAGATACCGGCTACATCCTTTCTGAAAGCGGCGAGAAGATACAGATCGTCAACACCATCAAGGAGAACAATCTTACCATCCATGTAGCCGAGCGCATCCCTGCAGACTGCTCGGAGAGCTTCAGCCTCCACGTAGACACAGAGCGCAGGCTTCAGATCGAGAACAACCAC
>JAGBCS010000054.1 GCA_017937885.1 Bacteroidales bacterium
GTGCTTTGCTCCGAAGTTACCCTTCTTATTCTCGTTCATGCGGGCTTAGGTCTCCTTGATCTGATTCTGGATCTCCTACTGCATCTCTTCCTGCTCGGCCTCCGTCATCGGCTTGAACTTGTCTCCGCCACGGTCACGACGGCTCTTCTTGTCCTTCTTTCCGGCGTTCTGCGGAACATTGCCGCCGGCAGGCTTGCCTGCGCCATTGTTCTTGTTCTTATCCTTCTTCGAACCGTTGTTGGAAGCGTCCACCTTGGTCACGTCGACCTTCTGGCTGCCTCCCTTGTCGATCCTCTCTCTCTTCTTCTTTTTCTTCTTCTTGTCAAACTGGGAAAGATCAATCTTGTCCACTACCTTCGGACCTGCAAGCCTCTCCACCTGCACCTTCACCTCACGTGGCTCCGCCTTCACTTCAGGCTGAGCAGGCTCTTCCGCTGGGGTTGGGGCGGCTACGGGCTCTGCTGGCGCTGGAGCTGGCTCCGGCTGCGGCTTCTCCTCCTTTACAGGAGCTTCTGCCGGCTTCTTCCTGTCGAACTGAGACAGGTCGATCTTATCTATCACCTTCGGGCCCGCCACTTCCTGCTGCTTAGGCTTCTCCTCCTTTGCAGGAGCTTCCTGTACGACAGGCGCTGCTGTTTCTTCCTTAGGTGCCGGCTCCGTATTCAGGACATTGCTCTTGATCACAACTTCCTTTTCCGGAACATAGTCCTCCTCCTGGGCCGTCTTCTTCTTGGATCCCATCTCGATGATCTCCTTGAGCTTGATCGTAACCTTCTCAGAGTCCTTCTTGAGTTTCAGGTCTTCACCGAACTTGGCCTCTATCGCCGGGAGATATTCGTCCGATACCTTCGCGTTCGGATTCATCTCCACATTGGCGCCCTTCTCGTTGAGGAAATCAACAAGACGTGCCAGTCCGATGCTGAATTGCTTTGTAAGTTTACTTAATCTGATTTCTGCCATATATTACCCCTTTGTAATTATTATTCTTCGTCTTCAAATTCCGCACGGAGGATGTCAAGCACCTCTGCCACGGTCTCGTCCTCGAGGTCAGCCCTCTTGGCGATGTCCTCTGCTGAAAGCGCGAGGACGCTCTTTGCTGTATCGCAGCCGATTCCCTGGAGCTTCTCAATGATCCAGTCCTCGATCACATCGTTGAACTCGACGAGAAGAACATCTTCCTCCTCATCATCTACATCAACCTGAGGGAGCTCTCTCCAAACTTCGATCTCCTTTCCTACGAGCATACCCGCAAGACGGATGTTGCATCCTCCCTTACCGATACCCTTCTTGACCTCGTCAGGAAGCATGTATACCTTGATCTTCTCGTCTTCCGGTCCGCCGAGCACGATCGAAGATATCTTTGCAGGATTGAGGGCTCTCTGGATGAGGAGCTGGGTGTTGCTGGTCCACTGGAGGACGTCGATGTTCTCGTTGCGGAGCTCGCGCACGATGCCGATGATACGCGCACCCTTCACACCGATACATGCTCCGATAGGATCGATTCTCTCGTCATAAGACTCGACAGCGACCTTCGCACGCTCGCCCGGTACGCGGACAACCTTCTTGATGGTGATGAGGCCGTCGTAGATCTCAGGAACCTCCTGCTCGAAGAGCTTCTCGAGGAACTCCGGAGTCGTACGTGACAGAACGATGTACGGAGTCGTATTGTTCTTCATCTCCACGCTCTTGATGATCGCGCGGACAGTGTCGTTCTTCTTGAAGTGCTCGCCAGGGATCTGCTCTGACTTCGGCAGTCTGAGCTCGTTGCCGTCCTCGTCGAGGATAAGGACTTCCTTTGCCCAGGTCTGGTAGACCTCACCAGTGAAGATCTCGCCGATCTTTCCCACATATTTGTTGTAGAGGTTCGCCTTCTCTATGTCCATGATGCGGCCCTGGAGATTCTGACGGATGTTCAGGATGCCTCGGCGTCCGAAATCCTTCAGTTCCACCTTCTTTGCGAAGGTCTCGCCGATCTCGTAGTCATCTCCGTCGGCATTCACTTCCTCGAGAGAGATCTCTGTATTAGGGTCCTCTACCTCTTCAACGACTTCCCTGTTCCAGTAGATCTCGCAGTCTCCCTTGTCGATATTGATGATGATATCGAAGTTGTCTGCCGATCCGTAGGTCTTGGTGATCTGAGTCCTGAACACGTCCTCGAGCACACCCATCATCGTAGGCCTGTCGATGTTCTTCTGGTTCTTGAACTCTGCAAAAGCGTCTTTAAGCTCTATCTTTTCCATTTTTATTTATATGTTTTTAATATTTGATTCCGATCTGTCATCCGTCTAAAACGTGATGTAGGGACGTACGGTATTCACCTGGTCCATGGTGAAACGGTCCTCATGCTCCACAAGCTCCTTCTTTTTCTTTCCCTCGACCGCCTCCTTGACCGAATACTTCAACGTGATGCTCTCCTCGTCCGCCGCGACAAGAGAGGCAACCATCTTCTTTCCTCCCTTGAGCTGCACCTCCACCTTGGTACCGACAGCCTTGAGGAACTGCCTGTACACCTTGAAAGGCTGGTCGAGACCTGCCGAACTCACCGTAAGGGAGTAGTCCTCGACCTCCCTGTCGAACTTCGTCTCGAAGTATCTGCTGAGCGAAACGCAGTCATCGAGTTCGATTTTTCCGTTTTCCGACTCGATTGTAAGCGTAATATCGTTATCTTTGCTGACAGAGACATCAACAATGAAGCATCCGCGTGCAACGATTTCGCCGCCGATTGCATCTATTATGTCTGATACGTTCATTCTGCTTCCGTTTAATGCATAAAATAAGGGGGCCGCCAGCCCCCTGAATCATTCTCACGGTGCAAATGTACGAATAAAATCAGAATAACGCAAATTATTGAACCTGAACCTGCAATATCATGGAATTCAAAGCAAGGGAGATTGCTGAAATCCTCAAAGGCACTGTCGACGGAGACCCCGAAGCAACAGTGACGACATTCGCCCGCATCGAAAGCGGGAAGAAAGGGGCCATCAGCTTCTTCGCAAATCCCAAATACGAGCACTACGTATACAAGTGCAAGTCGTCCATCATCCTGGTAAACAAGACTTTCGAGCCTAAGGAGCCGGTATCTGCGACAATGATACGCGTCGAGGACGCCTATTCAGCCGTGGCGGCCCTTCTGGACTATGTGACCGCCAGGAAACGCTCATACAGAAGATACCGCGGATGCCGCAGCAGAGTGCGCTGGAGTGCGAAACTGGGCAAGAAGGTATACGTCGGAGACTTTGCATACATAGGAAAGAACGCACAGATCGGGGAATGCACAAAGATATACGAAGGCGCATACATCGGTGACGACGTGAAGATCGGATCATACTGCATCATCTACCCGGGAGTGCGCATATATCCGGGCATGGTGATCGGCGACCGCGTCATCATCCATGCAAACGCAGTGATCGGCGCCGACGGCTTCGGCTTCGCCCCTCTCGAGGACGGCACATGGAAGAAGATCGAACATACGGGAAACGTTATCATCGATGACGACGTCGAGATCGGAGCTAACACATGCGTAGACAAGTCACAGATGGGATCGACCGTCGTCAAGAGGGGAACCAAGCTCGACAACCTCTGCCAGGTGGCGCACAACGTGGAGGTCGGCCCGAATACCGTGATGGCGGCGATGTCCGGCATTGCAGGTTCTTCAAAGGTCGGCGAACACTGCATCATCGGCGGACAGGTCGGCATTGCAGGCCACCTCACAGTGGCAGACAACACGTCATTCGGAGCACAGGCCGGCCTCATATCCAACGTGAAGCAGCCCGGCCAGTCGTACTTCGGAACGCCGGCCATCCCTTACATGGAATACATGAGGAGCTATGCCGCCTTCAAGAAAGCAGGCAAAAAATAGGGATATAGAAAATAATTGACTATCTTTGCAGGCTGATATTGACTGCGTTGGCCATGTCGGAGGATATGGCTACGAATAAAAAAGGAACAAGAGAAGTAATGCAATTCCAACAGACGGTTAAGAAGAGCTATTCATTTGAGGGAAAAGGACTTCATACGGGAAGAGTAGCTAAGATGACGATCAAGCCCGCGCCGGCAGACACCGGCCTGAGGTTCAGAAGGACAGACATAGGAGAAGACGCTTATGTGGATGCTTTGGCTGAGAATGTATCGAACACAGCCAGGAGCACCACCATTTCATTTGGCGACGCATCAGTGATGACCATCGAGCATGTTCTGTCAGCACTCACCGGAATGGGAGTGGACAATGCCATCATCGACATCGACAACATCGAAGTACCGATTCTCGACGGAAGTGCGAAGCCATACATAGATGCCATCTGGGCTGACGGATTCGAGCAGCAGGACGCTCCACGCCGATATGTCGAGATCAAGGAGACGATCGAGATCCGCAATGATGAGAAGGGATCCGTCGTACGCATCGAACCGGCTGAAGAATTTTCATACGACATCAAGGTGGATTTCAACTCAAGAGTCCTCGGCGTACAGCATGCGCAGTGGGATTCTTCCGTCGTATATCCTGAAGAGATCGGAGTCTGCAGGACTTTCGTCTTCTTCCATGAGATCGAGTTCCTTTTCAACAACGGCCTTGTAAAAGGCGGAGATGTAGACAATGCGATCGTCATTGTGGAACATCCTGTGACAGGAGAGCAGATAAAGAGGATGGCCGAGCTTTTCAACGTACCGGCACTGAGGGTACGTGAGGACGGTTACCTGAGCAACCTTACCCTGCGCTTCCCTAACGAATGTGCAAGACACAAGCTTCTCGACCTCATCGGCGACCTCAGGCTTGCAGGAGGCTTCCTCAAGGCAAAGGTAACCGCAGAGAAGGCCGGACACGGCATCAACACAACAGCAGCGAAGGCAGTACGCCAGAGCCTTAAGAATTAACTGACAAACGACAATACGACCATGGCAAACATTCATCCACTCGCAACAGTACATCCGAACGCAAAGCTCGGAGAGAATGTAGAGGTAGGACCTTACGCATATATCGAGGAACACGTCGAGATCGGAGACGGCAGCAGGATCCTGCCGCACGCAACGATCTTCAACTACGTGAAGATGGGAAAGAACTGTACGGTTTTCCCGGGCGCAGTCATCGGAGCTATTCCTCAGGACCTCAAGTTTGAAGGCGAAGAGACATACGTGGAGATCGGAGACAACGTGAACATCCGTGAATGCGCGACCATCAACCGCGGTACAAAGGCAAGCGGAAGAGGCGTGACGAAGATCGGAAACAATGTCCTCCTGATGTCATACACCCATGTCGCACATGACTGTACCGTCGGAAACAACTGCATCCTTGTAAGCTATGTGGGCATCGCAGGAGAGACTGACGTTGACGATTGGGCAACCCTCGGAGGCAGTACGGTAGCGCACCAGTTCTCAAGAATCGGAAAGCATGCATTCGTAGGTGGCGGATCGAAGATCAACAAGGATGTGCCGCCATACGTTCTCTGCGGCCGCGACCCTCTCAGCTATGCCGGTGTCAACATAGTGGGACTCCGCAGAAGAGGCTTCACTTCGGACCAGATCCGCAGCATCAAGGACATGTACGACATCATCTACAACAACGGTGCGAACGTTTCTGACGCCCTCAAGAAGATCGAGCTCGGCTTCCCTCAGTCCGAGGAGAGAGACACTATCCTGAAGTTCATCCGAGAGTCCAAGAGAGGCATCATCAGAAGCCTCGGATCGGAGAGCAAGGGCAATATCGACTAAAGTGCCGAAACTACTGTCAACAGCATACTTCCCGCCCGTTTCCTATTTCGCCGCCATGGCACAGGAGATGGAGGGTCTGAAAGACCGACGCGACGGAGACAGCCCGCTGGAGCTGTCCCCGTCCGTCGTTTATATCGAGGCCTGCGAGAACTTCCAGAAGCAGTCTTACCGCAACCGCTGCCGCTTCTATGGAGCAGAAAGCGTACAGACTCTTTCCTTTCCGATCATTCATGAAGGAGGGACTCACAAGCAGCCGATCTCGCAGATCAGGATCGACTATTCGACACCGTGGCTGCATCAGCACAAGAAGGCGATCATCTCCGCCTACAGCACGTCAGCTTACTTCGAATACTATCAGGACGAACTCTTCGAAATCCTCGACAGCATGCCGGAAAAGCTCTTCGACCTTAACATGGCGCTGATACGCTTCTTCATCGACAAGACTTTCCTCAAGGTGGACCTGAGACTTACCGAAGACTATTCCCGAGACGGCATACTGCGCGACAATGAAGGTAAGGCAATCGTCTGCGATGATCTGCGCGAAAGGATCCACCCGAAACGCCCCGACACGATTCTCCGGGACCTGGATCTGGAAAAGCCGTATTTCCAGGTCTTTGCCCCGAAATACGGCTTTCAGCCAAATCTTTCCATCATGGACCTTCTGTTCAACGAAGGCCCGGACAGCATACTTTATCTGAAATCTATCGGTAGATGACGTTGCCCCAGCGGCCCGACGTCATCTTCATAGGAGTCTCCCCCATCGGAACAGGCTCGAATTCTGCCGACCTGGTGGCAGGTGCAGATGCCCTATCTATACCGACAATATCCTCATAAGCATAACGGAGCGCGACATTGAAGCTCATGCTGCCCCAGTCACCGAACGAATACGGGAAGAGGTTGTCCGCATCGTCATCATAGCTGCTGTTCTGGTTGTTCACCATCACATCTGCCGCAAATCCATCCGGATAGTCTCTGAATCCCTTTGCGTTCTCTACATAGAAGGTGATCGGAGAAAACATGTAGGTCCTTCCCTCATATGTTGTCTGAGTCGTAGTCATTCCGACATTCTTTCCCTCTGTCCTGCCGCCGTAGATATATACCGGGAAATCCACGCCCTTGAGGCCGTTGATAATGAGCTCGGATGCTGAAGCAGTACTGTACGAACCGATGACGTACAGCCTCTCGAGGCCGAGGTCAGGAGCTGCACCGAGGCCGTCCTGATCCTCCGGTCCGCCACGGAAGGTCCAGTTCTGTGTCGAACCGTCACGGAAGGTTACCTTCACGAAGGTATCATCCAGATGCGAAGATCCTGCAATCGCAGATGCGAGGTAACGGCTCTGTGCGACTGATCCGCCCGGGTTGTAACGGAGGTCAAGAATCAGGTCAGTTATCTTCTCTTCAGCAAGCTGAGCGACATAATCAGACACAAACTCCTGACAATTGAGATCGAAGTTCTCGAGCACGAGGTAACCGATCACATGCTGGCCGGAATCATCCTTCATGATGCCCGAGAAAAGGACAGGATTGTAGATGTACGATGCCGTCGTGACTGTAGCTGAATAGGCATTGTTCATGTCGGCATTGCTGATGAATTCGAAGGTATAGGTGCCGGAAGGGCTGTAATACAGCTCGTTCATGACGCTCTGATAGTTTGACATCGTGAGAACGGTTCCGTTTACCTTATAGATAGTGTCACCTCTCTTCATTCCTGCCTCATATGCAGGAGAACCTATATGGACATAACCGAGTGAGAGACCTATCACGCCATCCTGGGATATCTGCGATGAGAAGATCGGTCCGAAACCGAGGCCGGCAGTCGAATACGCCTTTGTTGAGGCAGCGACTTCCTGGATGTTGGTATAGATGAATCTCTTGCCCGGATCTGCGGAATTGGCTCTTGTAAGTCCACCGTCCCAGATATTCACGTCGCCCAGCTGCATCAGATGATGCGAAAGGAACTGCGAGTAGTCCATCTCGAGGTCGATGTCCAGCTTATTGTAGTCGTCAGCCCAAAGATATTCTTCCTGAAGTCTTTCGTGCATATAGGTATTGATTGCGAGATTCTTCTTCACCGCATCGGTCATGCCAGCCTTGTTCTGCACGAATACAGCCAGTGACACTCTCTTGAATCCGTCCACGGTAACCATCAGTTCCGCCTTGCGCTCCTGCTCCGACTTGTTTTCACTGAACTGGATCCTTATCGTGTTTCGGCCTTCTATTCCGGTCTCTCCCTTCGCCATCTCGGCCCAGCCGTCTTCGCCTGCATGGTTTATGAGCTCGGCAGTATAGGCCGCCTCCGTATAGAGCACCAGCGAAACGGTCTCTCCGTCATATGCCACAGAGCGTCCTTCAAGAGGATTGGAAAAGCTGATGATGCCGTACGACTCAAGGTCATCGACAGGTCCGTCTTCGCCATCGATACCGTCCGGCTTGCATGCAAATATTGCCATGATGGCAGCAAGAAGGACCGCCATCCTTATAAGTTCTGATCTGAATTTCATCTTCCGGTCATTTAATGTAATCATGCAAAGATATACATAATAAGTTAAAGCCCAACCGGATGAAACAAAAAAAAGAAGAGCACCCGAAGGTGCTCTTCAATATGATAGGATGTATCTTTCTATTAGATACCGAATCCACCGTCAGAAGTGATCTGTGGATCGTACTCATAGTACTGATAGTGGTTACCCTCAGCATCCTTGATTACAGTGTAGATCATGTCACCAGCAGTCGCGTAGTGGCAGCTATAGTATGGCTGCTCAAGAGGTTCGCCTGTTGCGTAATCAGTATCTACATACATACCATATGAATACTCTGAGAACATAGACTGGGTAAGGAGCCAGATTGTCTTGTCCTTAGCTGATGGATGGCTGGCAAGATACTCAGGATCAATGCAGATAGACTTGACAACTGTATAGCCTTCCTTGACCGAAACTGTCCATGTAGCCTCAACAAACTCGCGAGCCTCGACGCCGAGAAGCTTTACCTCAGGCTTTGCCTCTGCCCACTTCGCATCGTCCTCGTTCACATAGTTTCCGAGAGGGTATTCGATCTGGAACTCATACATGACAGCCTTTGAATAAGTTGAGTTACCCTCTGCATCTTTCACAACAGCATTGGCAACGATGACGCACTCCTTAAGATAATCAAGAGAATATCTTGGCGCTACTGTTGCTGCATCTGGAGTAGTAGAGCTGAACGATCTTGGTCTAAGTGCCAAAGCCTCGCTTGCACCCTCAAGAGTACCACCCATTCCATAGTCAGGGTTCTCGAAATAGTCATCCTTAGGTCCGATCCAATAAGTGAATGATGCGACCTCTGCGTCAGCAGAAAGTGTAAACGCCGGCTTTGTAGGATCCTCAGACTCAGCTGGTGTAATAGTCACAACCACATCATTATATGTAAGCTCAGTACTTGTATAAGTCTCTTCAAAGACCTCACCATACTTACCCTCTGCATCAACGGCAAGAGCAAGAAGGACTCTTGAAGTATTTGGCTTAAGATTAGCAATACGGACTGTTGTCGGAGTCATAGCTTCCATGCTACCATTCTCAAGGAGGTATGCAGTCTTATCTGTGATTGTAGGAAGAAGTTCCTCCTCTACCCATGAATAATACACGAAAGAAGCCTCAACATCAGAAGTAAGCTCTACCGCAATAGAAGTATAGTCGAGTACAGGCTCACCTGCTGTAAGCTTGATTGCACCACCTGACTGAAGAGCCTCAGACGTAAACTCATACACATAGACGTCACCTTCTGTATACACTCCCGACATCTTTGAAGGAATAATACACAAGAAATAATCAGTATCAGGCATGATCGACTCCCATGACTGTGCAAAATCAAGAACACTACCTGAATATGGTTCAGTATAAGGAGTTGGTACAACAGGATTCCAAGCATACGGATTATTCACTGTTGACTGAAGAGCATAATCCTCATAGCTGTCATACCAGTCTGCATCGGAAGTCCTTGCGAAAGTGACATAATAAGAATCTACGCCCTGCATTTCAACTTCTACCTGAATAGCATTGAAAGAGACCTCTGCCTTAACATCAACAGCAACATATACAAATGGAGTTGATGCTATATGGCCAAGGAAAGGCATGCTGTCCCATGAATTAGGGTCTGCAAGAACTGGTACAACCCAAAGAACATAAGACTCTCCATAAACAATCTCAGGAAGAATCTCGGCAACAGGCATAGACAGGTCCTCACCATAAGACATCGGATACATACCTTCGTATCCCCAATATCCCATATCAGCCTGAATTTCAGCAACGATAGCGTCTGCATCAAAATCAGCCGCAGGAGTTATTCCATACACATAGTTCTGAAGGAATCCCTGATTCACTTCAACAGTTGCAACATCCTTCTGAACAGAAATTGACTTTACAACCTTAGTAGTAAGAAGCATCTTTGTTGCGATTGCCTTTCCTCCCTCGCATACTCCGACAGCTTTCAAGACACCTTCCTCAACTGCTGCACCTGAGGCGATAGCTTCTTCTGTAGGAGCTGTAATATTGAGAACAATCTCACCGTAATAACTTTCTTCTTCAACCTTCCATCCCTGAGGTACCTGGTATATCACCTCCGACACGCCCAGCCTGTACATCTGGAAATTTGTGAACGCCTGTCCTGCCGGCACCATAAGCTCAGTATAAGCCTGAAGATATGGGCTGCCGAAGACAAGAACTGCCGCACCGTCAAGCGTTACAGAGAATGTACTTCCATCAGCGAGCGTTATAGTCACATACTGTGCCATTTCCTCTGCGCCATAGCTTTCCTCCTCCTCAGTGTACATGTCAGTGTAGACGATCTCTGCACCTGTGAAGAGAGTGTTACCGGTCTCTACCCAAGTCTCGCCTCTGTCAAGAGAGATGTAGACGATACCGTTCTCCTCCTTTACCTGTGGAGTAGCCTTGTCAACAGGGATACGCTCACCGTCAGCATCAAGGATAGGAGTCTTCTTGCCGTCCTGACCGCATGAAGCCCAATACTTCACGCCATCCTCCTCGATGTAAGTCACGAGAGTACGAGCATCCTCGTAAGCAGGCTGCACCTCGATAGTCTCACCGTTAGAGAGTGTTACGGTAACAACTCCGGTTGCCTCATCCTCAGCCACGTCCTTCACGGTCACGAGACCGGAAACGAGCTGCTGGAGAGCTGTAACCTCATCATTGAGCTTCTTCTCGAGAGCCTCGATCTTGGTGTCGAGTCTGTCGATCTCAGCATTGATCCACGCATCATCGTAACATGATGTGAAGAGAGGACATGCGAGCGCTACTGCAAGCGCTGCACTTTTGAAAAATGTCCTTTTCATAATGAATTGTTTTTTGGGTTAATAATAAAGAAATATTGATTGTTTATAATCATTTTTCAGATTATGGTTCTACAAAGTTAGGATAGTAGTCGGATATCTTCTTCACCTCACCATCCTTGGTAAGTATGACATACTCGAGCTTGCTGATAGCCTCAGAGCCGTCCTCGTTCCTACCCCAGGCCACTGCTGCCGCAAGATGATCCTCTCCTGGTGCCGAAGTCTCTGTCACAGCCTCATAATTGGTTTCAAGACCGTAAGAGCCGACCTGGCTGTCCCAATATGTATAGAACTCCTTGGCGGTCATGTCACCTGTACCGAGACGATGTAGATTAGGAGGAAGAGTCTGGTCAGAATCGCTTCCGAGATAATATCTGAATTTCTCCACGTCCTTGACCATCTGGAACTTGACGGTCCATGCACCAGTAGCCGAATCGAATGTCGGAACGATCTCAACCTGAGGGTTAGGACCGATCTGCGGAGACTTTGTCTCCACTGATGTGAACTTGACCTCGCTCACGACGCCGTCCATATCTTCTGCAACATATGCATATTCGAACTTCTCGCCAGGCTCGAAACCAGGGAGAGTATAGGAATCATGACCGCTCATCGAACGCTCCCATATGTTCATGTACACGCCCATTCCTCCGTGGTAGAAGAAATCCATCCAGGCCTCACGCGAATCGTTCTTTGCCGGAACATCGTATACAGGCTGATCGATCTCTTCGCCTGGAACAGGGTCGATGCAGATGAAATAGATCTTGCTCGTGTTCTGAGGATCATATGTGAAGTTGTATGTGAACGAAGTACGGGTAACGTCTGTGAACGTCAGTTCCACATTCGACTTGTTGTCTGCAGGACGGTCGGTGACGCGTGCATCAGTAGTAAACGGCTCTGAGAATATGAGATCCGAAAGCTCGCCATAGAAGTTCTTGGTCACTGCCACAACGACGTACTCGGTTTCCGGCTCAAGAAGAACTCCCATCGCACCATAAGAAACTTCCTCCCATCTCGTAGTGAAGTCAGAGCCGATAGCCTCACCGGCAGCCTCGTCAAAGCTGTAAAGCTGGTTGGCGATACCATAGCCGACCTGAGCAATTTCGAGAGCAAGAGCCTTCTTCTGGTCTTCTGTAAACTCCTTCATGGCAGCGGCCTCTTCGGCAGTCACTGTCCTATGATATGAATACTTGGTATCCTTCGAAAGCCACACCTCATATTCCACATAAGCGCACGACGTTGCCTCAGGATCTGCAACATATGAAGCTGATCCTGACTTCGTATTGTCAGGAATCTCCTTGAGAGTGAAGTCCTTGCGCCTGATTGTAGGAGATGGAGTACCGTTAGCATCGACACCGAAAGCCACTGTCGAGATCCAGAGATTCGGATCCGGATCGGTCCAAGGGCCGATCGTGTAATAGAGGCCGTCTACATTGTCAGAGCTGACAGGATCGTTAGGAACAGACCAGTGACGGATAAGGTCACGAAGCATCCTGTCACCGTATGCATCAACGAACGGATCAAGCATATCCTTGTTGGTACCGAAGTAATACACACCCTTCGCATCAGCGTTAGGGACATGGTTGATGAGCACAGATCTGTAGCCTGCTGTAACCTCGATATCCACCTGAGGATCGCCGATAAGCTCGCGGCTCGGAGTCTCTACATATACGAGTACAAGCTCTCCCATGTTGCTCGCTGTAGCATCACCGTCATAGCATCCCGCCACAGCAATTACATACTGTGCGTCAGGCTGGATTGTGAACTGTGCATACTGGGTGTTGCACCAGTCGAACTCATATCCGTAATAGTCATCTCCCAAGATGTTAGGATCGAACGCATATCCGCCAGCACCGGATGTATTGAAAAGGTGGCTGAGGAGAATGCCCTCGACTGTCCTGGCATCAGAACCGAATCCACCCTCATCGATCATCCAGTTGTAAACAGTGGCAAGAGGCCATACATCAAGCTTGTACGAAGCCACGTTGGCACCTGGCTTGCAGACGAACTTTATGTTGTTTTCCTCGACGGCAGTAACCTGTACTGACACTCCGTCGGGAGAAACGTGCACATCCTTGGTCTCCACATAAAGATTCAATGGAATCTGCGGATGGGGGACCTGCTCACCGTCAGATATGGTCGTACCCGGTTTCGAATACTGAGGTTCCTGAGGCTGCTCAGGCGACTTTTCATCGCATGACGCAAACAGCATGCATGCAGCAGCAAAAGAAGCCAGATAAAAAGAAAATCTAAATTTCATAATAAGTATTGCAGTTAAGTTTATTTCAAGTTATAATCCGAATCACCGCCGTCGATAGGACAGATGTTCATATTGTTCACGAATTCGCGGGAACTGATGGCAAGCGCATAGACGCTCGTGTTTGCCAGATCCCAGTTCTGGTCAAGCTCGATCTCGTACTCCTTGACCGCCTCTTCACCTGCAGCAAGGGTCGCGAGCCTGTCCCCGAGGAATGACGATGACACGACCTTGCGCACAACATGCCTGTGGTCGTATTCGTCATGTGAGAGCATGCCGTCCTTCTGAGGAGCCTTGATATGGTCTTCAACGACGAAGACAGCTACCCTATAGCTCATGGCAAGTTCAGAAGCGACCTTCACTGTCACTTTGGCTGAGGCACCCTCTATCGCTGAAGATACCGCCACTCCGCAGTGAGGAGTATTTCCGGCAAAGACGTCTTCTAGGGCATTGCGGAACTCTGTAGCTTCCGCGAGACCTCCGCTCTTATACATGTCCATCATGAACGAAGGGAATCCTAGTGCAGCTATGTCGAAATGGCTCTGTATCTCATCCGTCTCAGGGATCGCAAGAACGTCGTCGCCAGATGAATTCGAATGGAAGGCCATCATATGTACCGTCCTCGAATATGCCTCATCCCTCGAAAGGATGAAGTTCATCGTCGAATAGCCTGACGGACACATCGTGCACCACGCTCCGGTAAACTCCCAGAGAGCGACATGCTTCTCATAGCGCGAGTTCTCCACGGTCATCGTCAGAGCCTCGAAGCTGACCTCTTCCGACCTCATGCCGTCAATGGCAGCAGAGCACACATAAGTCCCTGGAACAGCCGTAGTATACGTCCTTCCCACTATCACCTTTCCGTTGACTATGATCTCAGCATCAGACGTACAGTCTTCGCTGCCACGGGTCACGGTAAAGGTCACGGCATCCTTTCCGTCTGCCGCGATCTCGCTCTTGTCCATGGTCAGGACAACCTTTACGGGATCATCCTCTGCTGCCGGACCGGCGCAGGAGAATGACACCGCCGCAGCGGCTGCCAGCATCATGAATATTCTGAATATCCTTCCCATATGTCCTAGTTCAACGCATAGTCGACGCTGCCGCCGACCTTGCATTCGTTTACATTGTTGCAGGTATAGGTCTTCTCTCCGTCGAGTGACACCATTGCCACGACCACGACACGCATGTTGTCTGCGTTCCATGACTTGTCAAGAGTCACAGTGTTTTCGGCGGTAACCTCGACTCCAGGGGTGAACGGCTGCTTGCCGTTCATGTTGAAGCCCGTGATGCCAGGAGCCACCATCTGCCTTGCCACATTATTATGGACATAGTCTGACTCTGCTCCAGACTGCATGTATTCTATACCGTCCTCGACAAGGAAGATATGGTACTTATGCCTTACGGCTACATTGGAAGTCACCTTGGACACGATACGGAGATCTCTTGTCGAAGCATCGTATTCTGTCTCGATAGCCACACCGCAGGTAGTCGGATATGACCGGAGTTCCTCATCGATAGCCTCATCAATAAGGCTCTTCTCGCTCGTGAGCTGCCTCGATGTCTTACGCATGTTCAGATTGAAGAACGGCAGACCCTGGAAGCCGTAATACTCGTAGAAGAACGTAGTGGCAGGTATCGCCATAGGGTCACTCATCTGGAAGTCCATATGGAACGAAACCGGCACAAGCACTCCCGGTCTCTCCTGCTGGATAGCCTTGATCGCAGTGCTGAGATGAGGGCAGCTCGTACATCCTACCGACGTGAACTGCTCTCCGAGGATCTTCTGCATATAATCCTTCTGCCCTTTGACAGCAGAGGCTGTTACGATCACCTCGTTTTCAGAGACATGATTGCCGGAAGAGTAGAGAGTCGCCTTGAAGGTATAGGTGCCGGGGGCAGTCGTGCTGAACACGTTGGCACCCGCAACCATCTCCTGCTCCGTCCCGGCAGTGCTGCGGACGATCTTCATCGTCGGAGCATTGCTGACATCCTGCGAGCCGAACATGACCTTGAAGGTGACCTGGTCTGCGCCATCGGCAGCAATCGCCGTCTTGTCGGCAAAGATGCGGAGAACGCCTTCCGGTACGGTCTCTTCCTCTGGAGTTGTCTCGCAAGAGCAGACCGCAGCGAGAGCTGCAGCCGCCATTGCCATATATCTGAAGATACTTCTCATGATCAGTCGTTGAGAATATAATCTATAGTCTCGCCGTAAGCGCACTTAGCGACATTGTCCACCTGTGACTCGCCGTCAACAAGCTTATGTGCGAAGACCACCACATGGAGATTGTCAAGCTCGGCAGCTGTCGGAGCCGTCTCAAATGAGATGGTGAACTCCCTGGTCATCTCCTCATCAGCCGCAAGAGTCTTTGCAGAGTCTGTGTTGTAGCGTAGGAAGTTTCCTGATACAGAACGCACTACGTCATGATACTTGTTATCTACAGCAGTTCCTCCCATATATGAATACTCTCCTCCTACGAGGGCACAGGCCATGTCATAGCTTCCACCGGCGGCAGCCTTGACGGAAGCAGTGATCTTCATGTCATTGCCATCCATCTTGACAGAACTGATCCTGACACCACAAGTCGAAGGATTGTTGATGCGGCGTTCCTTCAGGATAGCATTGATGTCTGCTGTCTTCTGAGCCATGTCCATTACTGAAAGGTCATAAACTCCTGCAGGGATTCCTGATGCTCCGAAAAGAGACTGAAGGTAGCTGCCGAGGTCTGCCTGTCCGAAAGGAAGGGAGAAGTTGTCCTGACAGTGACATGCAAGAATCACAAGATGATCCTTTACGCTTGCCGGAAGACCCGCAAGACCTGCCGTCATGTTCGGGCAATATGTGCACCATGTACCTGTGAGCTTGCAGAAAAGGATGTTCCTGTGATACTTTTCATACTTGCTCCTGTTCTTTGCAGTTACAGTCACGGTATTGGTTGTCTCGACTCCCCTGTATGAACCGACGAACTCGAAGGTTCCGTTGTCGATCGAAGTGAAGTCTGTCTCATATCTGTCGAGGCGTTCTTCAGTCTCGACGTTCTTGAAAGATACATAGCCGAGATTCGTCTCAGTGCTGAGGATGTTTCCCTTTGCATCCTTGATGACAAATGTCGCCGCATCCTTGCCGTCTGCCTCGATCTCGGTCTTGTTGACTTCGATGAACATTGCAAAATCATCAGCATTTCCTGTATTGTCACCGCCTGTGCCTTCGCATGCGAAAAGGAAAGGGACAGCAAGGAGAAGTGTCAGTTTATTGATATTCTTCATATTGTCAGATTTAGAATGATGTCGTCACTGTCAGGTTCGCACCTGTGTATGCAGGAATGTTTCTGCAGACACCGCCAGAGCAGATGTATCCTGCCTTGTAGCGTCCGTAGCCGAGTGCGACGCGTGTACGAGACTTCGCATAGCTCACACCTGCGTTGTAATAATGTACCTTCGTGCTTCCATGATTGAACATATCGCTTGCAAAAATGCTCCAATGTGGTGCGAAGTTTACCTCCAGGAGAGCAGCCATCCAGTCCTTCTTGTCCTGCTTTGTCTGAAGATACTGGAGTTCCAGACGTGTAGAGAACGTGCTCGTCCACTTATATAGAAGGTCAGCCACGAAGATGTTCTGGGTCATGTAGTCAGGGTTTGCTCCATAGCTTTCGTTGTACTGCTGCAGAGAGTAGAGGAAGAGCATCTTGAACTGCTTTGTCCACTGTCTTTCGACGTCAAGGCTGAAGTCCCTGAAAAGGAGATTTCCAGGCTTAGCCGTGCCCTCTTCAGCTATGGTATAATAGGTAGAGAAGTTCGCATGAACCCTCATTCCCCTCTTTCCGCCGAGCTTGGTGCCGCGACGGAAGTTGTAGAAAGCATCGATCTGTCCTCCGACCTCACCAGGATTGATGAAGCTGCCGATGATGTTTCCGGTCTGCGCATTGTACGGATGGTGCGTCGTCAGCATGTATGTATACTGAGTGCACATAGCAGGGATGTAGTTCATCATGTTCGATGTCGAAGAGTTTCCAGAGATTATCTTCGAATCCATCCACTCGAGACGGCGTCCTGTCAGGGTCACACCGAGTCCGCGACCGTTGTATCCGAGTTCGAGGAGCTGCGCATTTCCCTTCTTCTTGAGATACCACTCGCCCGAAGATATGTCCGGATTGCTGTAATACTTGTCGCCTGCACCTACCCACTCAGCCTTGGCGAAGAAGCCCTCAGACTCGAAGTTTGCGCGGGCAGAATAGCCGAATGTGTTCGGCTTGCCGCCTTCGTCGATGAGATCGATCGAGATCGGCTGATACTTGCTGAGAACCGATCCTTCGAGAGCGAGATATGTACTGTTCCATCCGAGGAGGTTAGACAATGCGAAGCTGAGGTCAGCTCCACGTACCTGAGTCTCCGTATTGGTAACAGTCAGAGGGTTCTTGGTATTGTTGGTGAAGACGCCCATGCCGAAGCGTGGAAGTCCCCACAATGCCTTGAAGGCCACGACATCCTTGTAGTTGTATGTGAAACGGGCTCCCATGACGGCATTGTTCAGGCCGAGTGCCCTGTCCTCCCAGCTGCGGAAAAGCAGACCGCTTCCGAACTGGTCGTAGAAAGTACCTGCAGTCACAGAGAAGTCGTCATCCTTCCATGTCGCGTAGATGTTGCTGAGGTTGATGCCTGACAGCTCCGAAGGATAGCCTACAGTCGCAGGAAGATAGCCTTCCATCTGGATACCTGCAGTGAACTTGCCGTTGTAGTAGTCAAGCTTGAGATAATTGTTTGATCCGAAACGGTCCTCCGGTGACATCGCGCCGGTCTTTTCGTCATCGAAATAGAAATGATCCGTGGTCTCGAAGCTGCCGGTCACATAACCGCCTTCCTGAGCGGAAAGGGAGATGCAGGCAAATGCAGCCGAAACAAGGAGAAGAATAGTTCTTTTCATCTCAGTCAATTTATTTTGAAGACTTCTTTATTGCCTCAAAAAGCTCGATTTCGTTTCCAGGCACATATGATGTGTGCGAGTACACTATCTTGCCCTTTGCGTCAACGACAAATACATGAGGAACTACAGATACGTTCATGGCTCTCATGAAATCCTGGTTCTTATCGAACAGCAGCACGAAATCCTCTCCCCATCCGCGGCCTTCGGCAAAAGACTTAGCCTTTGCAAGGAGACGGCTGTCATCGGTAGAAACGGCCACAACACGGAAATCCGCCTCCTCGAGCCAGTCAGGAAGAGCGTCGTATACGGCATCAAGCTCGCGGATGCACGGCTTGCATGATGTAGACCAGAAAGAGATGATCATCGGAGTGCCATCTTCCAGAAGCGCCTCTGTATCGAAAGCCTCACCCTTGGCATTTTCAACTGTCACAGACGGAACCTGAGCGGCAGCAAGAGCCGACACGAAAAGTGCTAAAGTCAAAAGAAATGTTCTCATAAAAAGTATTTCAGTTATTTACATAAACAAGCAGTACCCTAAAGGGTACAAATTCGGACAAAAGTAGTGATAATTACTCTTTTTACCAAGAGTTTACGGACAAATTTCTATCGATGTGCCCTGCAGCGTATTCTATGGCATGCTGTTGAAAAGACACACAGTCTGACAAGCCTCCTTCACATCATGTACACGAAGAATATCGGCTCCGTTGAGCAGGGCGGCCATATGTACTGCCTGAGTAGCCGGAAGAGAGTCTTCGACGCTTATCCCGAGAAGGTTCCGGATCATGCTCTTGCGGGAGACTCCGACAAGGATACGAGGAGTATGTCCGCCATAGCTGCGGCATAGTCTTCCAAGTCCGCCGAGAAGTTCGTAATTCTGCTCGAGCGTCTTTGCGAAACCGAAGCCCGGATCGAGGATCCAGTCCGTTATCCCCGCATCGGACGCCTTGGCTGCGAACGATTCGAAATAGGCTGCGACATCCGACACGACATCCTCATAATCACATCTTTCCTGCATATCAAGAGGAGTCCCGCGCTTATGCATGGCAACATACTGAAGCCCCAGTTCCCCGACTGTCGTAAGCATCATCGGGTCATCCTCCCCTGCCGAGATGTCATTGACGATGAAGTCCCCTGTCAGATCATACGTACGTCTGACGACAGAAGACCAATATGTATCGATGGATATCCTTATCGAAGGGAATTCTGCGACGAGAACGGGCAAGACAGGAGAGAGACGTCTCCATTCCTCCTCCTCACCTACGGGCAATGAACCCGGGCGGGTAGAGCATGCGCCGATATCGATGATGTCGGCTCCCTCGTCAAGCATGCGGGAAACACGTTCAAGCACAGCCCCAACCGAGCCGCAGCGGCTTTCGGGAAAATACGAATCTTCGGTAAGATTCACGATTCCCATTATCTCCACCTTACGTTTCATTACAGCAGAAGAAGGACAGCGAACACATACAGGAGGAAACTCTGGAAGGTCAGGCTTCCACGGGTACTCTGGCCGATCAGGATCTCGGTGTTGGCAGAATCGTATATGTCCTTGAGTACGGATTCGTCAGGATAGGCGGAAGCCGCCCATTTGCGGATCAGGAGGCCGTCATCAAAATACGTCGCTCCTCCGTTGGAGCGGTTCATCGTAACAAGCGTCTTGTAATCAGAGTAATACATACATGACTCCAGGACAGGAAGCACACCGTCAGGCAGTCCTTCCAGTCTTTTCCTTACATCTTCATATGAAGACGACACAAGCAGGATCGGAGTGAAGCCAGAATGGGCCAGGATGTCGATGAAACGGGCGGTCTCGACCCATGCGGCCGCTCTTCTGTCTATATCATAAACGGAAATAACGACGACCTTTCCTTCGGCCGCGAACTCGTCATGATAGATGCCGTCGTCATCCATGATGGATAGGACCAGATCATCGTCGGAAGAGAACCTCTCTCTTGTCTCGGTCCTTACGAAAGTCCACGTAGAGTCCGGAAGATGTCCCAGACTGAAGGTCTCCTCTTTTCCGTCCTTCTCATAGACGAAGACGGATTCGAATCTGTCTGCGTCTGCAGTGCCTGTATTGGCGGCCTGCAATATGGCCGAAGGCTTGAAATCGGTGAAATCCACCAGAGGGATATACCTGAGGGAATATCCTGTCAGGAGAACAAGGGAAACAGCTACTATCGAGAAGGATACATACTTGCGAGGTTTCGGCTGTCCGAGCATCTTTGTCGGGAAATAGTAGGCCGAAAGAAGGGCAAGAAGTACCAGATTCTTGATGAAGGTCTGCCAATGGGTCAGGTGCACGGCCTCTCCGAAACATCCGCAGTCCATATCAGGGTTGAAGATGACAAGAAGCACGGTGACGAGAGTAAAGAGCCCCTGAAACGCAAGAGCGATGATCCCCGAGATCTTGCGCCACACTCCCGTCATGAGTGCAGTACCGATCAGAGCCTCCATCAGAGCGGACATCACTCCGAGAGGCTTGGCCGCAAAGCCCATGAAACCTATGTGCAGGAACGAGAAGTACTCGTCCATGACAAGTCCGGATCCGACCGGATCCAGGAGCTTCAGGATACCCGATATCAGGAACACGATTCCGACAAGGAAACCGCAGAAACGTTTCAGACGCAAAAGCAGATACTTCATGACAAAAAAAATCAGTTTACAGCCGCATCGACCACTTCCTTTACCTTGGCAAAAATCGCTCCCGGAGGCAGCATCATGCCGTATTCGTCGGAGCAGTCGATCCTGATGAACTTAGGGTCCCTCTCACACTGTCTCCTATAGATTTCCCTAACCCTCTTCTGGAACTCTATGTCAGCCTCATGGATATCCTGGGCACCGGCCAGATACTCCCTGTCGTCCCCTCCCCTGCTGCTCTTCAGCTTGGACTCGACGAAGCCTATAGGGACATCCAGAAATATGTTAAGATCAGGCACGGGAAGTCCGAATTCACCATACTCGGTATTGAATATCCAGTCACGAAGAGCTTCAGCCTCAGCCGGATCAGCAAGCTTCGCGCACTGATAGGCGATATTGGAATAGACGTACCTGTCCAGAAGCACGGTACCTCCAGCCGCAAGAACCTCTTTCATCGCGGGAGCCGCCCCATGACGGTCCTCTGCAAAGAGAAGGGCTACAAGCTGAGGATGCACAGCCTCGTTCGACCCGAAATCGCCCCTGAGGAAACGGCTTATCAGGTCTCCGTACACAGGGGCGTCATAACGTGGAAAATGGACATACTCGAGACTTCCGAAAAGAGTCTCGAGATATGTCCTCAACTTCTTGACCTGAGTGGATTTTCCAGCTCCATCCAGGCCTTCAAGCACTACAAGCATTATTCGTAATCAAACTGTACCTTGCCGTTGATAGGGCAGACAACCGCATTGTTCACGCAATAATCGCTGCCTCCTGCGACAGGTGTATAGATACAAACCACTACGTAGCAGTTCTCGATTACAGGAGCCTTCCAGACAGTTCCTCCGTAAGGCATCAGATTCCACTGCTGACGCGCACCGTTCAGATCCCAGATGAACTTGTACTCGGCAGTCTGGCCTGCAGTCAGGCGTCCGAGGGCATGTCCGGCCGCTCCGTTACCGCAATCGGCAAGACGCATCGACTCGTTATGGGTGTTCATCTCGGTATCGTTGGCTCCTGCACCTGCCTGCTGTCCCTGGATGCCGTTCTCAAGAAGGAAGGCAGCGACACGGACATTGGATTCCTCGGCACCCTTTACAACTGCCTTCACGACCATCGAGCCGTCTGCATAAGTGACACTGGCTGCGATTCCCGCCTTCGCAGGCTCCTCAGCATGCCTCTCATTGATCCAATCCACCACATGTTTGTAAGTCAGGCCTGTAGTAAGGGCCTGAAAATCAATCATGTCAAGACTGATTGTCGGATAACCGCCTGCGCCCGGGAACTGCTGCTTGTTAAGATATGCAGGGTCATCTTCATTGTAGTTGTGAGCAGAGACCTTGACGATCTTGTCCTTCATTCCCTCTTCCTCCATCACCTGCTTGAGGATGGTCTTCATGCCAGGGCAGTTTGTACAGCCTGTACCTGTGAACTGCACAAGGAGGACATTGCGATGGAACGATGTCTTCTCAGGCTGAGGGTCTGCAGGAGTCTCAGGCATACCTGCCGGAACCGCAGTCACGGACACCTTCGCAGTATTGAAGGTAAGATAGCTTGCCCATATTTCATACACTCCTGACTTGTCGGTCCTGAACTTGAAGTCAGTGATATCCATAGCCTTGTTGTCACCGTCAAAGAAAGTCACGCCTTCAGTGAGTACCGTTTCTCCCATCTTGACTGTGAGGACTGCGGCATCGGATCCGTCATTTCGGATGATGTCCTTGTCGATTGTCAGGGTGAGCTCACCGTCCACATTAACAGGAGGTTCCGGATCGATACCGGTACTTCCGCCGTCTCCTCCACAAGACACGGAAAGCACCGCTGCCGTCATGAGCAGCGATGCATATTTCCAGATGTTATTCATCAGCATATTTATTTGATGTTGTACTTTTCAGCATATTTGCGAAGTCCTTCCTCAAGAGACTCCTTAGTGATGACGCTAGGGTTCTCGACATACTTGAACTTCACTGGCTCGACAAGACCGGTCATGCTCTTCTGGGCCACAACTTCAGGGAACTTGACGCTGTTGCCGGCTGCATCGACATGGTTGATTCCATAAGGGACAACCGCATCGGCCTTGAATGAAGGAGCAACCTTTGCAGACTTCTTGTCGTTCTTCTTCAGGACGACCTCGGAAACGACAGGCATTGCGATGCTTGAAGTGCTGATAGCATTAGGATAGTACTTCACGCCGTCCCTCTCGATTGCCTTAAGGGTGATGGTCTTTCTGTCCGCAGACACCTCCACAGGCACTGAGCTCGTCTGTCCCTCGCTCGGCACGATGGTACCATGGTTCGAAACGCGGTCATATACTCCGAAATGGAATGCGTCGCCTCTCCAGTTGGTCATAGGCAGGAACTTGTCAGCATCGAACGGAGCTGTTACAGTACCGTCTTCCGCGATCTCGAGCCACCACTTAGGTCCGAAGTCAAAGAAGATCTGCGAGCAGTCGATACAGCTGTAATCCCTGTGGGTGAAAAGATCCCATGGAGATGCCTTCTCAAGACGGCTCTCAGGATAGATGTCATACGGGAACCAACCGATGCAGAGAAGCCTGTTCTGATATGTCATTCTGTTTCTCTCAAAGAGATCTGCAGTCTCCTTGTAGTCTTCGAAGAAGGCATCCACGCGCTCAGTCGTCCATTGACCTTCCTCCTCATAAAGGTCATAGATATCCTGAGTCAACGATGACGGATAGGTAAAGTCATTGATGATGTCGATGACGGTGGTCACCTTCTGATCATATTCTATCAGCTCGTTATTATCGTCATACTCTCTGAAGTGGAGGGTTGCGGTTGCTGTCCATTCGCCTTCAAGTTCAGTAAAGAGGTCCGAATTCACGCGAGGTCTGAGCACCTGTGCCTTTGTAGAACAATCCGCCACAGCCGAAGATCTCGCGTTCTCTATCCTGTTGGAAGTATACTCGGCATTCTGCACAAGGACTGCCATACGGCTGGTCTGGTCATCGACAGAAGGGAACGAAACGGTATATCCTTCAGGAGAGTTGATGAGTTCGATCTCGTCAGCTGTGAATGAAGCGTATGAAGAAGCCACAAGTTCATCGTATGTTGCACCGCCGTTGAGGCTCAGCTGCCACTCCCTCACATAGTTGCAAGCAAACTGAGCTGCCGTTATGTCTGAAGAGCCTTCCGCCTTCCTGATGTTGAACTTCACCTCGTACTCATGCTCCTTGTCCTCCACCGCTGTCACAACTACCTCCGGTGCAGGAAGCACCTTAGGATCTGTAGTGAACTTCTCGTGGATGAACTTCTGGGTCGATCCCTGCTCATCACCGAGAGCCGTTATAAGTATATGATAATCAGCCATGGCCTCAAGGTGGTTGGCTGCAAAGAAATTGCCTGCATTGATCCTTATCGGACCGGTCTCATATGAAATGCCCAGATTGAACATCGCGAAGTATGAAGAAACGAACCACTGAAGCCAGTCTTCATTCTTGTCCAGACAGCTGTTCAGGATTTCGTCATAAGTACCCTGGTCAAGAACAGTGTAGCAGTAGAGAGCCACATTGTCTGAAGGAACGATGCTGATGGTAGCCTCCACAGGAGAAGTCACCACGTCGATATCGAACTCCGCATCAAGCGGCTGAGGCTCAAGAGTCTTGAATGTAAGCTTCTGCATGTTTCCTGTCCAATAAGGGTCCTGATCAGGATCCGAAAGATCATGGAATCCGTTATTCACGACATTCGAACCTGTTCCGGGAACGCCCTCGATGAAGCCGTTCAGGTCAAAGAGAGGGGTATAGTAACCCTGTCCCCATCCGTACATGCTCTCGCCCATTGTGAACTCTCCTGCAAGGAACACATATGGCTCGCCCGGAGCGATAGGTTCATGGATCATCACGGCTTGATCGTACTCGTCATATACGACGTTACCATCCTTGTCAAGGAGGTATTCATTTTCAGGAGTATTAACGATCGTGGTATCCGTCCTGACATGCTTGCCTCCGTTTGTAAGAAGCATCTCCATATCGAGAGTACCTCTGTTTCTCAGAGTCAGGTACATCGGAATCGAACTGTAGTTGAAGCGGATTGCATTCATGGTATTGTTCCTGACTGACTCCGGCATCGTAAGGTGCAGCTTATAGCCCTGGTAATATGGCTCCACGAGAGTGATCAGCTGGTCGAAGTCATAAGCCTTTGTCCTGAAGTTGATGCTCAGAACCTCGTCAAGGAACTCGACATCACTCACTTTCGCTGCAGCATAGACATAATACCTCTTGTTTGCATCAAGATTCTCAATGCGGATCACAGACGTAGTCTTCACGTCCACCACTGTACCGGAAGCAAAGATCACGGTCGGGAGAAGATTGTCCTGCGCCTTGTCGAAGATGCAGTATGCGATCTGCGAGATGCCGTTTGCCACAAACTCAATCTCTGCATAGTCAGTCTCCACTATCGATGATGTCAGCGTAAGAGGCACTGACTGCTGTTCCTCAGGAGTACATGAGGTCACAGACGAAAGAGCGGCGAGTGACACTACCGACACGATCATTGAAAGAATTCTTTTCATTATCTTATTGATTTATAATATGGTTATTTACATCAAACGCGCAAATATAGCAGTATTTTCGCAGAAAACAATTATGCATTCAGTGAAATTGGCCTTATCGACGATTTTTTATATCTTTGTGCGACAATTCATAAAAAGCACGAAATGAACAACAACTCACTTTTGGCGGTATCGCCTGTAGACGGACGTTATTCACGTCAGACTGAACCACTTAGAGAATACTTCAGCGAGTACGCGCTCATACGCTACCGCGTCCGCGTCGAAATCGAGTATTTCATCGCACTCTGTCAGATTCCCCTTCCTCAGCTTGCAGATTTCGACAGATCGAAATTCGAGGCATTGAGGGACATATACAGGACCATGACTCCGGAGGATGCGGCAAAGGTAAAGGATATCGAAAAGGTTACGAACCACGACGTGAAGGCTGTCGAGTACTACATCAAGGACCGCTTCAAGGAGATGGACATCATCAGGTGGGGCGAATTCGTCCATTTCGGCCTTACCTCTCAGGACATCAACAACACCTCCGTGCCTCTTTCATTCAAGGAGGCTGTCGAGGAGTGCTTCATGCCTCTGCTTCAGGAAGTCCTCGGCATCATGAAGGGCATGGCGTCAGACTGGGCTGAGATCCCTATGCTTGCAAAGACCCACGGCCAGCCGGCTTCTCCAACCCGCGTAGGCAAGGAGTTCAACGTATTCGTGGCACGTCTTGAAGAACAGATCCGACAGTTCTCGCTCCTCACATATCCGGCCAAATTCGGCGGAGCGACAGGCAACATGAACGCCCACAAGGTGGCATACCCGGGCATCGACTGGATAGCCTTCGGCAATGATTTCGTGGCCTCACTCGGTCTCAAGAGATCGTTCCCTACGACACAGATCGAGCATTACGACAACCTCGCCTCCCTCTTCGACTGCCTGCGCCGCATCAACACGATCCTCATCGACTTCTCGCGCGATATATGGACTTATATATCAATGGAATACTTCCGCCAGAAGGTAAAGGCAGGAGAGGTAGGTTCGTCAGCGATGCCGCACAAGGTGAATCCTATAGACTTCGAGAACGCAGAGGGCAATTTCGGCGTCGCAGACGCACTGTACACTCATCTTTCGATGAAGCTGCCGATCTCCCGCCTGCAGCGTGACCTCACGGACTCGACCGTGCTTCGCAATATCGGCATGCCGCTCGCTCATTCAATCATTTCGCTTAATTCGCTCAAGAAGGGCCTCGGCAAGCTCATCCTCAACGAAGACGCGCTCCGTGCCGACCTGGAAAGGAACTGGGCCGTTGTCGCAGAGGCCATCCAGACGATCCTCCGCAGAGAAAACTACCCGAACCCTTACGAAACGCTCAAGGCGCTGACTCGTACAGGTGCGGGCATCAATCATGAGGTCATCGCAGAATTCATCGAGACCCTTGAGGTATCAGAATCAGTGAAGGAGGAGCTCAGGGCGATAACTCCTTGGACATACACAGGTTTCTAGAAAGATCAGTCGATCACGTATACATCTTCGCCAGGGGCAGCAAAATGAAACTGTTCTCTGGCGAATTTTTCCAATGTATCCTTATCGGTCTTCAGCATGTTGACACGTCTGTCCATCCCGGCATTCTGAAGTTCATACTCGCGGATCACCTTCTCCTGTCTCCTGATCTCAAGTCCGGCCTTGGCCCAATGAATGACGGTATTTCCCGGTCCTACGATCCAGAGGAACACAAAAACCGATGTCGTAACGGTCACAAACCACGCGAATTTACGATGCGGGCCATGGAATATGTCTCTTATCTTTCCCAAAATTGAAATTTCTTTAATGTTCTATCGACAAAAATAGTTATTTTTGAAGACTTTTTGCAGCACGCCCTTGAAAAAAGTGACAGACTCCGTGACAGATTATACTTATGTTCAATTTATAAATAATGTTAAAGAATATGAAACCGACACTTTTGGTTCTTGCAGCCGGAATGGGAAGCCGCTACGGCGGACTCAAGCAGATGGACGGCCTCGGTCCGAACGGCGAAACAATCATCGACTACTCGATCTATGACGCAGTGCAGGCAGGCTTCGGCAAGGTCGTATACATCGTTCGAGAATACTTCAAGGAGCAGATGGAGCAGGTGGTAAAGGAGAAATACAGCAACGTGAAATGCGTTGACGGACAGCCTCTTGAGTTCCAGTTCGTAACTCAGGAACTCTTCAAGATCCCTTCACGCTTCACCCTCAATCCTGAGCGCGAGAAACCATGGGGAACAGCTCATGCGGTGCTTATGGGCAAGGACGTCGTAAAGGAACCGTTCGCTGTAATCAACGGTGACGACTACTATGGAAAGGATTCATTCCGCATCCTCGCTGACTGGCTCAGGGCCCATGAGGGAAAGACCGGAGAGTACTGCCTCGTAGGTTTCGAGCTCGAGAACACGCTTTCGGAGTCTGGCGGAGTTTCAAGAGGCATCTGTACTGCAGACGCTGACGGAGTGCTTACAAACGTGGTCGAGCATCATAAGATCGCAAGAGCCGAAGACGGAAAGATCTATGGTGAGAACAGCGTTACAGGCGAGAAGGTCGAACTTGACGGAAAGGCACTCTGCTCGATGAACATGTGGGGCTTCACTCCTGACTATTTCGACAAGAGCGCAGCCATCTTCGAGACGTTCCTTGAGAAGAACATCAACGAGCTCAAGGCAGAGTTCTACATCCCTTACGCAATCGACTGCATGATCAAGGACGGCACCGGCAGGACCGGACTTCTTTCCACTCCGTCACGCTGGTTCGGAGTGACCTTCAAGGAAGACCGCCCGGGCGTCGTCGCAAAGTTCCAGGAGTTTGCCGATCAGGGAGTTTACCCTACACCTTTATATAAGAAATAGGACAATGGCATTTTTCAAGAGACATTCGAGAAGAGGTTCATACGACCTCTTCTCGACTTATTCATATTGTGTTCCGGGAACAGGAGGTATGTTCATGCTCTTCCTCATGTTTCTGATCGGAGCCGTACTCGGAAGCCTCATCGTTTCAGTCATGGCATTCGTTTCCGCGGATTTCGTCATGATGTACGGCACTGTCATATCATATCCCGTCATGTTCATTCCGCCGCTTCTTTATGCTTCCGCACAGAGCCGCAGGAACGAGTTCTTCGAGACAGGATATGCGCTGGACAGCAATCATTTCGGAAGTCTCGGAGGCTTTCGGATGGCCCTGACTGTTTCGGTCATGACGATGGCTACCGCCTTCATGGCAGACACCCTCAACCTCATCCTTCCTCCAACGCCGGAATGGTTCGACACAACCATGGAACAGCTCATGCAGGGACCGGTCTGGGTCACTCTCCTTTCAGTCTCAGTGTTCGCTCCCCTCTTTGAGGAATGGCTCTGCCGCGGACTCGTGCTCAGAGGACTGCTTCAGAAGATGGGTCCTGCCGCAGCCATTTCAGTATCGGCAATCTTCTTTGCGGTACTGCACATGAATCCATGGCAGGCTCTCCCTGCCTTCATCCTCGGTCTCATTTTCGGCTATGTTTACTACAAGACAGGCTCGCTGAAGCTGACGATGCTCATGCACTGCGTCAACAACACGATGGCCGTGGTTTTCAGCAAGATACCGTCACTTGCCGATGCTGATAACTTCACGGAAGTCCTCAGCCCATGGGCCTATGCGGGAATATTCATCGCATGCGCAGCCTTCACAGCGGCCGCCTTCGTAGTACTGCGCAACATCCCGTTTGCCAAAGATGGTGCACGCAGCAACTGCGACGAGATTCCTGCGATGACGATAGACTAGGATATCCGCTTGCCGAAAGGCATGAGCGCCAGAAGCGCCATCTTGAAATGCTGGATACCGAAAGGTATTCCTACTATGGTTATGCAGCAGATTGCTCCGAACGCAAGATGCGTAAGGGCGATCTCTATGCCGCCGAGCAGTATCCACAAGACATTCATGACGATCGAAAGACAGCCCGAATCATTCGGTCCGGGCTGTACTTCATGACCGAATGGCCATAATGCGAAGGTACCCAGCTTTATCAGCTGCACTCCGAAAGGAGCTCCGATGACAGTGATGCAGAACAGGATGCCGATGATCCAATAATACAGGGCCACGAACAATCCGCCCAAGATGATCCACAAAAGATTTCCCAAGAATTTCATATAGCTTTACTGTTGATTCATTAATCCTTACATACAGACGCGGCCATCTTCTCTGCAGCGGCCAGCGTATCCATCTTTCCCACATCCACGATACTGACCCCATCCATCTGCACTCCATAAATATTGAACAGATGACAGACGTCCAGATAAAAGTCCATTATCGGAAAGCGAGGCGTATCTGATGCAATATACATTCCATGTGACGATGCATATCTCTCCATCACGTCCAGTACCTTGTCAGAGAGGATGTGTATCCCGGAAAAGGCCAGCTTCAGGGAGCGGTCCGGATCGACATGAGGACCTGCAAGACGCATTTCTCCGGTCCTGACGTTGGTCCAGCCTTCCAGCCTCATGGTTTCCGGATCGAAAAGCAGGTAACGCGACGACTCGCGACGGCTTACAAGAAGAGTTGCAAGAGCATCGGGGCGGACCCGGGATGCGAACTGCCCGAGATCGCAGTCCGACAGGATGTCGACGTTATGTATCAGGAATGTTCCGCACCCTTCAAGATACCTGCGGGCATGGAGTATCGCCCCACCGGTCTCCAGAAGCAGCCTGCGCTCGTCACTGACCTGTACAAGCATGCAGCCCGGCTTCTTTTCCTGCCCCGGTCCGCAGATCCAGTCCTGCCGGGCGATCCAGTCCTCGATGCTGTCTGCAAAATGATGCACGTTCACCACAGCCTCGTCCACTCCGAAACTCATCAGCCTGCGCGCGACATGCTCGATGAGAGGCCTGCCGCAAACCGGAACGAGCGCTTTCGGAAGGGTATCAGTCAATGGCTTGAGGCGGGTTCCGAGTCCCGCAGCAAAGATGAATGCCTTCATAATGTTTCTTCTGTTTTCTGTTCCCTGTGGATCAGGCGTACACGGATGTCTGGAAATTGCTTATGCAGGTGATGAGCGAGATGCTCGGCGCAGTATACCGACCGGTGCTGTCCACCTGTGCAGCCGAAGCTGACCATGAGGCTTGTGAAGCCGCGACGTCTGTATGTACCTACATGAGGGTCGACGACTCCGTACACATGCTCCATGAATCCGGTGATTTCTCCGTCGTCCTCAAGGAAACGTATCACCGCCTCATCCCTGCCTGTCAGTTTCTTATATGGCTCATATCGTCCCGGATTATGGATCGAGCGGCAGTCGAAGACATATCCTCCTCCGTTTCCTGTAGGGTCCTCCGGTATGCCTTTCTTGTATGAAAAGCTGCAGACCTTGACTTCGAGGACTCCGTCATTGGGAACTCCGGACGCAAACCTCGGCAGTTCCGTCATGCTCTTGAGGGTCTGCATCAGATACGGATACTCCTCGAAAGGTGTTTCGATCAGGGCCCGGAGGCTTTCGATTGCCGGAGGTATGCTTGTCACGAAGTTCGCCTTGTGCTCCATCCACCCCCTGAATCCGTACGCACCCAGAACCTGCAGGAGTCTGAACAGGACAAACAGTCTCAGCCTCTGTCCGAACGTCTCACGAGGAATGTCCGAATATTCTGAAAGCGCCTGCATGTAACTGTCCACCAGTCTCTGCTTCAGTGCCTCAGGATACCTCGCACGCGCCTGCCACACAAAGGACGCGACATCATAATAGACAGGTCCGCGCCGTCCTCCCTGGAAATCGATGAAGTACGGTTCGCCGTCACGCACCATGACATTGCGGGCATTGAAGTCGCGATACATGAATGTATCCGTCTGATCCTCAAGGAGGTCGTCGGCAAATCTTTCGAAATCATCCTGCAGCATCACCTCATTGAACTCCAGTCCTGAAGGCTTCAGGAAGCAGTACTTGAAATAATTGAGGTCGAACAGGATCATCCTGCGGTCGAAGGAAGGCTGCGGGTAGCAGATCGAAAAGTCCAGTCCTGCCGCGCCCTCGAACTGGATCTTCGGCAAGGCCGCCATGGTCCGGCAGAGAAGATCGGGCTCCGGATCGTCACAAAGCATCCGGAATCCGAGGTCTTCCTGGATATAGGCCAGGCCGTCCTCGCTGACGGCATAGACCTCCGGAACATTGATCCCTTTCCCGCGGAAATGTCCGGCGATACCGACAAAGGCGGCATTCTCCTGCACGTCAACACCTTCCACACCGATACATGTCCCCGCTGCAGAAGACAGGCGGAAATAGCGTCTGTTGCTTGCGGATCCTCCTATCGGCTCGACCGCTTCCGGTGCCGTTCCATAATATGACTCATATAATGAATTCAGTTCCATAATGGCTGCTTTTCTACCTGTTTTCTTGTAGTTTTTTGCGAATTTACGAAAATGTTCAGACAAAAAGATTAAATTTGTGTGATTTTCAAATACTGACGGACATGCTGAATAACGCATACTGTTCGGACAAGTACCAGTACACCATGGGAAAGTCCTTTTACGACAGCGGGATGAAAGACCAGACCGCAGTCTTCAATCTTTTCTACAGAAAGGCACCCGAAAACAACAACTGGGCAGTCGTCAGCGGCACTGACGAGATCATTGAGATGGTTGAGAACCTCGGCAACATGGATCCTTCCTTCTTCGAGAAGTTCCTGCCCGGAGAGGAATATTCGGCATTCCGCGGCTATCTGTCCGCAATGAGATTCACAGGAACCGTCTACGCGATGCGCGAAGGCGAGATCGTCTTCCCTAACCAGCCGATAGTCATCATCGAAGGTCCGCTTATCGAGGCACAGGTGCTTGAGACCCCTATGCTGTGCATCATGAACCACCAGATGGCGGTGGCGACAAAGGCGTCCCGCGTATGCCGCGCGACCAACCGTCCGGTAAGCGAATTCGGCTCGCGAAGGGCACATGGTCCATGGGCGGCGACCTATGGCGCCAAGGCAGCGATAATCGCGGGATGCGCCAGCACCTCCAACATAATGGCTGGTGCAATGTTCGACTACGGTTCGACCGGCACGATGGCCCACAGTTTCGTGACAGCATTCGGCAGCAGCGTCGCCGGAGAGTTCAAGGCCTTCGACACATACATCAAGACTCACAGGAACGAACCGATCATCCTCCTGATCGACACATACGACACGCTCAAGTGCGGAGTCCTCAACGCCATCAAGGCCTATAGAGAGAACGGCATTGACGACAGTTATGAACCAGGTTATGGCGTAAGGCTGGACAGCGGCGACCTTGCATACCTTTCGACAGAATGTCGCCGCATCCTTGACGAACACGGCCTCACGAAATGCAGGATATTCGCGACCAACTCATTGGACGAGTACCTGATCACCGACCTCGAGCGCCAGGGAGCCTGCATCGATTCATACGGCGTCGGCGACGCCATCGCTACCTCGAAGGCCGCGCCATGCTTCGGCAACGTATACAAGCTCGTGCAGATCGACGGCGAGGCGGTGCTCAAGCGTTCCGAAGACAAGATAAAGCTCATCAACCCGGGATTCCAGATCACATACAGGATAATGATCGACGACCCGTCGAAGGGAGAGATCTTCAAGGTCGACGTCACATGTCTGAGAGGCGATTCGCTCAGCAGGCAGATCGAAGCCGGGGAGACCTTCACCGTATGTGATGAGTACGACCGGTACAAGACCAAGACCTTCGAGGCCGGCACATATACGGCACTGACCATGCAGCACAAGGTGATCGAGAACGGAAAGCGTTGTGTCCCGCACCACACGCTCAAGGAGAAGAAGGAATATTTCAACAGGACACTCATGCATTTCAGCCCGAGCGAGAGACGTCTTATAAACCCTCATTACTACAAGGTAGACATCTCGGACGACCTCTATAACCTTAAGATGGGCATCATAAACAGGATTGTGACAGAGATAAAGGATTTCAAGTTATGAAAAACAGCGCTTTGGTAGTAGTGGACATGCTTTATGACTTCATCGACGGAAGCCTCGCATGTCAGAATGCAGACAATGCAGTGAAGGAAACCCTCAGATTCATCGATTCCCAGACGAAAGGACAGGGAGGAGAGGAACATGAGATACTTGACACCTTCCCTATCCTCTTCATACGCGACCATCACCCTGCAGACCATTCGTCCTTCAAGGAGCAGGGAGGCATCTGGCCACCTCATTGCGTGGCCGGCACACATGGCGGCGAAATACATGAAGAACTGAAGCCATATGTGTGCGAGGAGCTGACCTTCGACAAGGGCTGCGACAAGTCTGTGGAGCAGTATTCCGGATTCGAGGGAGTGAACAACGCTGGTCAGTCCCTCGGCGAGATACTTGAGCTGCTCGACACGACCGATGTATACGTCTGCGGAATTGCGACAGAATACTGCGTACGCAACACATGCGAAGACCTTCTTAAGGCGGGATTCAAGGTCCGCCTGTTGAAGGACTGCATCGCATACGTTGATCATGAGGGACATGTCAAAGCCCTCGAGGAAATGCGCCAGGAAGGCATAGGTATTGAATAATAAATAATTATTCGTACCTTTGCCGTCTTGTATGAAGGATTTTTTGGCAAAAATATGGGTTCCTGTCGTGCTGGTAATGATTGCGGCGGCGCAGTCGTTCGGTATTGACGCAGGCAGGATGGCGGGTCTTCGCAGACACGCCGATTCACTCATACTCAGCCAGTTACATGATTCGTTAGCTGTTTCGGACTCGCTCCTTCCCCTTTCTGACAGCATCGCGACAGACTCGACGGCGGCTGTTGCCGACACTGTCCTCAATCCTCGCGACACGATCCGGATACCGGATTCGCTTCAATACACCGATCCGTTCAAGTTCAAGTACTACATCGCGATCAAGGATTCGACAACACGTTTCCAGGTCCGCGATTCACTGATGGCTGCAGGAGATTCCCTGGAGCTCGCCAGACTTGACTCATTATATATAAAGGACTCCACCGACGTCGCTATCGCGAAGCATAATGCATGGTATGCATCCCTGTCGCGCAGGGAGAGGAAGAAGTATGATGCCGAGCAGGCCCTCCCGGGACTCATAGCTGCAGCCAACCGCAAGCTCGAGATCAAGGACAGCATCAAGGCCTACAAGGACAGCGTCATCGAAGCGACTCCGCGCATACTTCAGACTTACGCGATTCCCGACTCCCTCCATTACAAGAGGATCATCACATGGCATCTGGACACCGATTTCCAGAATCTCGAGGATCTGCGCGACATGGCTGCGGACACTTCCTACAACTACAACTTCAACGACTATCCTTTCATGAGGGAAGACCTTAATGCCACATGGCTCGGAGTTGCAGGAGGTCCCGTACAGCTTTACGACTACTTCAAGAGGCAGCATGAAGACAATGCGATCTTCTACGCTCCATTCCAGCTATACAACTACACTGCGGAGACGCTTCCGCAATTCAACACTAAGACACCTTACACCGAGCTCGCTTACTATGGAACATTGTTCGCGAACAAGGAACAGGAAGAATCCAATGTAAGGGTACTCACAACCCAGAACATCACCCCGAAGCTGAACATGATGATCGGCTTCCACAGGTTCGGCAGCAACGGTATGCTGAAGAGAGAGGATACCGGAAACAGGACCTTCAATGCTGCAGTAAACTATCTGGGAGAGAAGTACCTGATGCACGCAGGCTTCATCTACAACAAGATCGAGAAGAGTGAAAACGGAGGAATCATCGACGAGTCATGGATCCGGGACACCCTTGTCGACGCGCGTGAGATCGAGGTCTACCTGCGTGACGCAAGCAACAGCATTAAGAAGAACACCGTCTATCTTGATCAGACCTACAGAATCCCTCTCGATTTCCTGAAGGACATAAAGGGAAAGAGGGAAAAGAAAAGGATCCAGGCCGCACGAGACAGCATCAAGGCCCACGGAGATTCTGCATCGGTAGCATACGTTCTTGCCCAGGAGGCCCTTGAGCAGCAGATGGCAAAGGCCGCAGCTGACACGGCGACTCTCGACACGGACGTCACTACAGCCTTCATAGGTCACAGCAGCGAGTACTCCGTATTCCGAAAGACCTACACGGACAACATCACTGATGAGATCGGCAGGGAGTTCTACCATGACCGTTTCTACATCAATCCGACCACTAGCCACGACTCGCTCAGGGTCATGAGGCTTGAGAACAAGGTCTTTGTCAGGCTGCAGCCATGGAAGGATGACGGCATCGTATCGAAGCTGGATGTAGGTATAGGCGACAAGCTTGCGAATTATTTCAGTTTCAGGCCTGTTGATTATGTAGAGGGCAGCAGCAATGTCGTTCAGAATTCGGTCTATCTCTATGCCGGAGCCCAGGGTCAGTACAGGAAGTACCTGACATGGGATGCAAGAGGAAAATACAATTTCCTGGGCTACGAGATCAACGACTTCAACATTGAGGCAAACGCATCCTTCAGGACCTATCCGTTCCGAAAGGACAGGAACAGTCCTATCGTAGCAAAGGCTCACTTCGAGACTTCACTCAAGGAGCCGGACTACTATCAGCAGCACCTTTTCACAAATCACTACAAGTGGGACAACGACTTCGGCAAGATTTCGGAGACCAGACTTGAAGCTTCTCTCTCGATCCCAAGATGGGAAATGGCGGCTTCATTCGGCTACGCCTTGCTGAGCAACAACATATACTATGACACTCTTGGCATCGTCAGACAGAATCCGAAGCCTATGAGCGTCATGACAGCCAGACTACAGAAGAACTTCCAGCTGTGGAAGTTCCACCTGGACCATCAGGCGATGCTGCAGCTCTCCTCTGACCAGGAGGTTCTGCCGCTTCCTCTGCTGGCCCTCAACTTCAGGTACTATCTGCAGTTCGATGTCGTAAAGAACGTCATGCAGATGCAGATCGGTGCCCATGGAACATACACCACGAGATGGTATGCCCCGGCATACAACCCGGTTCTCAGTGTGTTCCACAACCAGAACGAGCAGAAGTACGGAAATTGTCCTTACATAGACGCCTTCGTGAACATACAATGGAAGAAGGCAAGCATCTTCATCAAGATGGTGAACCTCAACATGGGATGGCCGAACAAGCATGCAGACTATTTCACGGCAGCAGGCTACATAGCTCCGCAGAGAGCTGTAAAGTTCGGAATCACATGGCCGTTCTGGGTAAGACCGGGTAAGGTAACAACAAGTGCATCAGCTTCATCCAACGCGGGAGGCGGTGGAGGAAGACCTACCGGCATGGCCGGAGGAGGATCCGCAGGCAGAGGTGCTGCCGGCAGGATGAGCACTGCAAACAGAAGATAATGGTACTTACAGAAAAGATTAAAAGAAGACTCAGATACGTTCTTGCAACAGCATTGATCATAGGTATCACTCCGCTCAGCCAGAGCGAGAGGATCCTCAGCGGAGCACACTCGGAAGATGCTCTTCTCGGCAAGGACCTGACATGTGTGATAGATCTCGGAGATGAGATGTACGGCTCACACGGCCTCGAGACAGGCCTCAACTACGAACTCCTGAACAGATTCGCTCAGGACAACAGATGCAGCGTAAGCATCATCGCTTCACGCAAAGGAGAAAACTACATCGACTCGCTCAGACAGGGCAAGGTCGACATCGTCATAACACATGCTGACGATCTCGCATCAGCAGAAGGAATCAAGTTGTCAAGAAGACTCAACCCATGTTCGGCATGGGCGATGCAGGAGGACGCTGACCACGAACTGATGCAGATCAACAGATGGATCAGCCACATGGCCTCATCAAAGGCATACAGCGAGATAGAAGACAGATATTCAAGCGTATGCAATCCCCTCCGCCGAGCAGAAAAGGGCATCAGGTCTAAGACAATCAGCCCCTATGACAGCCTGATAAAGGAATATGCAGCCAAGCTCGGATGGGACTGGAGGATGCTTGCAGCCGTGGTATATCAGGAATCCAGGTTCTCGATAAACTCACGTTCGTTCAGAGGAGCTCAGGGTCTCATGCAGGTAATGCCCGGAACCGCAGGATACTATGGCATAGACGACCTTCTCGACCCGGAGAACAACCTCAAGGCCGGCACAAGCCACCTCATGAGACTTCAGAGAATATGCAGCAAGTGGGGGCTCGAACATGACGAGCTGATAAAGTTCACCCTTGCTTCATACAACGCAGGAGAAGGAAGGATAGCCGACTGCCGCAGTTTTGCGATCACAAGACAGGCAGACTGTACGAAATGGGAGGAGATCGTGAAACTGATCCCTCTCATGAGAGAGGATTCGATTCTCGAAGAAGAATCAGTGAAGCTCGGCAAGTTCCAGGGCCACGAGACCATCGCATACATCGACAACATCATGGCTCTCTATGACGCCATATGCAGGATCTGTCCTGAAGCGTAGGCTATTTCACGCGCACGGTCCGTGCAGGATCGACCTTTGAAATGAACAGACACGGGATAAGCAGCAGGATCATTATGGCTGCAAAGGCTGCGACGTCAGCCAGAAGTATCATCCCGAAATCAACATGAACCGGTACGAACGACACATAGTAATTCTCAGGATCAAGCCTGAGAAGATGTGTCGTACCCTGTATCATGCAGAAAAGCAGCGCCGCAGCGTTGCCTATAAGCATCCCCTTCCCTACCAGCGAAGCAGCACTTGCCAGAAACACCTTCGCTATGGATCTGTCAGTCATGCCGAGTGACTTGAGAAGGCCTATCGTAGATATATTCTCGAAAAGCATTATGAGCAGGCCGGATATCATGTTGAATCCGGCGACAAGCGTCATCAGCAGTATCATGAAAAAGACATTGAAATCTATCAGGTCAAGCCAGCTGAAAAGCTGGGGATATGCGGATAAGGACGATGTTGCGACAACCGTTTCCTCGTCTGGGGACGACCAGGCGTTGACAAGCGTGCCTATCTGCTGGGTGGCATCCCATATGCCTTCCTCCGTGCGGAATGAGGGCTTCAACATGATCTCCATAGCTGACACCTGGTCTTCATTCCATCCGTTAAGTCTCTGAAGGTCAGCCCCGGAAGCATATACGACAAAACGGTCATCAGTCTCCACTACTGCATCGTATACGGAAACCACATTGAACTGACGGACATTGAGCCTGTCCCCGATGAAATATGTGAGCATCCTGTCTCCGGCCTTGAGGGAGGCACGGTCTGCGAGACGCTTGGGGATGGACACCGCCAAGGCGGTCGAATCTTCCGACGCTACGCCTTCAGGCAAGCCCTTGAGCAGGACTCCGTGCATACCGTCGCCGTTCTTTACGATACCGGCCCTGTACACTACGGGCACGACCTTCTCGACCGCTTCCACACCCTCGACATACGGCAGGTATTCCGGATCGGCCTCGATCGGCCTTGTCCGGTCAAGGACATTACGGTCCGGACTTGTCAGCATGACATCCCCGGAAAGTGACGAAAGAGACGCCCTTATCTCATGACGGAAGCCGGACGATACCGATACGGCAATTATCATCACAAGGAAGCTGACCGCCACGCATACAGTAGCGATCCTCCCCTTGAATCTGAGTCTTCCGGCTATGAAAAACGAGGCGTCCACCGGCTGTACTATTTCTTCTTGAGGACTTCAAGCCTGCCCTTGGCCTGGAGCTGCTCCTTTTCCGAGCCATGCTTCATGAGCATCTCAAGATACTTCTTCTCAAGCTTGACATTACCCTGCTTGCGGGCGGCAAGGGCACAGTTCCTGATGGCCGTATAATCGTCCGGATGCTTCTTCAGTACCTTGTTGTACTGCTTGAAGGCCGACTTGTAATCCTCCTTGGCTATAAGATAATATGACCCCATGTTGTTGATGTAGCCGACATTGTCCGGATACAGTGAAGATAGCTTTGCCGACAGTTTGTAGAAGGCATCATACGAAGCCGGACTACCTATCGAAAAGAAGCTGTAGCAGTACTCCTGCATCGCCTCCTGGAAGAATTCCTCATCCACCTTCTCGTCGCCGTACGTCCATGAAGGCCTCCTCACCTGATTCTCGTCAACGAGCTTCATCAGATAGGCAAGGGCCATGTCCGGACTCTCCTTCTCATACGCTATGTATGCATTGGCCTTCATGAAACGGAAGTCGATCCTGTCCGGCCATGTCCTCATGGCTTTGTCGGCCGCCTTGACTGCCTCTCCGTAGAGTTCGTCGTCAAACACATTGACCTGATAGTAATGCACATCAGCTCCCGTCGTATCCTTGAGGGTCAGGATCGGATCCATGCCGAGATACTTTTTCGTCGGCCTGGTGACCACTTCGCTGGACTGGGCCTTGGTGAAATAATAGTTGAAGCGTCCCATAAGCATCTTAGCGTTGGTCGAATCTGCCTTTTCCCAATTGTTCAGGACAGTCTCCACACCGACACCTGCAGGACCGAGCTGAGAGACAAGAAGGTCATACTTCTGTTCCATTCTGTCAGCCTGCGCTGACGCCGCCACCGCTGCCGAAAGCAGCGACAATATCAATAACAATCTTTTCATCTTATATCCATTCTTATACGTCTGCCCTGAGGATGCAGGTTGTTGCATCTGTTGCCGAGGTTCTTGACGAATCCCAGCGGCAGCCCTTCGTATCTTATGATCACATATCCTTTCGGCGCGTCCGGAAGAGCTATCGCGTCCTTATGAAGGAAGGCCAACGCCGTCTGCATGTCGACTTCCTCAGAAGGCCATGCCTCCGGCTCCAGCATGAGCGACAGGGCGAGATCGGCATCGGGCACAAGATCACGTCCCTTCATCACTCCCACAGCACAACCGGCAGCAAGCACATGGAGATCAGAGTCCAGCATAGCGACATCTGCCGTCAGGGCCGAAGGCACCGCCGTGATGGTCTCCCCCTTCTGACGGAGATCCACCTCCTTGCTGAACAGCTTCTTCAGGCCGTCAGGAAGAGTCTGGGCAGGCTTCCGGTTCTGCCTGCCGCGTTCCCTTTTCCCCGACGATGGCACATCTGCATAGCTGTCAGCCTTGTCTTCCGTCTTTTTCAGAGCCGCACAATACTGTCCTTCTCCCTCGACGTGTCCCGGCACGAGACTATACCCCATCTGCGTCTTTATCACTCCCGGGAAATCCCATGCGGGCCCGCCTCCTGTCAGCACTTCCGCTCCAAGCTCATCCGCTATCCACGAGACATTCCCGTCATTCTCATATCTGTTGAATGTACATGTCGAATATACCAGCAGTCCGCCGCTGCGCAGAGACGGCCAGACGTCGGCGATGATGCGGCGCTGTCTTGCTTCGCACAGGGCAACATTGTCTTCCGACCACTGGCGCTGGGCCTCCTCATCCTTGCGGAACATGCCTTCTCCCGAGCATGGCACGTCAGTCACGATCACATCGAAGAATCCCGGAAGGGCAGAAAAGGCACGCGGGTCATCGGATGTCACCACCACATTCGGGTCTCCCCAAAGCGCCATGTTGTCTGCCAGGACGCCGGCCCTCTGCTTCATCACTTCATTGGAAACAAGGATGAAGCCGTCACCGAACGCCTCGCGGAGCGATGCGGCCAGATCCGTCGACTTTCCTCCCGGAGCCGCACAAAGGTCCAGGACGCGCACCGGCCTCATCCGAGGCATGTCCGTCTGCTTGAGCAGTTCGCGGAACACATGACCGACAAACATCGATGAAGAGTCCTGCACATAATAGGCTCCTCCATGAAGATACGGGTCAAGCGTGAACTGAGGACGTTCCGGAAGCATGCAGCCGTATGGATTCCATGCCACAGGACGTCCCTCGAACTGTCTGCACGGCTTGAAGGGATTGCGCCTCACCGACACATGAGCGGGAGTGTCAAATGCAGAAAAAGCGACAAGGGCATTCTCGCTCCCTATCGCCTCTTCCAGATATTTTCCGAATATTTCCTTTATCTGCATCAGGCCTTGAATTTCGAAGGGTCAAAGCCTTCCGGGTACATTGAAGGATCCACTCCTTCAGGCATGCGTCCCTCGGACATGGCGACCAGACCGTCCACCACCTTGTCAAGAGCATCCTTTATCTTGCCTCCCAGAATCGTCTTCATCATGAAGTTGAGGTCCGCATCAAGGTCGATCTGGAAATCCGTCTTGTACGGATCTGCGGCGGCATCGAAATGCATCTTCAGGTTGAACTGGAACGGGGCGCCGTCGTCCGCGAACTCGATCTTCGAGTACGGGGTCCTGCCGGTCACCTTCACTCCGATATTGAATCCCTGCACCATCGCATGGATCGAATCGAAGTCGGCGGTGACGTCGGCCTTCTTGTCTTCAGGCAGAAACTGCACGAAATTGCGCATGTCCACGAAAGCCATGTACAGTTCGTATGGTGCCTTGGACACGGTAGCCCTCTTGCTCTTTATCTCCACCGCCATAGCCTACTCGTTTGTTCCCCAGGTCGAAGGAGAGAATCTCCATTCCTTGAGCACCTCGATATCCGACTCCTTGATGTATCCTGTCTCGTGCGCGACGTCGATCAGAGCGTCATAGTTCGAGAGAGTCGTGAGCTCGATGTCTGCATCCTCGAAGGCCTTGCGGGCCTTGTTGAAGCCGTACGAGAAGATCGCCACCATGCCGAGCACATCAACTCCTGCATTCACGAGCGCGTTCTTTGCAGCAAGGCTGCTCATTCCTGTCGAGATAAGGTCCTCGACGATCACGACCTTCGAGCCCGGCTCGAGGATTCCCTCGATCTGCGATCCGGTACCATGATCCTTCGGCTTAGGCCTCACATAGCAGAAAGGCTTTCCGAGGATATGCGCTACGAGGTAACCGTGAGCGATCGCTCCGGTAGCCACACCTGCGATGACCTCCACCTCAGGATACTTGTTTCTGATGATTTCCGCCATCCATGTGCACACGTTCTGACGGATCTCAGGATATGAAAGGATTCTTCTGTTGTCACAATAAATAGGAGACTTCCATCCTGAAGCCCATGTAAACGGACTTTCAGGTCTCAACATTACCGCCTTGATGTCCATTAGAGACTTGGCAACTGCTTTCTCTACTGATTCCATATTATGTCTGTTTTGATTGTTTTTCAGTTCTTCTGCCTATATTTGCAGACGGATTGCAACCGCCCGATGGCACATATCGTGCAAATATAACCAAAACTGCGCAGAATAGCGCAAAAATATCGAAACAATTTAATATTGAGCACAAAAACGATGCACAGGATATACTTTGAGAAGAGATGCATCATCATATGCACGCCGGACGACCCGGCATTGAGCGACCCCAATGCCGTATTGTTCTCGCTTGGGGAGAGCATCAGCATACATGCACTTGTAGAGATGGTCGAGAACTCCGACTCGCTTCACAGGGTATGCATCCCGACCTCCGATACCGAAGGCACCTACCGCAGGATATGCTCGGAATTCGTAGAGGTCAATGCCGGAGGAGGACTTGTATCAAACAGGCGCGGAGACTACCTGCTGATCAACAGAAACGGCCTCTGGGACCTTCCGAAAGGCCATCAGGATCCCGGCGAGGATATAGAGGTGACGGCCTTGAGGGAAGTTCAGGAGGAGACAGGCATAGACGCTCTCGAACTGCGCGATCTGATCTGCGTGACTGACCACTGCTACCGCCGCAACGGAATGTGGCATCTTAAACATACATGGTGGTACGACATGCTCTATACGGACCCGACCGACCTGACTCCCCAGAGGGAGGAGGACATCACAAAGGCGGCATGGATAGCCCGCTCAAGCCTTACACCTTTCCTTCTGAACACCTACCCTTCGATCGTAGAAGTCTTCAGAGAAGCAAAAATCTGACTTTTTTGAACGAAGAGTGAAACAAAATCTGTAAAATATCGTATAATGTTATGTATTTTGCAGTAAATTACACAGACATATATGAAACTCTCACAATTCCAGTTCAATCTTCCGGCAGACAGGATCGCCGCAGAGCCGCCGAGATGGCGCGACGAGTGCAAGCTCATGGTACTTGACAGAAAGACCGGAGAAATCGAACACAAGCTCTTCAAGAACATCATCGACTATTTCGAAAAGGGTGACACTTTCGTCCTCAACGACACCAAGGTCTTCCCTGCAAGGCTTTACGGCAACAAGGAGAAGACAGGAGCAGATATCGAGGTGTTCCTCCTCAGAGAGCTCAACCGCGAACAGAGGCTCTGGGACGTCATCGTAGACCCTGCCAGAAAGATAAGGATCGGAAACAAGCTCTATTTCGGTGAGGATGAGAGCCTTGTGGCTGAAGTCATTGACAATACGACTTCAAGAGGACGTACCCTCCGCTTCCTTTTCGACGGAAACTACGAGGACTTCAAGGAGACTCTTTTCGGTCTCGGACAGACTCCTGTACCTGACTGGGTGAAGAAGGAAGTCACCGAAGAGGACGCCGAGAACTTCCAGACCATCTTCGCCAGACATGAAGGAGCAGTATCCGCTCCAGCTGCAGGTCTCCATTTCAGCCGCGAGCTCTTCAACAGAATGATCCTCAAGGATATAAACAAGGCATTCATCACCCTGCACATGGGTATCGGCCATTTCCGTGAAGTGGATGTCGAGGATCTCTCGAAGCATAAGATGGATTCCGAGAGGCTCATCATCACTGAAGAGGCCGCTGACCTCATAAACAGCACCAGGAAGAACGGACACAAGGTACTTGCTGTCGGCATCACCGTGATCCGCGGACTCGAGACATATGTAACGACAAACGACGAGGTGAACCCTTATGACGGATGGACCAACAAGTTCATATTCCCGCCTCACAGGTTCGCTGTTCCTGACGCGATCGTGTCCAACTTCCACCGTCCGGGCTCGACGATGCTCATGTCGGTAGCCGCATTCGGCGGTTACGAGAACGTCATGAAGGCATACAAGACTGCTCTTGAGATGGACTACAAGTTCGGTCCTTACGGAGATGCGCTCCTGATCATCTGATGATCCGGTTCTCCTGATTATAAAAAAAGTGACATTTATATAAAAAAGAGAAAAATCTTTTTTATAATCGGCAACAAATCGGCCTTCCAGCTTGACTGGGGGCCGATTTTCGTTTAGTTTTGCCGTCATGAAGAATTTTGAAGAGAAGAGCGCTCTATGCGCATTGAACAGGATCTTCGGCTTCGAACCGAAGATCGCCACAAGCCTTATATCGCACATCGGAAGCGCAGCTGGAGTCTTCCTCCTGGACTCCAGAGACAAGGACAGGCTGCTGGGGCCGTATTCGAAGCACAAGGGCCAGATCACGCATCAGGCCCTCGACAGCGCTGCGATGGAGCTGGCTGCTCTGGAAAGGGACGGGATATGCTTTGTCGGGATAACGGAAGAAGAATATCCGGAACTCCTCAGGGATTGCGCAGACGCACCGGTCGGCCTTTATGTCCGCAGCGCCACACCGGTATCGGACCTGTTTGCTCCGAGGAGGCGCATTGCGGTCGTAGGAACCAGGGACATTTCTTCTTACGGAAGGGACTGGTGCGGCAGGATCGTACAGGGCCTTGCCGCCTCTCCGGCAAAACCGGTCGTCATCAGCGGCCTGGCTTTGGGAACGGACATATGCGCACACGTGGCGGCACTCGACTGCGGCCTGCCCACGATAGCGGTCATGGCGACCGGCCCCGAGACAGTCTACCCAAACAGGCACCAGTCATTCGCCGAAAGGATCGCGGCGTCGGAAGGGTCGGCACTGATCACCGACTATCCTCCGGGGACCGCACCTCTGGCCATCCATTTCCTCAGGCGCAACCGCATCATAGCCGGCCTGAGCGAAGCCGTGATCCTCGTGGAATCGAAGGCCAAGGGAGGCGGGATGATGACCTCGCGTCTCGCATCATCATACGGCCGCGAGGTCTACGCACTTCCCGGCAGGGCGGACGACATAAGGTCACAGGGCTGCAATCATCTCATCAGAGACAAGATCGCCGAACCGCTGACCTCGGTCCGCGACCTTGTCGAAGGGCTCAGGCTCGGCACTCTCCCCGAAGTCCGAAAGGTCAAGGACAAGGAACGTCTCACGGAAGTATACAAAGGAGCCGTCACGGATGAAAAGATAGGCATGATGGCCCATGTGATGAAGACCATAAGGAATGACAGAGACATATGCCTGGACGACCTTTCTGCGGCTTCCGGGCTGGATTATGCAGTTCTGTCAGAAATAGTGGGGATGCTTGAAATGGACGGCTTCATAACGATAGACCTTCTGCAACGCTGTTCGGTAGCTGCCGGCAGATGATCAGATGACAGACTGGCCATTTTTTGCCCCGCGTCTGGATGTCATTCCGATTATTTCACTAAATTTGCAGGATATGCATTCAGACTCGGGACACATGGAATTCATCGACACCCACGCACACCTCTACGACGAGGCATTCGCCGGCGAAGAGGATCTCGCGATCGCCCGCTCGGTTGAGGCCGGAGTGAGCAGGATCGTATTCCCTGACATCGATTCGCAGACACGCGACATGATGTTCTCCATAGCCGACAGGCATGAGGGGACGGTCTTCCCATGTCTCGGCCTGCATCCCACTTCAGTAGGAGCGGACTGGAAGGAAGAATTGTCGAGGCTGGAGCCGTACCTGAAGCGCAGGATATGGGCCATCGGGGAAATCGGCATGGACTGCTACTGGTCGAAGGAATTCGTCAAGGAGCAGGAGACGGTATTCAGAAGCCAGCTCGAACTCGCCGACAGGCTCGACCTGCCTGTCATCATACATTCCAGAGAATCTACAGAGCTGATCATCAACATATTGAAGGATTGCAGACATCTCAACCTGCGCGGTGTCTTCCACGCCTACAGCGGGAGTATCGAGACCTTCCGGGAACTCCAGAGACTGGGAGACTGGTACATCGGCATCGGAGGCGTACTGACATACAAGAAGGCTTCAATCGCCGAGACCGTACGCCAGATCCCGCTCGACAGGATCCTTCTCGAGACCGACTCCCCATACCTTACTCCCGTCCCGCACCGCGGAAAAAGGAACGAAAGCAGCTATATCCCCCACATAGCGGAAAAACTGGCGGCACAGACAGGTGCAAGCCTCGAAGAAACAGCTCAGACCACAACCCAAAACGCCATAAAACTGTTCGGATTATGACAAGCAACACGACGGAAAGAAGATCGGCCATCCTGCTCATATACACAGGCGGAACGATCGGAATGAAGGAGGATCCTCAGGTCGGCGCCCTCGTGCCGTTCGACTTCAGCCAGATTCTTGCGGAAGTGCCGGAGCTGGCCAAGTTCGCATACAGGATAGATTCATACACCTTCGACCCTCTCATTGACTCCTCCGACGTCGAGCCGTCCATCTGGATCTCGCTGGCAGGGCTGATCGAGGACCGTTACGATGACTACGACGGATTCGTGATCCTCCACGGCACGGACACCATGGCATATTCGGCCTCGACCCTCAGCTTCATGATCGAGGGGCTCACGAAACCAGTGATATTCACCGGCAGCCAGCTGCCGATAGGCATTCCCAGGACAGACGGCAAGGAGAACCTGATATCTGCAGTCGAGATCGCCGCAGCAAAAGACAGCGAAGGCCACGCCCTCGTTCCTGAGGTCTGCATATGCTTCGACAACGTGCTGATAAGGGGCAACCGCAGCAAGAAGATCAATTCGGACCACTTCAGGGCCTTCCGCTCGGAGAACCTCCCTCCTCTCGCAGAGGCCGGCATCAGCATAAGATACAACGAAGCCCTGATCAGAAAGCCTCAGCGATGGGACGCAAGGCCGGTGTTCCATAAGGAGCTCGACACACGTGTCTCCATCCTCAAGATACATCCGGGCATAACCCCTGAAGTCGTGAGGAACATCCTGTGCGGTCCAGGGACGAGAGCCATAATCATCGAGACATACGGTGCCGGCAACGCTCCTTCGAAGGAGTGGTTCCTGTCAATCGTGAGGGAAGCATCCCGGATGGGCAAGGTCATCCTCAATGTCACACAATGCATGGGAGGCAGTGTCAACATGGACATCTACGCCACGGGAAAAAGCCTGAAGGCTGCCGGGGTTTCAAACGGATACGACAGCACAACGGAAAGCGCACTTGGCAAGCTCTTCCATCTTCTTGCCAGATGCAGTTCGGCCGAAGATGTGAAAACGGCTCTGGAAACGAATTTGCGTGGCGAAATATCAAAATAAATATTGCCGTTTGGAAATAAATTGCTAAATTGCGCAGGATTTTGGGGGTGGTGTATTGCATCTATCCCGGAAACAAGATATTAACTAATAACAAATCAATACTTTAAATTAATCAAACACACAAAAACAATTATGAAAAAAATTTTCATGTTTTTGGCAGTAATGGGCGTTATGGCCTTTTCTGCACAGAACGCAGCAGCTCAGGACGAGCAGGCTGCTGAGCCAACAGCAACTGAGGAAGTAGCTGCTCCAGCTGAGAATCTCGAAGGACCTGAGGAGACTCCAATGCACCAGGCCCTCAAGACCAAGTTCATCGAAGGTGGTGCAGGCTTCATGGCTCTCGTTATCGCCTGCCTTATCCTCGGTCTCGCTCTCTGTATCGAGCGTATCCTTTACCTCGGTTTCTCAAAGACCAACACAAAGAGCCTCCTTACAAAGATCGAGAATGCTCTCCAGAACGGTGGTGTAGCTGCTGCTA
>JAGBCS010000055.1 GCA_017937885.1 Bacteroidales bacterium
GCCTGTTTACACGGAATTCAAGGGATGGCATACCGACCTGACTCACTGCCGCGCAGAAGAGGAGCTTCCGAAGGAATTCCGCGAATACATCGCATTCATGGAGAACTTCCTCGAAGTACCGATCAAGATCATCTCTGTCGGTCCTGACCGCGAAGCAACCATCATGAGATAATGAAAGAATAAGCTGGCCGACTGGCCAGCTTATTCTTTCATCACTACTTCTGGTTTGCCGTGCGGATGCGGTTGAGGAAATCCGTCATCCTCTTGAGGTTTTCCGGCGCATACATTCCCATGCCGTGGCCTCCGCCTTCCACCATATAAAGTTCTGTATCCACACCCGCCTTGTCGAGAAGCTCGTAGAAATGAGGTCCCTGACATGGAGGTACGACATTGTCTGCCGTACCATGGAACACGATCACCGGCGGATCTGAAGGATCGATGTAGTTCGTCGCATTGAGAGTCTTGAAACGTTCCTCGTTGCCAGCGAACTTGAAGCCCATGACAGCCTCCTCGGGACCATGATTCCAATTGTCTGCATCCTTGCCGCAGCTCATGTAATGGAGGTCCATCGGGCCAGACCAGCAGCACGCAGCGTCGACGTTGCTGCTGAAGCCTTCGTTTCCGCCGACATTACCCTCAAGTTCCTTGACTCCGCCGCTGGTCGCAGTCAGACCTGCGAGATGGGCGCCTGAAGAGAAACCTGATGTGGCGATGAAGGTCGGGTCAAGCTTGAACTTGTTGGCATTTGCGCGTACAAAACGCACGACAGCCTTTATATCCTGGATCTGTGCAGGGAACTTGGCATCCATTGACGAGCGATGGTTCGGAGTGACGACAGCATAGCCTGCATCAAGCAGAGCGTTGACAATCGTACCGAGATCCGCCATTCCCTTGGAATTATTTGAGAACCATGCACTTCCGTAGACGTGAATGACTACAGGATAGAGATCCTTCTTTTCTTTCGGAAGGTAGATGTCCAGCTGATGATATACCTGCTCGTCGCCTGCATAGTCTATATCAGTGAACTTCTCAGAGCAGCGCACCTCTACATCAGGCTTCTGGAAACCGCCAAAGCCGCCCTGCGGTCTCTGACGACGCGGCTGCTGTGCCGGAGCCTGTGGCTTAAAATTTACGGTATAGGTCTTTACTATGCCGTTATAGTCGAATCTGACAGAAGCCCTTCCATCCTTTGACTGGGCCTGGACGACCTCGATCTTCACCTGAGGATTGTCAGCAGAAGCCTCGACAACAGGAGCATCGCTGACCTCGAAATCACAGAACACCTCATACTGGTCATATCCCGTATAACCGTTATCGGCAGTCATCCTGACAGGGATAGAAGGCATCTTCAAAGCCTTTCCGTCCACTGAGATCGATACAGCCGGAGGAGCCGGATAATTCATTATCTGACCCTTTCTGCTGAATCCGAGTCCCATGAGGTCACAGAGTTTTCCTGATGCATCGCCTTCAGCTACAAGGAAGATCGCATGCTTGCCCTTGAGTCCCTCGACTGCCTTTGCGACATCGACGGTAAACCTTGTCACCTTCTCGGCTGAACCTGCAGGAACATTGACCTCAGCGATCTTCTTGCCCTTCCATGTATCGTTGTCCCATGGGCCGTCAAGCCATACGCTTACCGTGAAAGCCTCGTCGGTCTTCGGAGTGAGGAAGAGGTTGAACGCGGTCTTATTGCCTTTCCTGGCACCCTTGAACGGCTTCAAGCCGTCCTTCGCCTTTGCCAGTCCCTCGAAACCGAAGTACTTGTATCCCACGATATCCCCTGAATACATGTCTACAGGCATGCTGTTGTCCCAGATATCCCATGTATCCTGCTGGCGGGACACGTTGGAGAGGTAGCAGGCATAACCCGCAGAGTAATACTTATAAGGATCGAGTCCGTAGATCTGAAAGCCTTCCGATGTCACCTCGGCACCATTATATACATGGCCGTTAGAGGCTGCCGCCTTCCATACGCCGTCCTTTGCATAAGGATCATATCCCTGGATCTTCAGCGTGCCGCCGTCAGCCACGAGAGCCTCATCCCATTCGATGGTGATCGGAGCCACCATCGCCTGACGTGCAAAGCCGAAACCGCGTGGCGGACGATGGTAGAAGACATACCATTTCCCGTTGATCTGCTCGATGCTTCCGTGGGTGTTATGAGCCGCATATCCTCCGACCAGTTCGGTACCGTCCTGGTTAGGCACGACACCTCTCGAATCCACGAGGACGCCGCCGCTGCGCCATGGGCCGAGCGGAGAGTCACCGTACGCATAGCGGAGAGTCGAGTTGCTGCTTCCGATACCGTAATCCGGACCCGAATAACCTGAGAAGATCATCACATACTTGTTACCCACCTTTCTGATCGAAGACGCCTCGAAATAGTTGAAATCCTCCGGCTTCTGGTCCTTGTAAAGTGCAGGATATTCCGACACACCAGTATCTCTGATGAGGCCGTAACGGACACTTGCAGGAATGAAATACGGAATCCATTCAGTGCCAGGCCTTACCGAATACATGGTATTCTGATCGAGCTGTGCAGCTGACGACCTCTGGAAGCCCCAGTATCCGTATGCGCGGAAGCCTATCTCGTAGTCAGGATCCGCAGGATCAGTGATGTTCTCGACAAAGATCGACGGGTCGAATCCGAGCACACTTCCCTCGACCGTCTTCTCTCCGTCAGGAGTGAGGTTGACCGGGGTGAAAGGACCGTCAGGACGAGGTCCCTTGCAGACCATGGCCTCACGATGCCAGCCACGGCTGTGCGGATAGAGATAATACTCCTTCGTACCGTCCTTCTTCCTTACTTCCACGAGATCCGGAGCGAACATGACGTCCCATTTCCCGTTGTACTGATATGTGAAGATCGGACCTTCATCTGTCCAGTCAGTGAGGTCCTCGACCGGCGCTGACCACATGCGGATATCCGATCCGCAATAGTCCTTGAAGCGGACATCATGCGATCCGATTATGTATATACGGTATTTTCCCGGATTGTCCGGATCCTCGAAGACACGCGGTTCACCGTCAGGGAGATGCTCCCACAACGGAAGATACGGGTTACCCGTGCCTATTTCCTGCGCAAAGGCGCATGCTGCCATCGTCAATGAGGCAAGAAACAATAGAATTCTTTTCATATTCAGTGTCATTAATCATCAATCCTGTCATAATGGAAGAAGTCAACATCGACATATCCTCCAAGCTCTTCTGTCGCATAGTTGAAGATCGCGTACTTCGTTCCCATGAAGAAGCGCTGCCAGTCGAACATCATCCTGAAGTCGTCGCCGATCCTGGTCCAGCTTCTGTTGTCAAGACTGTACCAGCATCTCGCGATATCCTGTCCCGGACGGAAGTCTCCGTCTATCCTCAGCCAGATCACAGGCTTGTCCAGGGCAACCTCGTCCTGAACTGTCCTGCGGACATCGGTGATCGCCTTGTCACTGTTCCTCAGGCCCACGGACTCGGACGACATGGTCAAGATCAGTTTTCCGTCTTTCTTCGATACGGCGAGAACCGCAGCATCGCTGTTGAATGCGCTGAATCCTGCGACATCACCGTCCTTCATACCGGAAAGATCCAAGCCGACTACCGCGCTGCACTCCGGTCCTTCCATCCTCTGCGTCAGAGTATTAGGCGCATCGAAGATACTTTCGGCAATACGTCCTGTCCTGAGTCTCATATATCCCGGACGCTCTGTAAGCGACCATGCTTGATTTATCGGGTTGTGGTTCCATTGCCAGCACAGACCGAGTTCCCCCTTCGAGAAACGGTCGCTACGTGTAAGCGGTTCAGGATGATAGCCCTTTATCGGAGCCTCCATCGTCTGAGGGACCTTGCCTTGGGCATCGCCCAGCATAGGCCAGCCGTCCACCCATGTGCACGGCATCAGCATAGGCACGCGTCCCACGTCTCCCCTGTCCTGGAAAAGCACGCCGTACCAGTTGCCTTTGCCGTCGTCCACTATCGTTCCCTGAGCCACACCGCCGCCGAAGCCTCCGAACGGAGTCTCAAGGACTACCTTCTTCTCATACGGGCCGGCGATGCTGTCGGCACGATAGCAGACCTCCCTGCGGATGCCGCCGCGTGGCCATGAAATCATGAGAAGGTAATACTTCCCTTCATGCTTGAAGAAGCGGCTGCCCTCAAGAAGGGCGTTTTCTTCCTTGTCGCGCTCGAATATCTGCATGTCGAGGCCGCCTTCCTGCACATCGGTAAGGTCCGGCTTGAGCTCGCGAAGCATTCCCGTACCATAGATCATGTAAGCCTTGCCGTCGTCGTCAAAAAAGAGCGAGGCGTCGTGGAAATGCGGCGGACGTGACACAAGTTCCCACTTTCCGCGAGGGTCCTCAGTAGCGTACACATAACCGCGAGGAGGAGTGTCGTTAGGAGAGAAATATGCGTAGAACTTTCCGTCACGGTAGCGGAGCGACGTAGCCCACTGTCCTCTGCCATAGACGGTTCCGTCCTTCATATCATATCTTGAAGTCTGATCCAGGCTGTCGAAGATGTAGCTGACGATCTCCCAGTTCACGAGATCCTTCGAATGCATCACAGGAGCACCCGGCATCAGATGCATCGTCGTACTTACCATATAGAAGTCGTCACCGACGCGGATGAGGTCCGGATCAGGTACGTCTGCCCAGAGAAGAGGATTCTCGAACGGTCTGTCCGCATTGCACGAAGCCAGCGGAGTAATGAGCCTCAGGTTCCATTTGCAGTTGTCGTCCTCAAAGTCGTACTCTGCGAGAGTAGGAGTGCTGTCGGCGATGGACACAAGCACATAAGGCTTGTCGCATCCCGGTATCGCCTTAGGCATGATGCGGTACGTGCCGTCGATCAGCTGTTCGATCCTCCAGAGCTGTTCATCAGTGCCGGTGAATTTCTCCACCACGGTCACCTCCGCTCCCTCGACAGCAGCAAGCGAACGGTCCGTACCCTCGATTCCGATCCTGAAATACGGTCCTCCGAGATATCCTCCTGCATCAGGCACGGCCGTGATAGTCCATTTCTGATGCGGCCTTGCCATCCAGTCGCCTATGCGCGCCTCCACCTCACCAGCCGGCCATGTATCCTCTACGTCTTCCAGAGTCTGCATAGGGAGCGACCTTACGGGCTCGTTCTGAGGCACACGGAAGAACGGACGACGTTCCATCTGCATTCTTGTGAAGTCCACGGCAAGCTCAAGTGCATAACCTCGACGGACAGACGAGATCTCGTACGTACCTTCCTTGACAAGCTCGCCGCCTACCGGCCATCCGTCCCTCCACATGAGCGGACGGATCGCGAGCACGCTGCGGCCGCTCTTGTCCAGGTCGGCCTCGAAATGAAGAGACATCTTTTCAACTCCCTCGTCTTCAACATAAAGACCGAAATGTCCGGCACCGAAACGGCGGTCCTCACCGTCGATCACCATCTTTCCGCCTCCGGCGATCATGTCCCTTCCCATATTGTCAACATACGGGCCTGTCACATTGCGCGAACGTCCTACGACTATGTTATAGGTAGAATTGACTCCGTCACAGCAGGTACCGTGAGTACCGAGGAGGTAGTACCAGCCGTCGCGGTAGATGATTGTCGTAGCTTCGCAGTCGATCGCTATGTCCACAGGCTCGTTGCCCTCAACGCGGGCTCCCGTACGCGGATCAAGTTCGACGACGCGGATGAAGCCGAAATATGTTCCGTAAGTCACCCAGAGACGCCCTGTCTCAGGATCAAGGAACAGGCCGGCATCGATAGCGTCGCAGTCTTCATCCACCTCGGAAGAAGCGACCTCTATCGGCTCCGTATACTTGAAGTCAGGGGAATTCGGATCAAGGGTCTTGTTCCACATCGTGAGTACACGGCCTGCATGACCGCCACCAAGACCACCGCCGGTCGCACTATAGGCGATGAGATACCGGTCACCGAGCTTTATCGCATCCGGAGCAGCTCCGCCTCCCGGGCGTACACCGCCTCCGTACCAGACCCATCCGTCCTCAGAGATGAGACCGCCTCCGCCTGTTCCGAAGGTATAATACTTTCCGTCGCATTTCATTATCGTCGACGGGTCATGGATCCATGGCTGCCCCTCCTGCGCATAAACCGCATAGGAGATGAGGACAGCGGACATTGTAATGAGAATCCTTGCTGCTTTATTCATGACCGGCTATAGTTTCGTTATTGTGTAATCAATTACTGGATTGCCGTCCTCATCGATGAAGCGGACGCAGAAGTCGCTCATGCCCGGTCCGTTGATCACGGCCCCCGTGATGACATGACGACCCTTCTTGAGAGTCATTCGCTTTGAAGCGCCGTCATCCATGACCATACGGCGGTCACCGGAAAGGATGAGAGCCTCCTCGGAATCGATCCACCACATGGATGCGGAATTCGAGCCCACTGCAAGGCGTACGTTCTCAAGATCTTCAGGGACATCGATCACCGTCACGGCACGGAATATCGCGCCATACCTGCCAGTTTCCGTTCCTACGGCATAGCGGTACAGCTTGACATTGAAGAGCTTGCTGTCAAGGGCGTGCCAGGTCAGCTTTTTCCTGACAATCTTCTTTTCAGGCTCCTCGAAAGGATTTCTCGGACGGCCTGCGGTCAGATCCACCGGAGCCTGCTCCTCGACCTCCATCGTAACCTTGTCACCATTCTCCGGAACCTTGAACCCGTCCTTGTTCCAGCCGGTATCGAGATGCTTTCTCAGGTAGCTGTCCACAAACACCGTGTTAGTACGGTTCGGCTTGCTGATCGGTTCAAGAAGGAGCCAGCGGCGGATGAAGCCCTGTCCGTCAGGAGCCATGGCCTCGTCGGAAGAATCGCAGAAGTAAGGCGCAAGAGCCGGATAGTCCTCGACGAGTCCCTTCCTGCGAGCCTCGGACGGTGTGACGTTCATCAGAACCGCCACTGCCAAAGTAAGGATGACTATTCTCTTCATATAGGTTTGTTTTGTTCTTCTTTTGAAAAAGGCGTGACCCAGACACCAATTAGGATCACGCCACACACAAATATAACTATTAACCATTATTTCCTCGTCATATTTCACAATATGATCATCAGAAATTATCAGTCAACACAAATTTAGTCTTCTTACGCGCGCGCAAGATTCAAAATACATTCATTTTCAGACAGAAATACACCAACCTCCCTCACATCAGCAGGAGCGACATGAGGGAGGTTCGATTTCAAAAGCGCATGAATCAAATATGATAGCGCAGGTTATCTGGCCAATCCGTTGGCGAAACCGGCATATGCATATTTACGGTTGTAGCTGATGTCCCACAGGCCCACAGGCTCTCCGCCTCGCCAGCCGGTGCCGAGAGCTCCAGGAGCATCCTGCATGCACCATTGCGTGATGCCGTACTGCTGGGCAGGCGGAATGATCTCGAAATATTTGCTGACGATGAAGTCATAGTAGTCGGCCATAGCCTTGTGCTGATACTCCTGCATCTGCGAGGTAGGGACCGTATTGCCGTTCTTGTCGACATATCCCATGTCAAGTTCGGAGATCTTCACGAGCTTTCCTGTATTTGCCATCAGCTGAAGCATCCTTACGTAATGCTTCTCCTTACTTGCCTGGATGTCAGGATTCTCATAACATGAAACATGCATCTGGGTGCCGATTCCGTCGACCACGGTCACTCCGTCAGACTCCCAGACTCCGATCCAATGGATCAGGCTCTTGAGTTTCTTGTTGTCATCCCAGTCGGACTCGAGGTTATAGTCGTTGATGAAAAGCCTCAGAGGTGCTGTACCTCCGAACTCTTCGTAATACTTTCTGGCCTTTCCGATTACAATGCGGACATAATCCTCAGAACCCAGATAATCCTGCCAGTAGAAGTTGTTGTCACTGCCCCACTGGGCTGACTCGAGTTCATAGAAGCCATCGCCGTCACGGTCCGCTCCTGATACGGATTCATTCACAGCATCCCACGCGCTAACCTTCGTTGCAGTAACCTCCATCATACCCTTTATCCAACGGTCCATCGCATCGGTAAGCACTTCCTTCTTCTCCTCGGCTGTCATCTCCTCATAAGTATAGGAAGCTCCGGTAAGGACGAACCGGAAGTCGTCTATGTAGATGTCTCCGGCAAACTCGCCGAAGCTGAAGATCAGTCGGGTACCGCCTTCTGCAGTACAATCGCAGGTCATCTCGACATCCTTCCAATCCGTTGTGAACTGTACATCAGGGAATTCACCTGCCGACTTGTAACCGTCGGTAATCTGGAAACCGGACGACAGACGTCCTGCTGCGGATCCCTTGATCTTGAATGACATCCTGTACACGCCGCCAAGAGCGAACGGTTCCGGAAAGTCATGCGCAAACTGCGCCTCCCAGTTTCTGACGGCTGAAGGATTGGTAATCTTCAAGGTTCCGTTGACGATCTCGCGTGTGGAATTGTTTCCCCATCCTCCGAACGGGTTCTCGCCCTTGTCAAAGTCTGCTTCAAGAAGCACGACTTCGCCGTCGGATGTAGGGAGCTCCACCTTCTTTCCCTTGATCAGACCTCTCAGATATTCGTTCTGCTGCTGTGAATGCCATGCCAGAGTATGTCCGTACACTGTCATGCCTGCACTTTCCGCCATGTTTATAAAATTCTTCACCTGAGTAAAGTCCATGGATCCGTCCCAGCGTACCACGGAAGAATACTTCATTGCATTGCCCGCCGTCATCTCATCGAAATTCGTAACGGCAAGGTCATATTCCTTTCCCTTCTGAAGATATGCAGGAACAGTCACGCCTGCTCCAAGCTTGAAATCTGGCGAAACCGCACGGTTGACATAGCTTTTGAGCGCTCCATAGGCATCCAGGTCATCATATGAGAGGCCGGGGTCCGGCGTAGGATCCGGGTCTGGATCCGGGTCTGGTTCCGGTTCAGGTTCCGGTTCCGGTTCAGGATCCGGTTCAGGATCTGGCTTCTGAATGCCGGACTGGGTATCATCCATGTATTCATCAGGGAAACATCCTGCCAGGCAGAACACCGCAAGTGCCAGAACGGCAAATGTAAGTTTCATTCTTCTCATATCATCAATCATGTTGGTTATTCAAGTGTTATCTTATCTATTATTATAGGCTTGAAGCCCAATGACCAGAAACCTGCTATATATATGTGCTCAGGGCTTATCTTGTTCCCTCCGGAGTCCTTCATCGAATGAAGGTCGACAACGACCTTGCGCGACGTTCCGAAGTCGTACATGGCTGGATCGCTCCAGTAGTTGTTCTTGTCAAAGATACGAAAAGAAACCATACTGTCGTTATCATTGCCAAGCTCAACTGTCAGAGTGCTGAAACCGGAAAGGTCGAGTCCTTCAGCATACTGCCATCCTCCGAATCCATACTGTCCGGTGATCAACGTCTTCGTCGTCTCGTCAAACGATCCGGTCTCCCATATGGAAGGATTGAACATGTCGGATGTGAGAGGGAACGGAGTTATCACATTAACAGTGACCGTAATCTCTTTCGTAACATCATTCCGGGATGTATACGAAACGGTCAAGGAGGTGCTTCCCTGCCTGAGGGCTGCCAGTTTGCCGGCTTCCAGACTCACGATGTCATCCTCGATCCTGAAAGTAGCCTTGTCCGTAACCGCACGAACGGTACCGTCCGAATACACTGCATTGACAATGATATTCCTGCTGTCGCCTAGCCTGATGTCCACGACATCCTCAACACCCATCAGCTCCAGACCAGCCAGTTCTCCTTCATCAGCGGTCTCTCCTGCGTATTCCTTGAACCAGTGATATACAGGCCAAGGGCAGGCTTCCGGATCATTGAGGAAGGTGTACTCGCCTGGCTTGCCGGGAACATCCCTGAACTTGGCGAGAAGTTCCGGGCTGGTGAATATCATCCAGCTTACATTCCCGGTATTGTCTACGATATACTTGAAGTTGGCACCGAAGCCTTTGCCGCCTACCACTCCTGTTATGCTCTTTCCCCATGATGACTCATACTTGGCAGGGGCCCAGTCCATCTCCGTCACCATTACAGGCGCATAATCAGCAACCGGCTTGATCTGGGCGTCCCAGCCACGCTGGAAGCCTTCGTATCCTCCTCCCATCACGCCTCCGACATCCTCATTCGGTCCTTCTTCGGCATCGCTTCCATACCATCCCGGGTAAACGTGAATGGCGAAGCCGATATTGTCCCCTGTGAACTTATGTGTCGCGAAGCCGGCATACTGGGACTGATAGCCCAGTCCCGGAACCCATATGATGTTTCTTGCACCGTTTCCGCGGATCTTGTCGATTACGGTCTGGAAATACAGCTGCATGTTCTTGAAATGTCCGTCACCGCTGCCGGCGTAGGTTCCGTCCGGTCCCTTTATATGTATCGGTTCATTTGCAAGCTCGAACATCACATGACCGTTGTTTTTCAGCGACCTGTGACGCGACACTATATCCCATACCCGGAGAAGGAAAGCCTGATAGTCATCATCCAGAGCTATCTCGTGAGGGGACACTCCCGGGGGACGCATGACCACATAAAGTCCCTTGCTGACAGCATACTCCGCCATCGGAACAAAGACCTCGTCAAGATATTTTCTGAAGCGCGTCTCGGAAAACCTCTCATGTCCTTCGTATCTTACAGACTCCTTAGACGTATCGTCACTCCAGTACGGATCCATATGCATGCGGACGAAATTCATCCTCCATCCGGCAGACAGAATCTCATCGATCATGCGCTTGTTGTGCCGCAGGCATCCTTCCACATCATAATCATTCCACGCAAAATCATTGAAGAACGGGCTGAATGTCTGTCCGAATCCATGCAGATTGACGACATTACCCTGAGAATCCATAAGATATCTCCCGACCACGTTCAGCTCCAGCGGAGCGTTGTCATCCGGTTCAGGGACCGGATCGGGAACAGGATCAGGTTCCGGCGTTTCCACCTCAGGCCTGTTTTCCTGGAGATCATCAGGAAAACATCCTGCTACACAGAAAACTGCGAGAATGGCTAATAATCTTTTCATTGCCTATCTATTGACATATCGTACTTCTGTTGTCTGGCCTTCCATGGCGAAGGAAGCGGCTTCCCTGCCGTCAATCTGTACCTTCCCGCTCACAAGCTCAGGTATATTGTATGAGAACATCAAGGCATCGTAATACTCTCCCGGCTCCTTCTGCGGAAGGAGGAAAGGCTTATGTGCCCTGCCGTCCGCGTCGACATAGCCGACATATGGCTTCGTATAGAGTCCGTCGTCACGTCTGCTGCTGAAAACCATCCATCTTCCGTTTCCGCTCCAAGAATGGTAACTCTCGACGTCATCACTGTTGAGAGCGGAGATATCCGTCGCCTCCCCTGAATGGAGATCGATGCAGCACAGGTCTGCATCCTTGTGCCAGATGGAGAAATTGCCATATCCGCTGAGGGTGTAGACAAGGAAACGTCCGTCAGGGGAAACCCTCGGGAAAGAAACGCTGCCTCCTGACGTCACTGCGTTGTACAAGGTGTCGACCTTATCTCCGAAAGTGCAGTCTGAAGGATTGAAATCCACTCTGCACAGGCTGTACCTTGCCTCCTTGAAACGTTCTGGCATCGGTTTCACGGCCCTGGCACTGCAGAAATAAAGACTCCTGCCGTCAGGAGAGAAGGTCGGGAAGGTCTCGAATGCATCATCCGCCTTCAGGAATGGCGTCGTGACGATCTCGTGCGATGCGACATCGTATACCACCACATCCGAATCCTCGTCAAAGACCTCTATCCTGTTGGCGTTCCTCACGTGAAGGACCTGGTTCGTCCTGTTGACTGAGAAAGCCACATACCTGCCCGAGGTGTGCCAATACGGATATACCAGAGCTGACATGGTGCTGTCAGTCTTTGTGTTCAGTTTCTCCTTCCCGCCGTTTCTGAAGATGTATGTTCCCGCCAGTTCGGAACGCATATGGAAAAGCATGTCCTGCGGATCCCTGTCACGGAACGAATGGCAGTTCACGCAGTTGCCTCTTCCCTGAGTGTTCCTGTATATGGCCTTTTCAGCAAAGTCTTCAAGACAGCGCTGATATATGCCCATCTCCTGCCAGAGGCTGTATCCCGGAGGTATCTTCCTGTATACCAGATACGGATCTATATCCTCAGGAGCCACATTTATCGTGAACGGGGCATATGCAAGCCAGCCATCCTCACCCTTGGCATATAGTGTGAAGGTCAGTGTTCTGCCCTTGTTCTCACTCAAGAGCCTCTTCCAGAATCTTTTCCCGAATCCGAAGACGGAGCCGTCGGGGCGTAAGACATGTTCCTCTTCCCCTGCCTCGATCTTCAGCACCCACTTGCCGTGGGCATCATCGACGATCTCGAAATTCAACGGAGCTATATTATATGGAACCGTGACGTCCCGGTAGTCCGGGAATATATCCGCCGGCTTCCCTGTCA
>JAGBCS010000056.1 GCA_017937885.1 Bacteroidales bacterium
GTCACTATGTTCAGCGGCGTCTCCATCACTGCATATCCGATCGCTGTCGAAGGCAGGGTGCTTCGGCTCCATTCCGCTGTGCCGGGATTCGGAATCCTTGACCTTGTGCCGCCGTTTTCAGTAAGATCGAACGCGTAAGCGTCATTGAGCTTATATTCATAAAGACGGTCGATGAACTTCTTCGGGTCTTCCTTGTAGCTGTCGAGGACAAGCTTGCGGAACACATAGTTCGAAGAAATCTTGAATCCGTCCTGGACGCTGATGCTCTTTACGCCGTGCTTCCTTTCCCAGTCAGTTATATAACGGTCCGCAGTGATCTCAGGCAGTTCGTTTATCCTTCCGTTGTTGGTAGGTATCATCGTTCCCAGCTCCACCTTGTCGTCCTCGAGGAGGATGGACAGGGTCACGGCCTTGAATATCGAACCAGGCTCTCCCGGACGTCCTATCGCAAGATTGAAGTTCTCTCCGAGCTCGCCCTTGCTGTTTCTCTGCAGGTTGACCATCGCTCTTACCGCACCGCTCTTCACGTCCATAACCACGCAGCAGCCTCCTTCTATCTCCATATCGTCACCGATATTCTTGCGCAGGGCCCTGTCGGCTATGTCCTGGATGTCGATGTCGAGGGTTGTCCTGATGTCGTGTCCGTGGATGACCTCCGTGACGGTGCTGTCAGGATCGACGATGTTGCCACGGTCCGTCCTTTTCATCCACTGCGAGCCTTCTGTTCCGTGGAGGATGTAGTCGTACTGTCCTTCGATTCCGACAAAACGGTTGCCGTCAGGATTGTCCTCGCTTATCCTTATGTCTCCGATCACTCTCGAAGCGAGGGTGCCGTACGGATACTGCCTGATCTCGATCTCCTTCTTTATCATTCCGCTCTTGTACTGTCCCTCCTTGAAGAGCGGCAGTTCGCAGAGCCTGAGGTAGGTGTCGTGGTCTATGTTCTTCGTGATGAGGACATTCTTCCTTCCCCTCAGGTCCTTCGAGTCCCTGTTGCGCATGATCAGGTCATAATAGTAGTCTGCGGTCTTTCCGTCCTTTGCAAGCACTTTCGGAAGCTCGCGGCTGAGTTCCTTGGCCTTCTGGCGCCACAGCTTTTCGAGGGAGTCTCCCTTTTCCTTCGGGTACTTCACCTCATAGTCCTCCTTCATCACCGTACAGTCCATGTTGATATTGTACATCGGGGTAGAGATCGCGAGGAGCTTTCCGTTGACATCCATTATGGTGCCTCTCTCCGGCTTCGTCTTGCTCTCGTACCTTGTCGGCTGGAAGTACTTGACAGTATTGGCATCCGGTTCCCAAATGAACTGGATGTATGCTATCCTTATCATGATCACGACCGAGGCGACAAGGAAAAAGCAATAGAGGAACCACAGGATCTTGCTGATCCTGAAACGATCCTCGTTCTGTATGTTTCCGTTCTGTACCATTATGGTCGTGAATCTCAGTCTTTTATTATGTCTGCCGGCTTCTCCGGAGTCCTTACCTTCGAACCTGCCTCCTCAAGCATGGTCTCCACTGTGGCAAGCCTGTCCAGTGACACCAGCTCATATGTCTTCTGTGCGTTGTATATCTTGAGCGAGCGTATCCTGCTCTCGTTCTTCTGTACGGTCAGCATCGTCTGCTCTGTCTTGTAGCTCATCCAGATACTGACGCAGCCGAGGAAGAACAGATATAATATATAAGGAAACAGCTTGTCCACCCTCATACGGGTAAGCAGTTCGCCGCGTCCGAGAGCTATGAAGAACTCCTTGGTTGCACTTCCGACCTTCTTCCAGTCTATGTCGAACTTTCTCCCCATACCTACTCCTCCTTCTGTGCTATCCTCAACTTGGCACTGCGTGCCCTGGTGTTTGCCGATATCTCGCTTTCCTGCGGCAGGATCGGCTTTCTGTTCACTGCCTTGAGAGGTGCGGTGGAGTTTCCGTAGAAATCCTTTTCCACCTTTCCCTCTATGTTTCCCGCCTTGATGAAGTTCTTCACCATCCTGTCCTCGAGGGAGTGGTAGGTGATGACGACCAGGTTGCCTCCCGGCCTGAGGGCTTTCGCCGCTCCGCTGAGAAATTTCTCAAGCGACTTCATCTCCTGGTTCACCTCGATCCTGAGCGCCTGGTATACCTTTGCGAGGAACTTGTGCTCAGCAAATTTCGGCAGCGCGCCCTCGATCGCCTTGCCAAGGTCTGTTGTCGTTTCGATGCGCGAAGTCTCACGTGCCTTGCAGATCATCTGCGCTATCCTGCGGCTGTTGTCGACCTCTCCGTATATTTTCAGGATCTTCTCCAGATCCTCCTGCTCATATCCGTTCACGATGTCCGCAGCCGTCATCTGTGCCTCGCGGTTCATCCTCATATCCAGCGGAGCCTCATATCTGAACGAGAAGCCTCTTTCCGCCGTATCGAACTGATGCGAAGAAACTCCGAGATCCGCCAGCACTCCGTCGATTCCTTCGGGGTATCCCTGGTGGATGATGTGGTTGTGTATCCATCGGAAATCGCTGCGGATCAGCGTGAGCCTCGGGTCGTCCGGTTTGTTGGCGATCGCGTCGCTGTCGCGGTCGAAGGAGATGACGCGTCCCTCGGGAGAAAGTCTCCTGAGGATCTCGCCTGTGTGGCCGCCTCCGCCGAAAGTGGCGTCTGCGTATATTCCTGATGTAGAGCTGATCAAAGCAGAAACGCTTTCATCTAGCAGGACTGGGATGTGGTACTCGGACATATTCGGTCTCCTTATGTTAAATACGTCCGGCAATCTTTCTTCCCATCATGCGGAATTCCTCAGGACTGAGACATCCGCCTTCAAGCTCTTCTTTAGCCCAGATCTCGACCTTGTAGTCGACACCCTGGAACACTACTTCCTTGGTGATGCCGGCTTTTTCAAGTATCTCCTTCGGGATTGTGATTCTTCCGAGCTTAGCATCCGGGACAACGGTCACGGTGTCGCTCATGTATGTCCTCCAGTACTTCATGTGGTCCTCGTCAAAGGCGAGGTCGAGCTTCGACCTTACGGCCATCGACATGTTTGCCCATTCCTGCTTCGTATACATCTCGAGGCAGTTCGAGTACATGTCCTTCCTGATGACGAACTCCATCTGGTCGGCAGGAACGACGCTCTTGATGGCAGAAGGAATCACGAGTCTTCCCTTGTCATCGATCTTTGCGTTGTATTTGCCGAAGAATCCAGTCATTTTTCCACATTCGTTAGAGCTCTGCAAAAGTATGAATAATTTTCCACTTTGTTACACTTTTTTACAAAATTTTCCACCAATTTATTAACTTTGCGCCATGGATCCTGTTAAAAACTTTTCAAGGGTATTGACCCTCAGTATGTTAGCCCTCGCTGCGGCGGTGGTGGCATCATGTGGAAGACAAACTGATGGGAATGCGGCTTCCGAGGCTTCGGAATGCACTGATTCTCTTTGCGTTGAAAGTCCTTTGGGCTTCTGTCCGGATACACTCCGCATGGTCGAAGGCAAGGTGCGCAACGGCCAGTTCTTCTCGAATCTTCTCGGCTCTCTGGGAATGACAGCCCAGGAGGCATATAATCTTACCCAGTCATGTGCGGAAGTCTTTGACGTGAAGACACTTCGCGTCGGCCAGCCTTACAGGGCGTACTATGCTTCATCGGATGCGCCCGAGTATCTTGTGTACGACCGTGACAGGGCCAGCAGCATAGTATTCTCCTGCCGTCCTCCTTACGAGGCGTGGGTCTACGAAAAGCCAGTGACGGTGGAACGCAGATATGCTGATGTGACGATCAGCAACTCTCTTTGGGTCGATATGAGGGAGGCAGGAGCTTCGCCTCTTCTTATCGTCAGTCTTTCAGATATTTATGCATGGACAGTAGACTTCTTCGCCCTGCAGAAGGGAGACCGCTTCAGGGTGCTTTACGAAGAGAAGGTCTGCGAGGGGAATGTGATAGCCGTGGATACTGTCAGGTATGCCGTCTTCAGCCATGCTGGAGAGGATTTCCCGATGATCATGTATAACCAGGGCGACGGCGGAAACATCTGGTGGAACGAAAAGGGAGAGAGCATGCGGAAAGCCTTCCTCAAGGCACCGCTCAACTATTCGAGGATAAGTTCCGGATTCTCCTATGCGAGAAGACATCCTGTTACAAGAAAGGTGCAGCCTCATACAGGAGTCGACTATGCAGCTCCGAAAGGTACTCCGGTCATGACCATCGGAGACGGAGTCGTGACAAGCATAAAGTATGAAGGGGCCGGTGGCAATGTGGTGAGGATCAAGCACAATTCTGTATATTCGACAGCATATCTCCACCTTTCGAAATACGCGAAGGGGCTCAAGGTCGGCCAGAGGGTGAGACAGGGAGATGTCATCGGCTATGTGGGATCGACCGGACGTTCGACAGGACCGCACCTTGACTTCAGGGTATGGAAGAACGGTACGCCTATCAACCCGCTGAAGATGGAGTCACCTCCGGCTGAGCCGATCGCGGAGTCGAATCGTCCGGCGTTTGAGGCGGCGCAGCAGCAGTACCGTGCGGTCGTTGACACCGTGCAGGCGAGAAACATCGCTTCGAGGATGTTCGAAAGACTTTAGAGCAGGGGAGCGAAAAGGCGCATAACGGCCTGGATGAATTTCTTGTACCAAGGCCTGTTCTCCCACTCGTCTAGCTTAATTTCGTTGCACTCTTTCAGATCGTTGAGGAAGATACTTCTGTTTTCCCTGGCGATCTCTTCATTGTAGATGTATGAGTTTATCTCATAGCTGAGCTCGAGGCTTCTGCAGTCCATGTTTGCCGAGCCTATGATGGATAGGTAATCGTCTGATACCAATGTCTTTGCGTGTATGAACCGTCCTCCTTTCTCAAATATTCTGATGCCTGCTTCAAGGCATTCCTTGTAGAAGGACTTGTTTGCCGGATCCATGAAGAAAAGATCGGCCTTTGCCGGTACCATGAGCCTTACGTCGCAGCCTTTCAGTGCGGCGGATTTCAGCGCGAGAAGCAGCGGCTCCGGCGGTACGAAATAAGGTGTCTGTATGTAGAGATACCTTGACGAATGGCTGGCTGTCCATACGGCGCCCATGTGCAGGATGGGAAATTCCCTGTCCGGCTCGTCCGGGATGATCTGCACAAGCTTGTCGTCATGGGTGACCCTGTCCTGAGGGAAGAATTCGTCGAAGTTTCCCTCGATCTTGCCTCCTGACGTGATCCACGAGTTCAGGAAACAGTACTGGAGAGCGGCGACGGCATTTCCCGTGATGCGGGTGTGCGTGTCTCGCCAGCGGAAGAAGTAGTCGTCGCCGATGTTCATGCCTCCGGTGTATCCGACCTTTCCGTCTATGACTACTATCTTGCGGTGGTCACGGTAGTTGAACTTCGACAGCAGGAAGATGTTCGGGTTGGTGAACTTCACGACCTCCACTCCGGCCTCCTTCATCTCATTGTAGTAGCCTTCCCAGATCGTGATGTTCGCAATGTTTTCATGTATGAAACGCACCTTTACGCCTTCGCGTGCCTTCTGCATCAGCAGCTTCTTTATCTTCCTGCTGCCGTCATCCTTCAGGAAGTAGAAGTACTCGAAATGGATGTGGTGCTTTGCGGCAAGCAGGTCATTGACAAGGGCTTCCAGCTTTCTGCCGCCGGATGTTATTATCTCTATCTCATTGTTGCTGCAGACGGTAAGGCCGCTGTCCTTCTTGAGCAGGCGGCTCAGTCCGCGGTATCGCTCGCGGATGTCCTTTTCCTGTCCTGTGCCGAAGAGAAGTTCCTTGGTCTGCTCGCTTGCCCTTTCTTCGAAAGTGTCGAGGAATTCTCTGTTCCGCACCTTGAATATGCCTGGCTTGCGGAAATTCAGACCGAATACGATGTAAAGGATGAGGCCGATGACAGGGAGCATGGCGATAATCAGGATCCAGGCCACCTTCCTGCCGGAATCCTGATTGTCATTCAATATCACCAGTATCGCTCCCGTTATCAGGAAAATACCGAATATGGTGAGCATTATGGATAAGAACCCTCCCATCGGCGGTTTTTTACTGATCTGTCCTTTTGCATAAAAGCGTTGCCGAAGTCACGGATACGACCTCCACTTCGCAGTAGTCTCCCGCTTTTTCGCCTCTTGAAGGGAACACGCACATCTTGTTGCTGCTTGCCCTTCCGCAGAGCTCGTCGGGATTCTTCTTCGAAGGACCTTCGACAAGCACCTTGAGCCTCTTGCCGACTTCCTTCTCATTGCTCTTAAGGCTCATGCGGCCCTGAAGCTCGATGATCTCATTGAGTCTCTGCGTCTTGAGCTCATACGGTATGTCGTCAGGGTACTTCTTTGAAGCCAGGGTGCCCGGACGCTCCGAATATGCGAACATGAAGGCCGAGTCGAACACCACCTGCTCCATGAGCGTCAGAGTGTCCTGGTGGTCCTGGTCCGTCTCGCCGCTGAAGCCGGCGATCACGTCTGTGGTGATGCCGCAGTCTGGGATGACGCTGCGTATCTTCTCAACTCTTTCGAGATACCATTCGCGGTTGTACTTGCGCCTCATCTTCTCAAGCATGATGCTGCTGCCGGACTGTACAGGGAGATGGATGTGCTTGCAGATGTTCTCATACATCGCCATAGTGTATATCACCTCATCGCTGATGTCCTTCGGGTGCGAGGTCGAGAATCTCACGCGGAGTTCAGGACTGATCTTCGCCACCATCTCGAGGAGCTGTGCGAAATTCACATTCCTGTCGGCTTTTTCCGCATCCTTCCAGTAGTATGAGTCCACGTTCTGACCCAGGAGCGTCACCTCCTTGTAGCCGTTGTCATAGAGGGTCTGCGCCTCGTGGACGATGGTGTACGGGTCACGGCTGCGCTCTGCTCCGCGGGTATATGGCACGACGCAGTACGAGCATACGTTGTTGCATCCTCGCATGATCGAGATGAATGCCGACACTCCGTTCTTGTCGAGACGGACCGGCGCCACATCTGCGTAAGTTTCTTCGTGCGAGAGCAGCACGTTTATCTGAGGGTGGTCCGGAGCTATGTCTTCAAGAAGCTTAGGAAGGCTGCGGTATGCGTCGGGGCCGGCAACAAGGTCCACGCTTTCCAGAAGCTTGTCCTTGAGTCGTTCGGCCATGCAGCCGACGATGCCGATCACCACGTCCCTTTTTCTTTTCTGAAGCTTGAACTGGTCTATCCTTCCCCATATCCTCTGCTCTGCGTTGTCGCGGATCGAGCAGGTGTTGGCAAGGATGACATCGGCCTGCCCGATATCCTCTGTGAGCACGTATCCCGCATCCTGAAGAATCGACAGGATCACCTCGCTGTCGTTCACGTTCATCTGGCACCCGTAGGTCTCTATGTAGACCTTCGGCTTAGTCGGGTCAATAATTGGTCTTATGCTGTCCATATGTCTTTTTCTATTATCCTGGTAAAGCCACAAAGATAGGATTTTTCGACGAATATCGTTATCTTTGCGAAGATGTAAATTGAACAGAAGTGAAGAACCGGACACATAAACTGCTGATTGTCACATTGTCAGTTCTTGTACTCCTTTTGGGAGGCTGTAAGAAGGTTAAAGATATACGTGTGACCTCTTTCGAGCTGGAGTCTGTTGCTCCTCAGGGACTTACGGGACTCAACGCGGAGTTTGCGGTCGGCATCTCGAATCCTGCGATGCAGGTGAAGCTTGAGGATGTCGAGGCTGTCCTGAAACGTTCTGGCAAGGTTCTTGGTAGGATGACCGTCGATCCGTTCGTGATCGAAGCAAGAACGGATGCGGAATACCGTCTCAAAGGGTACCTGAGACTGGGCGAGGATGCCAATCTGAGGGACTTGCTTCAGCTTCTGGATGCATCCGTGCTGGACCAATATACGGTCGACGTTACGGCCAAGGCGAGGCACAAGAGCGGGGTCGCGGCTCCGATAGCGGTCAATGACATACCTTTGAAGAAACTTTTGGAAAAAGCAGGCTATGAAAAGAACTGATACCTTTATTCTTATTGTTATTTCGGCTTTGGCGCTCATGGTTGCGCCGTCTCTTTCCGCACAGGAGACCATACCTGAAGGATATGTGCTCGTCGACTCTGTGGTGTACAGGCCGTCAGCTGCCGTCGACACGACTCTTGCTGGACAGGATGTCTTCATGGTGATGCCTTCGAAGGCGGCCGGCGGCAAGGCTGATGTGGACATCACTCAGCCGACGGAGGTTGCTGAAGCCCTGCGCAGGCAGGTCTATTCCAACGAAGACCGTCCTCTGAACGGATACAGGGTCAGGATATTCTTCGACAACAAGCAGACGGCCCGTGTCGAGTCGGAGGAGACGCTCAAGCGTTTCGAGAGCCTTTATCATGACGTAGTGGCGTACCGTACGTACGCAAACCCATATTTCAAGGTCACTGTAGGTGACTTCAGGACGAAGTCGGAGGCTGTGAAGCTTCTGGAGCGCATAAAGAGGGAGTTCCCTAGCGCCTTCGTTGTAAAGGAGAACATAGAGTTCCCGGTTGTGGATAAGTCCAATGCCTATGTCGTCGATACTGTGAAGGTATTGAGGCCCAGGACCGTTCAATAATCATCAGTAGTAGTGTTATGTTGAAGCAAGGTTTAGAACTGAAACAGAGCCAGAAGCTTTCTCCGCTTCAGATCCAGACGATCAAGCTGATAGAGCTCCCGATCCAGGAGCTTGAGCAGAGGATCCGCAAGGAACTGGAGGAGAATCCAGTGCTGGACGAGGATGTCCCTAAGGACAAGGACGATGACGAGGCACCTAGAGAGGTCTCCCTGTCCGAGTACAAGGAGGACGACTCGATCCCGAGCTACCGCCTCAGGTCTGACAATTACAATTCAAAGGATGAACGTCCGCAATACAGCACCTTCTCGGTAAAGGAAAGCTTTACTCAGAGTCTTCAGGAACAGCTCGGATACAGGAATCTGACCGAGCATCAGTATGCTGTAGCCTCGTTCATCATCGGAAGTCTCGATGATGACGGATATCTGCGCAGGAGCATCGACAGCATTGTGGACGACCTTTCGTTCCGTGCGAATGTGGAGACTGACGAGCAGGAAGTCCTTGACATGCTTAAGATAGTCCAGGAGTTCGATCCTGCCGGAGTAGGCGCGCGTGATCTGCGTGAATGCCTTCTCCTGCAGATACGTCTTTGCAAGAAGACGCCCGATGTTGAGAATGCCGTAAAGATTCTCAAGAACCATTTCAATGAGTTTACCAACAAGCACTTCCAGAAGATAATGACCCGTATGGACATTACTGAGGACGAGTTGAAGGCAGCGATGGCGAAGATTCTGAAGCTGAATCCTTCTCCGGGAGGACAGATCGACGATTCATACGCGGATCAGGCGCAGCAGATCATTCCGGACTTTGTGCTCGAGTACAAGGACGGGGAGCTTTTGCTTTCGATGCCTCGCTTCTCTGTCCCCGAACTGAGGGTGAACAGGAAGTATGCTGATCTTCTCATCGATGCAGCAAACTCGTCGGAAAGGGAAAAGAAGGAAGCCGCGGCTTTCGTGAAGAAGAAGCTGGATTCGGCAAAGTGGTTCGTGGAGGCGATAAAGCAGAGGCACAATACTCTGTCCAGCACCATGCAGGCCATCGTGGACTACCAGCACGATTACTTTGTGGACGGTGACGAGACGCATCTGAAGCCTATGGTTCTGAAGGATATCGCCGAGAAGACAGGATTCGACATATCGACTATCTCGCGAGTGGTGAACAGCAAATACATAGAGACCCATTTCGGCATCTATTCCCTCAAGTACTTCTTCTCAGAGGGGTTGGAGAATCAGGAGGGCGAGGAGGTCTCGACCAGAGAACTTAAGAAGGCTCTGCAGGAGTGTGTCGACAATGAGAACAAACGCAAGCCGCTTACCGATGACGAGCTTGTGGAGAAGATGACCGAGAAGGGTTACAAGGTGGCCCGCCGTACGATTGCAAAGTATCGTGACCAGCTCGGCATACCGAAGGCCCGCTTGAGAAAGGAACTTTAGGCCTTGATTTTCGTCCCCGAATAACGGGGTTTTATCCCGAAAAGGCTAAAAAAGATCTTTATCATCATAAAATAAATCTTTGATCATAAGAAAAGGAAAAACCTTCCGTTGTTTTACGCTAAGACAACGGAAGGTCTTTTTCTTGTCCGTATTTTTGCTGTATGAAGATGAAGGATCTATGCAGGGATGACCGTCCGAGGGAGAAGCTTCTTGATAAGGGAGCAAGGACATTGAGCAGCGCCGAACTGCTGGCAATACTGCTGCGTACAGGGACGGGAAAGATGAACGTGGTCGAAGTGGCAAGGGAACTGCTGAAAAGTGCTGGAAGCAGCCTGCATGCCGTGTCGACGATGTCTTTGGAGAGGCTGTGCGAGATAAGCGGGATCGGACCGGACAAGGCAGCGACGGTCTCGGCGGCTTTCGAACTCGGCAGACGCAGCGAAGCGGAAAGGGTGGCGTCGGACCGCATGACCATATCCTCTCCCAAGGATGTATTCCGTCTGATGCTCCCTGATATGCGCGGACTTGAACATGAGGAATTCTGGATTGTCTTTCTCAACAGGGCTAATAATGTCATAGGTAAGGAGAGGATGAGTGTAGGAGGACTGGAGTCGACGACTGTCGATACAAAGGCCGTGCTCCGTCGTGCTCTGGACAGGAAGGCGAGCGGAGTCATCATGGTCCATAACCACCCTTCGGGAAGTGCGCTTCCCGGCAGGGCAGACATAACTCAGACTGATCTCATAAGAAAGGCACTGAGGGTCTGCGATATCCAGCTTCTGGACCATGTCGTGGTGGCTGACGGCGGCTGGTACAGCTTTGCAGACGAGACGCTTGTTGATGAAAAATTTTGAGTTGGGGAAAAATAAGGATATATTTGCGTGAACAATAACACTCAACACCATGAAAGTCATCAACCTTGGCCAGAAGAACTCAGTTCTCAACAAGTTCGTTGCGCAGATGCGTGACAAGGATGTCCAGAAGGACAGCATGCGCTTCCGCAGAAACCTCGAAAGACTCGGCGAGATCTTCGCCTACGAGATAAGCCAGACATTGAATGCTTCAGAGAAGCAGGTGGTTACCCCTCTGGGCATCGCAAACATGCTTACCTATGACGACAAACTCGTGATCGCGACCATACTCCGTGCCGGACTTCCGCTCCATCATGGTATCCAGAACTATTTCGATGATGCACAGAATGCTTTTGTGGCAGCATACAGAAAGTATGACAAGGGTGAGGATTTCCATATCCAGATCGAGTATTCAAGCACTCCTGACCTTACAGGCAAGGTCCTGATCCTTGCTGATACAATGCTTGCGACAGGAGCTTCTCTTGAGATCGCTTACAGAAAGCTTTGCGAGGACGGCGAGCCCGCACACACGCATCTCGTGTGTCCTATTTCGAGCGCTTATGCAGTGGAGTATCTGCAGAAGCATCTTCCGGCTGACAAGGTCACTCTCTGGGTCGCAGCCATCGATGAGGAGCTGACAAGCCGCTCATATATCGTTCCGGGCCTCGGAGATGCCGGTGACCTCGCCTTCGGCGAAAAGAAATAATAATCCTGATACATACAGTTGTCCCGCAGGCACTGGTGTCTTGTGATGACGCCCGCGTCCGCATCTGCGGCCTCTGGCTGTAACCTTCAAGAAAATTTAATCGTCAGGGATCGCATTTGCGGTCCCTGACTTTTATCAGGAAGATATAGCATTCGAGACCGTTGGTGAGCAGATGCTGCAATTCATGTGACAAGATGATGTAATTGCGTGGTTTGTCGTTTGGGCCGCCATTGTTTGGAGTCCGGACGACATTCTGAATGTGGTAATCCTTGATTGTCAATGGTATACGAAAAATGCTGGTTGTCTGGATGCCAGAGAAATGGACTCCTGACGACAAAATGACGTCCCCACTCTCACCGATAAACATAAAAGGCCTCCTGAAAAGGAGGCCTTTTAGGGTGCCCAGTGGGATTCGAACCCACGACATTCAGAACCACAATCTGACGCTCTAACCAACTGAACTATGGGCACCATGTTGGTTTAAGGACTGCAAAGATACGTATATTTTTTGAATCTGCAACTTTTTGTTGAAAGATTTGAAAGAACATTTCACCACACGAAACAAATTCCGCCCCAATCTTTGTCTTTCTGTCCCATTTAATGGGCTTCAATGGAGTATGGTACAATCTTTTCCCTATATTTGCAGTCAGTGACATAAGTTAGCGAATAATTATTAAAGTAACAGATATATGGGACGTGAAATCAAATTCTCCCTTGTATACAGGGATATGTGGCAGTCTTCGGGAAAATATGTTCCGACTGTGGCACAGCTCAAGGAGGTGGCTCCGGCCATAATCGATATGGGGTGCTTCGACCGAGTCGAGACCAATGGAGGAGCCTTCGAACA
>JAGBCS010000008.1 GCA_017937885.1 Bacteroidales bacterium
AGACCGCCGCAGAAGTCGTAGTATGAGAATGGTGAACGGGCAAGACCTGACTCGGTAGATACCTTGATCTTACCTGGCTTTGCGTCAGCAGGAATAGTGAAAGTGACCTCTGTCATGGATACGCTCTTGAATGTAGTCACCTCTGCACCGTTTCCGTCCTCGAATGTGAGGGTCATAGGCTCAGCAAAGTAGTTACCATATACTGTAACATCTGTACCCGGCTTCTGGAACTCACAAGACATAGACTTGATCTGAGGAGCTGGCATCATGACCTTGAAGTCTACGGTCACTGTATCCTGGCCCTTTGTGATCATATATACCTTGTCGGTCTTTACCTTAGGAAGGTTTCCCGGAACAGCTGCAACCAATGTGTTGGCTGTCATGAAGCTTGTGTTGAGGACTGCCTTCTGGTCGTTGAAGAAGAGCTCGCGTACGCTGCAGAGATTGTCTCCGACAAAGCATACCACCTCGCCCATGAAAGCCTGCTCGATGAGCACGTCACGGTCTGCATACCTCACATAATTCACAGTAGGCACACCGTCAGCAAGCTCGAATGCGTCAGGATAGTCCTCGCAAGAGGCGAAGCCCAACGCAACAGCTGCCATAAGCATTATGTTTATGATATATCTTTTCATATCTGTCATTCATTAGAAGTTGTAAACATACTCTGTACGCACATCTACAGGCACTGCAGGCTCAAGAAGATGCGGGTTGAAGACTACGTCCTCAGACGGAAGAGGAAGGGTGAAGATCTTATCGTTCACGTATGTAGAACGTGCAGGATCATCTTCGTTGTATCTTACATCATTTCCTTCTGCATCCCACTCAGCCTTTGTAGCGTCAAATGCAGTAAGGTCGTCCGGAACATTCTCAAGAGAACCGCCGCAACCGGTGTACCAGTAGCTCTTGCAAGCCTGATCGTAGTTGTATACTGAATTCATCTTCTGAGCGCTGAGGTCAGCCATGGCAGCCTCCTTGTCATAGTAAGCAAGGCGGACATAGTCATACCAGCGGTCACCCTCACCAGCAAGCTCGAGACGACGCTCCTTCCAGATGTCTTCAAACGTAACGGCTGTGAGAGCATCGACTTTCGCACGCTCGCGTACGTCGTTGGTATACTTGAGAGCCTTTGCAGCATCACCTCCGAGAAGGTTTGCCTCCGCACATACAAGATATACGTCAGACAGACGGAGAAGAGGGGTAGGAAGCTGGTAAGACATTCTTGCAGCAGAGAAACCGAGAGCAGCCTCATGATCGGCACCGTCACCGAAGAGATGCTTCACGTTCTGAATACCGCAAGGTCCTTCGAACTGTGCAGGAACACCATACGCAGCATACTCGGCATCACCGCTGTAAAGGAAGTAGAGATAGTCGAATCCGGCTTTTCCTGTCTTTGTAGTCTTTGTAGTCCAGAAATAAGGATAAACGTCTCCTGCCATCATCAATGTAGCCTGACGACGAACGTCCTTCACCTTCTGGATTTCTGCAGGACCGGCAACTGGATCTGCGCCGAATGCAAGAGCGAGGTCATATGAAGGACCGCCCCAGCCGCCCCAGAGATCACCGAATTCGCTGAAGCCCTCGAAGCAAAGGTCTGACTGAAGTGTGTTCTGTGAAGTCCATCTTCCTGACGAGCATTCCCACTGCCATGCGATAAGGTGCTCACCTGTAGCATTGTGAACTGCAGGAGCAAGACGGAAGATGTCAGAATATACAGGAGTAAGGGTACGTCCTGAATTCAGGATCACATCCTCTGCGTATGAAGCCGCCTTCTGGAGATCGTCGTTGTTCAATGTGCCGGAAAGACCTGCTCTGGTAAGATATACCTTCGCAAGAAGACCTTCAGCAGCATAATAGTCGATACGGCCGTTCCAGCCTGAAGTCTGCTTTGGAAGAAGCTCAAGAGCCTTCTCGAGAGTCATGATGATATACTCATACACGCTGGCTCTGTCAGCCTTGTAAAGGTCATTATATGTTCCTGATGTAAGGATGGCATTGTTGTCATGCACGATAGGAACTTCGCCGAAGGTCCTTACCATATAGAAATAAGCCATTGCCTTCCAGGTAAGTGCCTCACCGATAGCCTTGTTCTTCGCAGCCTGTGAAGGGCCTTCAGCATTGAGGATATTTGTGATTACAGTGTTGGCATGGCCGTTCACTGCCCAAAGAGAGTATGACATGTTGATGAGGTCGCCGTCTGTACCGTTTGTTGTGAAGGTCAGATAAGGCGAGCTGCCCCAATACATGTTTCCTGACATGACCTCACCGATCTTGATGAAGGCACGCTGGAAATCGTACCAAGGTGAATTGTACAGGAAGTTGACTCCCTGCTCCACCTGCTCGTCGTTCTGATAGAAGTTGTCGACGTTGTAGTTGTCTTCAGTAGGACGGTCAAGGAAGTCCTGGCATGAACCCATGCTCAAGACTACGGCTCCAACCATCATACCTTTGAATATATTCTTGATTTTCATATTCTTCTTTCTTTAAGGATTAGAATGTAAGGCTTACACCGAATGAATATGTTGTAGGAGATGGATAACGTCCGTTATCTACACCATAAGCATATCCTGATGAATCCTGTGTTGAAGCTCCGACCTCTGGGTCATATCCTGAGTACTTTGTGAAAGTATAGAGGTTCTGGATGTTGCAGTATACGCGGACATTCTCGAACTTGATCTTGTTGAGCACCTTCTTAGGAAGAGTATATCCCAAAGTGAGGTTCTTGATTCTGAGATATGAACCATCCTCGATGTAACGGGTGCTGAGACGGTCGTTGTCGTTAGGGTCGTTGAGGGTAGGACGTGGAGTCTTTGTTCCAGGATTTGCGACCTTGACATTGGTGATGTCGTCATACCATGAACCAGAATCGTAAGTCTTGGCAGGATCGATAGGAACGAGCTGAGCTCTGTCCTTGATAGCGTCATTATTCTGGTTGACCCAAGCAGATCTCATTGAAGCAAGACCGCCTGAAGGACCGTTCATGAGGCTGTAGTTGAGGACTTTGTTTCCATATGATCCGTTGAGGAAGATGTTCAGATCGAAGTTCTTGTAACGGAATGTGTTGTTCCAACCGAATGTGAACTTAGGAAGCGGGCTACCGATGTCTGTACGGTCCTTGTCGTCGATGACGCCGTCAGCTGCATCAGGAATTCCGTCTCCGTCTGTATCCTCGGTGATCTGATCCTTATACTTGAGGTCACCGACCCACACTGTGTTAGAGCGGTTATAAACACCGTTTGAAGGATGCTTTGCAGTCTTCGGAGAGTTCTCGATGTCCTCAAGTGACTCATAGACGCCCTCAACCTCATAACCATAGAAGTTATAGAGAGGCTTTCCGATCTCAGAAACGCAGACTACGTCGCTCCACTGACCGTAACCGACGATGCTGGCAGCAGTAGTTCCGCTGAGAGCCTTGAGCATGTTGCGGTTGAACGAAATCTGGAAATTGCTGTCCCACTGGAACTCACCTACGAATGGATGCACGTCGAGAGTGATCTCGAGACCCTTGTTCTCAATGCTACCGAAGTTACCCTTAGGAGCTGCGAGAACTGAAGATCCGTTACCCTGTGTTCCCATGTATGAAGGAAGCTGCATCGACATGAGCATGTTCTCAGAAACCTTCTGATAAACATCGACAGTAAGGTTGAGTCTGTCCTGGAAGAATCCGAGATCGAGACCGAAGTTCCACTGAGTCTGTGACTCCCACTGAACCGCTGTGTTCGCGATGTTGGCTGGACGATAGCCGGCACCGAGAGCTGAATCCATAGGGCTGATTGAAGAACCCCATGCATATCCTCCGATGTTAGAGTTACCTGTCTGACCCCAGCCGAGACGGATCTTACCGTTGCTGAGCCACTTGAGGTCCTTGAGAGGCTCCTCATTGTTGAAACGCCATGATCCTGCAACAGAGTGGAAGCCTGCCCAACGGTTGTCCGGACCGAAGTTTGACGATCCGTCATAACGGTATGTATATGTCAGGTAATATCTGTTGTCGTAGTTGTAAGTCTCACGGGTGAAGAATGAAGCCATTGCAGCACTTCCGAAACCGGAACCTATTGTAGGTGTACCTGCACCGAGAGAAGGGTTGTGAACCTCATCCGACGGAAGCTTGGTGTTGTAGATGCTCTGGTACTCCCAGCGAGACTCCCACATTTCCTGTCCTACCATCGCTGTGACATTATGCTTGCCCCAGGTGTTGGTATATGTGAGATAGTTCTTCAGCTGCCAGAATGTATTTGTGTTGTTCTGCCATCTGGTCTCGTTATTTCCACGCTGCCAGTTGCCGAGGTCGACCATTGGCTCATAAGTCTCAGACTTGCTGTGGCTTACATCGAAACCGAGTTCAGTATGCCAAACGAGATTCTTCATTGGAGTAATATCAGCGAAGATATTTCCTGTGAGTTTCTGACGCTTGAGGATGATGTCGTCGAGCATAGCCATGGCGATAGGGTTCACACGGCTGCCGAGACCTTCTCTTGTCTCAGATGTGAAGTTTCCGTCAACATCGTAGATAGGAATGTCAGGAATGCTGTTCAGAGATGAGAACACGATACCGGCCTCACCGTCTGCAAGCTTGAGGTCATCCACTGTATTCGAATAAGTAGCGTTCACACCGAGCTTGAGCCACTTCTTGAGCTGGGCATCAAGGTTTGTACGTACGCTGAAACGCTCGAAGTTAGAACCGATGATTGTTCCTTCCTGATCCATGTAAGATCCTGAAACATAGTACTGGACCTTATCTGTACCACCTGATGCGGAGATCTGGTGCTGGTGCTGGAGAGCGGTCTGGAAGATCGCATCCTGCCAGTTGGTACCGACTCCGAGAACCGATGGGTCTGCATAATATGGATTCGACTCATAGATCTCACCGATTGAGATGAGCTCGTTGTAGAATTCAGCATACTCGCGGAGATTCATCATGTCGACTCTTCTTGTCTGCTGGGACATAGCGAACATTCCGTCATAAGTGAACTTAGCCTCACCTGCCTTACCACGCTTGGTCGTGATGAGGATGACACCGTTCGCACCCTGTGCACCGTAGATCGCTGTAGCAGAAGCATCCTTGAGGATCTCCATGCTGACGATATCCGCCGGGTTGATTGTAGAGAGAGGTGAAATTGTCGAAACCGAACCGTTTCCGAGAGCGTCACCGAGACCGAAAGACGATCCTGAAGTTCCGTTACCCTGAACGATCACACCGTCGATCACATAAAGAGGCTCCGCATTTGCGTTGATTGTAGCCTGTCCGCGGACACGGATCGATGATGATGAACCTGGGGCTCCTGAAGTCTGGACTGCTGTCACACCGGCAGCACGACCCTGAAGCGTCTGGTCAAGAGATGATACGATGGAACCCTTGATGGACTCCTCGCTCATGGAAACCGAAGCACCGGAAAGGTCGCTTCTCTTCATGGTACCGTAACCTACGACTACCACTTCATCAAGAAGCTCACGGTCTTCCTGCAGAGTAACGTTGTAGACATTCTGACTGCCGACAACAATCTCTACATCCTTGTAACCGATGGATGTGACGACGATGGTCGCACCCTGAGGCACGTTCAAAGTCCATCTACCATCCAGATCTGTGACGGCACCGTTTACGGTACCTTTTTCAATGACGCTCGCACCTGCAACAGGACCGACGTTGTCAACGACTGTACCGCTGACAGACTTGGTCTGTGCCATGAGCGAGAAGCTCAGAAAGAGCATCGCCAAGCAAGTAAAAAATTTACTTTTCATGTTACTGAATTTAGTGTTAATAATAGTATAACGTGTTGTTATTTCCTGTATTTGCCGAAGAAATCCTTCTTTATGTCACGCCATTCGTCGATCTCCCACATCGCATGACCGCAATGAGGATAGCATATCCAGTTCTTTTCCGACTTCACATGATTGAACGACGCGAAATTGGTATGAGGCGGGCAGACCGGGTCCTGAAGACCAAAGGACATATAGACAGGGCATTCTATCTTGTCCGTAAAGTTCTTGACATCAAAATAGCTGAGGGTCCTGTATAGGTCTTCATCGCTGATTCCCAGCTCCTTCTGTTTCTCAAGTATCTCGTTGCCCGGCCATGATGCCACCTTGAAATAATCCGGATAGTCACCCAGGAACGGCACAGCCGGAGCTATGGCCTTGATCCTGTGGTCAAGAGAGGCACTGATGAAAGAGAATGCTCCTCCCTGGCTTTCTCCTTCCGCAACGATGTGGTCCTGGTCGACCTTTTCGCGCGAGCAGACGAAATCAATCGCCCTTACGACATCAGCAAATGCTCCCCTGTAGTAATATGATTCCTTGTTTTCCAGACCTTCCGCAACCCACTTCACATGCTCTCCGGCGGGAGCGTTCAACGCCTGTCCGCGCACGCACAAGGTGAACTCCACCATATCCGGATTGCTTGAAGGATGCTGATAGTAGAGGTCTGAATTATAACCCATGTAGTAGATTGTCGTATTGTATTTTCCGGGCTTGACCGGCTCGACATACACGCCGCTGATCTTCTCGCCGCCCCAAGACATCATGTCCACGCGATATGTACGGCGGACATCGTTCGAATGCTCCGGCAAAAGAGTCAGCCTGTATTCCGGATCTGTTGCAGCAAGTTCGGCGAGAGTCTGCTCCCAGAATGCATCAAAGTCCGGCTGCTTGTCCTGCGGAGAGGAAATAAGCTCCGGCTCGACACCTATGGTGGACTGGGCCTGACGATGCTTTTTCCCGTCACAATACACGTTTACGACCGCATTGTAGAAACCGGGGGCAAGGTCGAGGCGGAAGTTTATCACCTTTTCTCCCTCCTGGAGTTTCATTGTCCTGCCGCAAGTGTTTACATACTCGCCTTTGTCTGTGAAGATTTCCAGCTCTACCTTCGCATTCATTTGCTCGGGAGCCTTTACCGCCACCTCCAAAGTATGAGGACCTTCGCCGAAGAAGAGTCCTTTGTTTGAGTCTACAAGAATCTCTGCCTGAGGAGCAAGAGCCTTGGCTATGCCTTCTGTAGCATCCTTGATGACCGCTACCGTGGAAGCATCACACGCATACACGGAGTTCAATCCCTGCTGCTCCTGAGCCGGATCTCCGCAATAGTCATCGCCCGGCTGCCAGTAAAGATTAGTCTCGGACTGTCCGGCAAGACCGCCCCATCCCCAGAAGTTCACTCCTGCAAAGAGGCCGTTATCTGCCGCCGATTCCACGATTCGGCCGAAAACATGTCTGTAATAAGCGTCACGGGCAGTCGTCGGTGTACCTTGAGCGAACTGGAAACCGTCTCGAGGGAAACCGAACTCTTCAAGAACGACTGGCTTGCCGTATTTCTCAGCGACGGCAAGATGTGCATCGATGTATTCGTCCGTATTGGCGATAGCCTGGCCGAGATTGGTGGTCAGGGTATTTTCACGCACCCAGCTCCAGTTGTACGGCCAGATATGGATGTTCATGTAATCGATGTCCGGGCAAGAATGGATCTTCTCGAAAAGGTCCATGTCGTTCTCGCATCCCCACGACCCTTCACTTCCTGAAGAAACCATATGGTTCGGGTCGAGAGACTTGATCAGCGACGCAGAAGTCCACATGAAGTCGACAAAAGCCTGCTGCACCTGAGGGTCGGATGAGAAACAACGTGGCTCGTTGCCTATCTGCCACGAGAAGATGGTCGGATCATCCTTGTAAGGCGTGCCTGTGACCGTGTTGGTACGGGTTACCACATGTTTCACGTGATTGTAGAACAGTTCCTTGGCCTTTTCACAAGTCACGAAACGGGAAACAGACTCCATGAACGGAACATAGCCGACTTCTGCCGGGATAAGAGCCTTACCCTCGCCTGCCCATTCCAGATACATGCCGTATCCTCCGGACCATTCCCATGAATTGTTGATGTACAGGACAGCCTTCATGTCCCTTTCCGCCATTTCGGCAAGCAGGTAGTCAAGGCCATGGAAGATCGTGTCGTTATACACACCCGGTTCCTTCTGAAGCGTAGGACTGACTCTCGTAGGTATGCCGTCCGGACCGTCGCCGCCGACAAGAACTCGCAGATTGGTCATTCCCAAGGCTTTAAGCGTATCCAGTTCGGCTTCAAGGCGAGCACGGTCTCCGCCGCGACCCTCGCTTCCGAGGATAGCTCCATACCAGAAATTGGTTCCGACGTAATGAGACGGGTAGTCTTCAGACACAAACAAGCCGTCCTCGACTTTCACGAAAGACGGTTCTGATGCCCGACAAGAGCCCAGCAGGACAGCTGCAGCAATTGTCAGGATCGAAAAGATCCGGATTGGTTTCATCAAATTTTAGCGCTATAATTATGATAACGCAAATTTAATCTAACGCCGGATGCTAAACAAATATAAATTTATCTATTTATGATACAAATTAAACAATAACCTTATTCTTCTTGAACATAGCCCTGAAATCGCGCGGCGTAAACCCTCTTTTAGCCTTGAATGTACGGTTGAAGTTCGACAGGTTGTTGAAGCCGCATTCATAGCAGATTTCCGAGATGTTCTTAGACGAATCAACGAGCATTCTGGCCGCATATCCGAGACGGATATCGACGATGTAATCCGAAAGTGTACGTCCGGTCCTCTGTCGGAAGAAACGGCTGAAGGCAACCGGAGTCATACCGACGATTCCCGCAAGATCGGCAAGCTTCAAAGTCTTTGAGTAATTGTCGTTTATGTATTGCTTGACTTTCTGTACGCGTCGGCTTTCCGTACTGCGGGAAGTGTGCGCAAAAGAGCTTGACGCCAGAACTCTCGCCTCATCAGCGACCGAGAGTTCATACAAGACATACAGGAACTTCAGGAACTGGACAAACCTGCTGGTTTCCTTTGCAATGGTATCAAGCGAAGAATAAACCTTCATGATGGCGGACACCGGAAAGGCAAGGCCATGGTCTGCCCTGCGCAGCATCCTCTTGATCGTCGCGAACTGGTTCTTCGACAAAAGCTCCCCTCCGAAAATATCCGCTGAAAACTGGATTGTGATCTCGCGTATGTCCTTGGAAGTGCAGCTGCCCTGCTCCCACACATGTTCAAGCGACTCTCCGCCGACCAGAACAAGCTCGAAATCACCGATTTCCTCAACACTGTCTCCTACGATTCTACGCACTCCTCTGCCGTTTTCGATGAAGTTGAGCTCATATTCCTTGTGCTGATGCAGAGGATAGGTGAATTCCGTCTTGTGACGCTCTACAATATGGAAACAATCCTTCTCGGAAAGAGGCGTTATTTCGGTTATGACCTTACTCATGATTATTTTTTCTGCAAATATACTATTTTTATCACTTATGATACTTTTTTAACATATTTATTACCATTTCATACGCTTTTTTTACATCTGATTGTTTTTGACTATATTTGTCTGAAATGATCATCAGACTATGGCCACAGCAAAGAAAACACCAGCAGAACTATTTGCAGCACAAGCACTTGCAGTACAGGTAAAGAAAGAACTGACAGAGAATATCCTGCCCTACTGGATGAACCGGATGTGCGTTCCGGGAGGCGGTTTCTACGGGCGTATCAGCGGAAATGAAGAAATAGACCTTTCGGCTCCCGTAGGAGGAATAATGACTGCAAGAATCCTATGGACCTTTGCATCTGCATACAGACTCCTCGGCAAGCAGGAGTACCTCGAAACGGCAACAAGAGCGAAGAACTTGATAATCAACAATTTCTTCGACACGGAAAACGGAGGAACATACTGGTCTCTGAACGCAGACGGAACCCCGCTCGATTCAAAGAAACAGATTTATGCCATCGCGTTTACAATCTACGGTCTTGCCGAGCTTAACCGCGCGACTGGCGACGCCGAGGCCCTGGAATACGCAATAAAGCTCTTCCGTGCCATCGAGGACCATAGCTTCGACGAAGCCAAAGACGGCTATTTCGAAGCGTTTACGCGTACGTGGGACCCAATAGAAGACATGCGCCTGAGCGACAAGGACGCCAACGAAAGCAAGACCATGAACACGCATCTTCATATACTTGAAGCATATACCTGCCTGTTCCGTGTCTGGAAAAACCCGCTGCTTGAAAAGCGTCTCCGCGGACTGATAAGGATATTCGAAGAACGTATCCTCGGAAACGACGGCCATCTGCGCCTCTTCTTCGATGACGACTGGAACTGTTCATATGACATAGTATCATACGGCCACGACATCGAAGCGTCATGGCTCATCCATGAGGCGGCGCTCGTACTCGGCGACACAGAAGTTCTCGGACGCATCGAAGCGCTGGTTCCTAAGATCGTCAAGGCGGCGGAAGAAGGCTTTACCCCTGAAGGCGGCATGATCTACGAAAAGCACGGTAACGACGGTCCGACAGACGCAGACCGCCACTGGTGGGTTCAGGCTGAGACCGTCGTAGGCTACTTCAATCTCTGGGACCACTTCGGCACGCAGGAAGCAATTGAAAACGCTCTCGTCTGCTGGGAGTTCATCAAGGGCAATCTTATTGATAATGCGAACGGTGAATGGCATTGGAGCCTGAGGGCAGACGGAACCGTCAACCGCGATGATGACAAGGCCGGCTTCTGGAAATGCCCGTACCACAACGGACGCATGTGTATGGAAATCATCGAACGTGTAGCATAACCCACTGATCTCCAGCAAATTAACCCTATCGGCCCGCATGTCCGGGAAGGCAAGCCGTACAACCCAAAACACTGACTATCAACCGATTACCAATCACGAAAAATGAGACGATTATTGACAATCTGCATGGCGGCGGCTTTTTCATGCGCTGTCTTTGCCCAGGGTTACACCAATCCTATAATCAAAGGCATGAATCCGGACCCGAGCATATGCCGGGTGGGTGAGGATTACTATCTTGTGACCAGCAGCTTCCACTATTTCCCAGGTGTGCCGGTATATCACAGCCGCGACCTGGTGAACTGGGAACAGATCGGCCATGTGCTTGAGCGCGAATCCCAGCTTCCTCTTCCGGAAGCGCGTTCGTGGAGCGGAATCTATGCCCCGACCATCAGACATCATGACGGAAAATTCTACATGATCACGACAAACTGCTCATCGAAGGGCAATTTCATAGTGACGGCAATCGATCCTGCGGGAGACTGGTCGGAACCGATGTGGATAGACATGCCGGGCATCGACCCTGATCTTTTCTGGGACGAGGACGGCACATGTTGGTACACAGGCGCTGGAAATGACGGCATTGTACAGTGCAAGATAAATCCGGACACAGGAGAACTTCTCTCAGAACCGGAAATGATATGGTACGGCACAGGCGGACGCTATCCGGAAGCACCGCATATATATAAAAAGGACGGATGGTATTACCTGCTGATCTCGGAAGGAGGTACAGAGTTCGGACATGGGGTCACGATTGCACGAAGCCGCTTCGTTGACGGACCTTACACACCGGCACCGCATAATCCTATACTCACCCACTTCAAGCAGGCCACCCAAGGCAGCCATATCCAGGGAACAGGGCACGCCGATTTCGTGCAGGCTCACGATGGTTCGTGGTGGACGGTATGCCTCGGATTCCGCATCCAGGGCGGTCAGCACCATCTGATGGGACGCGAGACATTCCTCGCACCTGTACGTTGGGATGAAGGTGCATGGCCGGTGATCAATTCCACCGGAGATATAGCCCTCGAGATGAATGTGCCTACCCTGCCGTTGCAGCCGTTGCAGCCTCGTCCTGAACGGAATGAATTTGACAGAAATGCTTCGGCTTCAACCGATCCGGCTGTCTCGTCATCTGCCGGTCCTACAATGTCCGGAACTGGTCTCGGAGCGGAGTGGTCATGGATAAGGAATCCGGAGCCATCGCGTTATGTCGTGCAGGAAGGCGTTCTTCGTCTTTATGGCACGGCAGCAGACCTCAACGAGACCGTAACATCACCTACATTTGTCGGATTCAGACAGCAGGACATCGATTTCACAGCAGAGACATACGTGACACTTGATGGTGCCCGTTCCGGAGACAAGGCCGGCATGACGGTGTTCATGGATTCGGGAGCGCATTATGATGTGTATGTCACTGCGGAAGGCAAGGTGGGAATACTTTACGCCATGGGAGCACATAACCACAGAGAGGAATTCAAGGTTGGCAAAGGACGCAGAGTATGGCTCCGCATCACCGGAGAATCGGATTTCTACAAGCTGTGGTACTCGACCGACGGCAAGGAGTTCAAGCAGATCGGAATGAACCACACCCGTTACATGAGCAGCGAGACAGTCGGAGGTTTCACCGGCGTGATGGTAGGTCTCTGGGCTCAGTCACCATCCGGGAAGGGCTACGCCGACTTCGACTATTTCGAGTATCGCCACTGGCACCCAACTCTCTGATTCACAACAAGATACCCAAAATCACTGCTGCATCTCGACAGCAGCGAATAAAAGCAATCGCATGACTATCAAAGATTTAAACGCCAGCTCAGCGAAGAGGATTCTGGCTTTGTTTTTTGGATTGATGATCCATGGGGCAGTCCATGCCGAAGTATTTCCGAAAATATACGATGAAGCGCAGAAGGGGTGCTTTCCTTTGGCCGCAGACGGCACCGCTGCAGGTATATACATAGATGAGGCTGATTTCAAGGTCGTGGAAATTGCTGCAGGCATGCTGGCTGATGACATTGAACGGGTGACGGGAAGTTCAAGCCGTGTCGTTTTCGCCGACAACCATAAAGATATACCTGCCGGGGCAGCCGTGATTGCCGGAACCTTGGGCAAAAGCCGACTTATAGACAGGTTTGCCGCAAAGGCGGATGTGAGCCGGATCAAAGGGAAGTGGGAATCGTTCATGATCTTCACGACGGAACATCCACGACTCGGAACTCCCCTGCTGGTGGTGATAGGAAGCGACCGACGCGGAACGGCTTTCGGACTGACTTCATTGGGCGAAGCCATCGGGGTTTCTCCGTGGTACTGGTGGGCCGATGTACCCCCGCAACGGAAGGATGCAATCTTTGTCGAGTCCGGAATGTTCGTGCAGAAAGAGCCTTCAGTGCAATACAGAGGTATTTTCATCAATGACGAGCGATTCGGAGGATGGGCCAAATGGGCAGAGCAGACATTCGACAAGGAGACGGGGAAAGTCGGTCCCAAGACATATGAAAAGGTCTTTGAACTGCTGCTCCGCCTGAAAGGAAACTATCTGTGGCCGGCAATGCACAACGGCAGCGCGGCATTCAATTCCAACCCGGAAAACGCCCGTCTGGCAGACGACTACGCCATCGTGATGGGCTCATCACACTGCGAACAGATGCTTCGCAACAACGAAGACGAATGGAAGAACGTCGGGACATACGGAGACTTCAACTACATCACCAACAGGGAAACCATGATCGGCTATTGGGAGGAAAGGGTCCGGACCAACGGAAGATACGAGAACACCTACACTCTTGGTCTGAGAGGCATTCACGACTATCCGATGGAAGGAGCGCAGACGACTCAGGAGCGCGTGCAGCTGATGCAGCAGGCGATCGACGACCAGAGAGACATTCTCCGGCGCAATATCGACAGACCGGTCGAAGACATCCCTCAGGTGCTCTGTACATACGAGGAAGTGCTGGAAGCCTACCAGAACGGGCTTTCTGTTCCAGATGACGTCACTCTACTATGGTCCGATGACAAGCACGGATACTGCCGCAACCTGTCAAACCCGGAAGAGCAGAAGCGCAAGGGAGGTGCCGGGATCTACTATCATCTGTCATACCATGGCGATCCGGCCAGCTGGATATGGCTCAGTCCGCTTTCACCGGCGTTCATCTCAACCGAGCTCACAAAGGCATATGAATTCGGTGCCAGAAAAATATGGGTATTCAATGTCGGAGACATAAAGCCGGCAGAAAAGGAAATATCATTTGCGATGGACCTTGCATGGGACATTGACCGCTGGAATCCTGCAAATGCGCATGAATACATCGGATATTGGGCCACAAAGACCTTCGGTTCTGATTTCGCTCAGCAGATAGCACGGATGCAGGACACATATTACAGGCTGCAGGCCGCCGGAAAGGATTCTCATGTCTGGTTTGTGAATTACACGGAGAAACAGGTTGAGGACCGCATTGCGGAATGGAGGGACCTCTCGTCAAGAGCGTCGGATCTGGCAGAAAAGATTCCTTCAGAAATGCAGGACGCTTATTTCGAACTCGTCAGCTACCCGATCTGCGGCGCTGCCATGCTGAATGAATATCAGCTGCTTGCCCGAAGAAGCATGGTCAAGGCGGACCGGAAGGACAGCAAAGGTGCAATGGAAGATGCCCGCCGGGCACTGGACATGTTTGAAAGTCTCAACAGCTGGACATTGCGTTACCACAGAGACGTCTGCAACGGAAAATGGGATCATTTCTTCAATTGGAGACCTTACCACTGGTTCTGGTCAGAAAGTCAGGATGCGACCCTATGCACGTCGGAAGTCCTGAATATGACGGAGCAAGCTCCTGCCTCACGCTTCCTTCCGACCAGTGAGGCAATGTCGGATAAAGGTGTAACTGTGTTCTGTGAAGAAGACTTCGAGGTTCCGCTCTGGATCGAGGCGCTTTCGCCTGTACGCAACTTCTCCAAAGCACCTGAAGACAATGTCTTCTGCCGCGTCTGTACCGGCAACGTCAGCTTCGACGCTTCTGCCTCGCCAGTAAACAACATCTGGCACTCGCCTCTGATCGGCCCCATGTGGAGCAAGGTCGGTACTTTGCATATGAAAAAGGGAGAAAACACTATCAGGATCACAGATCTGAAGCCGGAGGCGCAGATTAATAATATCTATCTCGGCATCTGGCCTCCTTTCCCAGAAGAACCACGTCTGCGCATAGCTGCGCACGATTATAAGGACACTCGCGAATCCGACACAGGCATCGTCACAAGGATCCATGGTCTGGGATACTCGGACGGCGTACTGGTCCTGCCTTTTGACACTCCGTCCCATGAACCCCAGGATGCTCCTTTTGTGGAATATGACATCCTGCTTGACGAGCAGGACACATCTATCGAGGTCCGTACCTTACCGACTCTCCACGTATACGAAGGAAGGGAAGCACGATATGCGGTTCAGCTTGGCAATGATGCACCTCAGGTATTCTCGATTCATGCAGGAGATTTCTCGGCGGAGTGGCGATACAATGTGCTTCACGGATATTCTTCACGCAAGATTGACATTCCGTCCGACATGGCCGGAGCTCAGAAGCTGAGGGTATACCTGCTCGACCCGGGCATCGTCCTCCAGGAAATCCTGGTCTTCTGACCGATAGTCAGGTCGGCCAGGCTCCCGTTATTTGCAGAAAGTCATTAACAGATGTCGGGCGGGTACGTCTATTTTGGTGAGCGCTCGAAATTTGTTGTACTTTAAAACGGACTTTTATGAAAAGAATTATTGCAATGCTTATGATGGCTGTCATTGTCACAGGATACTCTGAGGATGTGGCGGCCAAGGAAAGGAAGACAAGGAGCAGGGATGTCGTCAGCCTTGTGCAGGAGTATAAGACAGCCGAAGGTTTTGATGTCGTTTCTGTCGGGAGTCTCGGCATGGGACTGGTGAAGATCATCGCGAATATCACCGCAGACACTCCTGAGGACAAGGCAGCCCTCAGCGTTCTTAACGGTCTGAATAAAGTCGTTGTCGTGGACTACGGAGCGATGGATCCCGGATGCAGGGAGTCTTTTGTCACCGAAGTCGAAGCGCTGCTGAAGAATGCGGAGATGATCCTTGAGGCAAAGGATGAAGGAGATATCGTCAGGATATATGGCACAGCTTCCGATGATGGGAAAAAGATCAGCGACCTTATGGTATTCACACCAGAAGACAATACACTGATATGCCTGCTAGGCAGCATCAGCGCGGAGAAGATCGGCGAACTCATGACTATGTAAATGGAGACGTTTGACGAAATATGGCTTCCGTTGTCCGACCGTTTCTACCGTGTCGCCTACCATATCCTCGAATCCGAGCAGGATGCTGAGGATGCCGTGCAGGAGCTGTATCTGAAGCTGTGGGCAGGAAGGAAAGATATGGTACGTATCCTGAACCCCGCTGCCTTTGGAACGGCGATGCTGAAGAATATCTGCATCGACAGGATAAGGAAGAGGAAGGTGCGGCAGACTGAAGCTTTGGAGACAGTCGTCTTCTGGAAAGAAGCTCCTCCTGATGGTGCCGTAGAACATAAGGAAACGCTCCGACATCTGCTCTTCGAAATGGAGAAACTTCCCCTGCGGCAGAAAAACATTTTGAGGATGAGGGCTTTGGAAGGGCTGGAATATGGAGAAATAGCACAAAGGACGGGCCTGTCGGAAGTGCACATCAGAGTACTTCTGAGCATGGCAAGAAAAACACTTAGAAAAAGAATGAAGCAATGAAGTCAATAAAGGAAATAGAAAGAATGAGTCTGGAGCAGCTGGAGGCTGTGTCCCTGGACGAAAGCATACCTGTTCCTGAAGGCTTCGACAAGCGTCTTTCCGAAAGCATGATGGCCGCACAGACCGTCGACCTTCTTATCGGAGACGAAGAACGTCCGCATAGACGCAAAGCGCTCAGGACCGCAGCCGCAGCTGCCGCAGTGACGCTGCTCGTCGGGGCCGGTGTCGCACTGACCTTGAAATCTGAACGTCCGAAAGATACTTTTGATGACCCCTATCTGGCATATGCGCAGGTCCAGATAGCTTTTGAGCGCATCTCGGACGGACTGCAGAAGGGTATGGCGATGGCAGACGATTCTCAGAACATAATTGACCGCACGACAGCGGTATTCACAGAATAACCAAATGGATATGAAAAAGTTATACGCAATAGCAATAATGCTCCTCGTCGCAGCGGGAGCTTATGCCCAGGAAGGCAGGAACATCTACAACAAGTATTCTGACAGCAACGGGGTTTCGGCTGTCTACATCTCCCCGGCCATGTTCAAGCTGATCGGAAAAATTCCGGAGCTGACGGTTTCCTCCTCATCAGGAGAAGAGACTATAGACATCGCTCCTCTGATCCGCACATTCAGCGGTTTTTACATGCTTGATATCAGTGACCCTTCTGTACGGTCATCACTGGAATCGGACCTTAAGTCGATGATCGATAAGGGGCATTATGAACTGCTGATGGAAGTGAAGGACAGCGGCGACAATCTGAGGATGTATACAGCAGGAGACGAGAAGACCGTTGAATCCTTCGTGTTCATGGCGCATTCGGATTCAGACATTCAGTTCATCTGCATCGACGGAGCCATGAGCCGCGAAGAGGTCAACACCCTTATCGCGCATCTCGCACAATGACGACATATGAAAAAGGCACCCTCACAAGAAAGATGTGAGGGTGCCTGATATGATCATAATGAACTATTGTTCTGCCGTGACGTAATCTATGACCTTGACGAGATCCTGAGGGTCATCCCAGTCGATCCTGTTCTCTTTCAAGAAAGCTTTAAAGGCTTTCTTGTCCACTCCATACATAGAAGCTACGCTCTTCTTGTTGGCAGGAATCACGTCAATACCTATGACAAGATATACGTTTGTCAGGACCGGCAGACTCTCGGAGTCTTCCTTCATGGCGTGCAGATCTGCATAGACATCAGTCAGAAGCTTGCCATCATAGCCGTTGATGACATTTTCGTTGTAAAGAAACGTCTTGGTCGTCGTGCTGTTCAATGACGTAGTACCATAAGCTCCGTCATTCCTGACGATAGCCGCATAGTTTGCTCTGGTTTCCAGCACGACAAAGCCCCCCTCCGCTTGAGCCAGGATCTTCATCATCTTGCCTCCCACATTGCGGTATGCATCATTGCCGATGACAAGACCTGTCGCACCCAAAACGTCCGATTCCTTGATTATGCCATCCTTATCCAAGTAATGCAACTCACTATGGTTCAGGTGAATGTTGAATCTTGCCTTATTCGGATTCTTGTTGAACCTCAACAGCTCACCTTCCATGAAATCCGGATACAGGTATGGCCAGTTGGCTGTAGGAGTCTCCTCCTGCGCAATCGCGGACACAGCCAGCAGCAAGCCGAAACAGAATGACAACAGCTTCTTCATGACGTTATTCCTTATGCTCCGCCTTTGACTCGAGGAAGAGCTCATCCATCTGCTCCTGGTCGATGTAAGAAGGAGAGTCGATCATCACATCGCGACCCTGGTTGTTCTTAGGGAATGCGATGTAGTCGCGGATGGTCTCCTGACCGCCGAAGAGAGAGCATACGCGGTCGAAACCGAACGCAAGTCCTCCGTGAGGCGGCGCACCGAACTTGAATGCATTGATGATGAAGCCGAACTTGTATTCAGCGTCCTCCTTGCTGATTCCGAGAACCTCGAACATGCGCTGCTGCATCTCGGCTTCGTGGATACGGATCGATCCTCCGCCAAGCTCTGTGCCGTTGAGTACGAAGTCATATGCATTCGCGCATACCTTCTCGAGATCTTCCTTCTTATCACTGTAGAACAGCTCAAGATGCTCCGGCTTAGGAGCGGTGAACGGATGATGCATCGCATAGAAACGCTGTGTTTCGTCATCCCACTCCACGAGAGGGAAATCAACCACCCAGAGAGGCGCGAAGTTGAACGGATCGCGAAGACCGAGACGGTTACCCATCTCGATACGGAGCACGCCGAGCATATTCTGTGTCTTTCTCTTTGCGCCGCAGAGAACGAGCATCATGTCGCCCTTCTTTGCTCCGAGGCGGTCTGCTACTGCCTGAAGCTGCTCAGGAGTATAGAACTTGTCGATCGATGACTTGATGCTTCCGTCCTCGTTCAGCTTGATGTATACGAGTCCTTTTGCGCCCACCTGAGGTCTCTTCACCCACTCTGTGAGTTCGTCGATCTGCTTGCG
>JAGBCS010000057.1 GCA_017937885.1 Bacteroidales bacterium
AACACGAACAAGGGGCTCGTTCATGTAGAGCTTCATGACAGCTATGTACATATAGCTTCGTGCATAGATAATCTTGTGAAAGGAGCTGCAGGACAGGCTGTTCAGAACATGAACCTGATGTTCGGACTTCCGGAGGACACAGGGCTACGCCTGAAGCCTTCGGCTTTTTAATGAATGATTATTGCGATGAATCTGTTTGAAGTATATAAATTGTGGGATATCGAGCCTGTAAGAGGACTTGATACCACTCTATGGGATAAGGACGGAGAGGTATACACGGATCTCTACGGCGGTCATGCCGTGATCTCAGTAGGCCACAGCCATCCGCATTACGTGAAGATGCTGTCCGAACAGCTCGGAAAGCTCGGTTTTTATTCGAATGCCGTGCAGAACTCCCTGCAGCGTGATCTTGCAGCGCGTCTTGGACGCATCAGCGGTTACGACGATTATTCGCTCTTCCTCTGCAACAGCGGAGCGGAAGCGAACGAGAATGCGCTGAAGGTGGCGTCGTTCCATACCGGTAAGGCCAAGGTCCTGGCATTCAGGAAAGCCTTCCACGGAAGGACTTCCGGAGCTGTCGCCGCAACTGACAACCCGAAAATCCAGGCTCCGTTCAATTCGACTCAGAATATTGTGTTCGCCCCACTGAATGATCTTGAAGCCGTAGACGCGGAACTCTCGCACGGAGGCTTCGCCGCCGTCATCGTCGAGGGCATCCAGGGAGTTGCCGGCATATACGAGCCGACTTCCGAATTCATGCACGGCCTCCGCGCCCTTTGTGACAAGCACGGATGTGTACTGATACTGGACGAGATCCAGTCCGGATACGGAAGAACGGGATTGTTCTTCGCCCACCAGCACCACGACGTCCGCGCAGACATCATCACGACCGCGAAAGGAATGGGTAACGGCTTTCCGATCGGAGGAGTACTGATAAGCCCGTCCATCAAGGCTGCATACGGCATGCTCGGCACTACATTCGGAGGAAACCACCTCGCATGCACAGCGGCGATTGCCGTACTAGATATCATTGAGAATGAGCACCTTATCGAGAATGCAGCGAGAATGGGAGAGTATTTCAGGAAGGCACTTGGAAACGATAAGGCCGTCAAGGAATACAGAGGAAAGGGCCTTATGATAGGCATGGAACTTAACGACGGGTACGTCGGTCTGCGCGACAGGCTTCTGTTTGAGAAACATTTCTTTACCGGAGCTGCAGGAGCCCGGGTGATCCGTCTTCTACCGTCACTGACGGTCTCAAAGGAAACCGCAGAGAACTTTGTCAACGCATGGAGGGAACTGACATTATGAGACATTTCACATCTATAACCCAGCTCGGCGACCTTAAGGACGCACTTGCTGCAGCAAAATATGTAAAGGAGAATCCGTTTGCTGATCAGGAACTCGGCAGAAACAAGACCCTGCTGATGATCTTCTTCAATTCCAGCCTGCGCACAAGGCTGAGCACTCAGAAGGCTGCGATGAACCTCGGTATGAACGTGATCGTTCTTGACGTCAACCAGGGCGCATGGAAGCTTGAGACAGAAAGAGGAGTCATCATGGACAGCGACAAACCTGAGCATCTGCTGGAGGCCATTCCGGTAATGGGATGCTATTGCGACGTGATCGGAGTCCGCGCCTTTGCAAAGTTCGAGAGCAAGGAAGACGATTACAATGAAGTGATCATCAACCAGTTCATCAAATATTCAGGTAAGCCTGTCTTCAGCATGGAAGCCGCGACAAGGCATCCTCTCCAGACATTCGCAGACCTTATTACCATCGAAGAATACAAGAAGGTCGAGAGGCCGAAGGTAGTGATGACATGGGCGCCGCATCCGAAGGCATTGCCGCAGGCGGTTCCTAATTCATTTGCCGAAGGTATCAACATGACAGACTATGAGTTCGTGATCACACACCCTCATGGTTATGAGCTGGACCCGGCATTTACCGGCCGCGCACGTATCGAGTACGACCAGCGGAAGGCTTTCGAAGGTGCACATTTCATCTACGCCAAGAACTGGTCGGCATACAGCGGAGACAATTACGGCAAAGTCCTCTGCACAGAGCGGGACTGGACTGTGGATGCAGAGAAGATGGCCCTTACCGACAATGCCTTCTTCATGCATTGTCTTCCGGTCAGACGCAACATGATCGTGACCGACGATGTGATAGAAAGTCCGCAGTCGATCGTGATTCCGGAGGCGGCGAACCGCGTCGTATCTGCACAGACCGTCCTGAAGGAAATCCTGCGTGATCTATAACGAATTGATTCTCAAACAGAAACATGGTTTTACCCGACAGAAAACGCAGGCGGGACAAAGCATTTAAAACACACAGTATCAACTATTTACGCGTCACAAAGAAATGATCAAGGTAGTCAAGATAGGAGGTAATGTAGTCGACAATCCTGAACTTCTGAAGGAGTTTGTCAAGGATTTCGCGGCCATGCCGGGGAAGAAGATCCTGGTGCACGGAGGCGGAGTGATGGCTAGCCAGATGCAGAAGGCGATGGGGATGACGCCTGTGATGGTCGAAGGCCGCAGGGTGACCGACGAGCAGACGCTCAAGGTCGTGACAATGGTCTACGCAGGATGGTGCAACAAGCATATCACAGCCCTGCTGCAGGCAGAAGGGTGCAATGCGATCGGACTGACAGGAGCAGACGGAAATGCGATCGTCGCACAGAAGAGGCCACCGGTGCATGTGGAAAGCCTCGGGAAGGAGGTCGATTATGGCTTCGTAGGTGACGTTGACGCCGGGAGCGTGAATGCCTCATTCATCTACTCTCTTCTAGAAAGAGGCATTGTGCCGGTATTCAATGCGATAAACCATGACGGGGAAGGTAATCTGCTGAACACCAATGCAGATACGATAGCATCTTCTGTGGCAGTAGCTATGGCGAATTACAGAGATCGTTCTCCGAGAGAAGTCTGTTGCCGTTGTGAGGAATGTACTCTGATATACTGTTTCGAGAAGGATGGCGTGCTGTATGACAAGGACGATGAAAGCAGCGTGATTCCGGAAATCACAAGGGAAGAGTTTGCAAAGCTTAAGGCAGATGGAATTGTTGCAGACGGAATGATCCCGAAACTTTCCAATTCATTCAAGGCAATCGACAATGGAGTGGAGAAAGTCGTCATCAAGCATGCTCGTAACCTGCTCAAGGACATAGGGACAGTCCTTACGACAGGGATTGTCCGTTAAAACGTCATATTCACAGATGGAAAAGAAAGCACATATTGACAAGTTGGCTGCTGACGCTGTAGAGCTTCTGAAAGAAATGATCGCAATACCATCGCCTTCTTTCAGAGAGGATGAGGTCTGCAGCCATATATCCGGATGGATGGACAGAAAAGGGATCGCACATCGGCGGGTCGGCAACAACATCATTGCGGAAAGGATCGGTAACACATCGAAACCGACATTGATGATCTGCGCACATATCGATACGGTCAGCCCATGCGAGGGATATGGCTTTGACCCATATAAGCCTGATTATCAGATGGCAGCAAAGGTCATTTCAGAGAGTTCAGGCCATGATGTCGGACCGGAAGACATTGTTGCCGGTCTGGGAAGCAACGATGACGGTGCGTCTGCTGTAGCGATGATTGCCGCTTTCCGGTACTTCAGCGAAGCATCCTTCAGGGAGTGCAGAGGTGCTCTAGACAACCCCTCCCACTCCTTGGGAGCGGGCCCCTCCCCCTGCGGCCAGGGGGGTAGCACGGTCTTGAGCACCTCTGCACTCCCTGAGGGATGGCCGAATCTGGTGCTGGTGCTGACATGCGAAGAAGAAAGATCCGGCAAGGGCGGAATGACCGGTCTGTGGGGTACGGAACTGTGCAGCAGGTCAGAAAAGAAGGAGGGATGTACAGCCATCGATTTCGCGATCGTCGGAGAACCGACCGGAATGAAGGCTGCGACTGCGGAGAGAGGGCTGCTGGTCATCGATGCGGCAGCTCATGGAATCAGCGGTCACGCCGCGAGAAACGAAGGAAGAAATGCTCTGTACATCGCACTCGATGACATCGACAGGCTGCGAAGCCACACCTTCGGCAGGATATCTCCGAGGATGGGCAAAGTCAATCTGAATGTGACTCAGATCAATTCAGGCTGCGCACACAACGTCATTCCCGACAGATGCGATTTCGTCATCGACATACGCCCGACAGAGCAGTATACGAATGAAGAGCTGCTTCTTGAACTGCAGGGAATCTGCGAAAGCGAACTGAAGCCTCGCAACCTAGGCAACAGGTCGAGCGCTACAGCGCCGGGCTCTCCTCTTCAGAAAGCCGCGGAAGCGCTTGGCATAGAGACATTTTCATCCCCGACTACCTCTGACTGGATGAGGATAGGATGCGATGCGGTAAAGATGGGGCCCGGAGAGTCGGCCCGATCGCATAGGAAGGACGAATTCGTGATGGTCAGCGAGATCGGGAAGGGCATAGAAACATATATTGATTTTATTTATCATCTGAGATAATGAGTACACTTTGGAGCAAAGGAACACAGGCTACGGAGCTTGTTGAAGATTTTACGGTAGGAAACGACAGGATTCTGGACATGCGTCTTGCGAAATATGACGTCATCGGGTCAAAGGCACATATAAGGATGCTCGAGTCAATCGGACTTCTGACGGCTGACGAACTTGTGACATTGACCGAAGCCTTGGATCAGATCCTTGAAGAGATCGGGAACGGGACTTTCATCCTTGAGGATGATGTCGAGGACATCCACTCACAGGTGGAGCTTCTTCTGACGCGCCGTCTCGGAGACATCGGCAAGAAGATCCATTCGGGCCGTTCACGTAATGACCAGGTACTGGTAGATGTCAAGCTGTTCCTGAAGGACGAGGTGCTCAAGATACGTGATGAGGTATGCGCTCTTTTCGCGACCCTCCAGAGATTGAGCGAAGAGCACAAGAACGTGCTGCTGCCAGGCTATACACACGGACAGGTAGCCATGCCTTCATCATTCGGACTATGGTTCGGAGCATACGCTGAGGCTTTGGCTGACGATATGTACATGCTCAGAGGAGCATTTCATGTCACCGACTGTAATCCGCTCGGATCGGCAGCCGGTTACGGAAGTTCCTTCCCGCTCGACCGCCAGATGACGACAGATCTCCTCGGTTTCGCGAGCCTTGACTACAATGTTGTCGCCGCACAGCTCAGTCGAGGCCGCAGCGAACGGGCGGTAGCATCAGCTATGGGAGCGATCGCGCTGACCCTCAACAAGTTCGCCTCGGACTGCTGTATGTACATGAGTCCGAACTACGGTTTCATAAAGTTTCCTGACGAGCTCACTACCGGTTCCAGCATCATGCCGCACAAGAAGAATCCGGATGTCTGGGAAATCATGCGCGGAAACTGCAACAGGATAATGTCGGCAGAGAACGAAATCAGCTTGCTCTGCAGCAACATGCCTCATGGCTATCACCGCGAGTATCAGCTTCTCAAGGACATTCTCTTCCCTGCCCTCGAGCTCATGCATAAGTGCCTGATGATGGCTGACTATATGCTTCAGCACATCATCATAAAGGAGGGTATTCTTGATGCTCCGATCTACGACTACCTCTTCACCGTCGAGGAAGTGAACAGACGGACGTTGGAAGGCATGCCTTTCAGAGATGCATACAGATCTGTCGGAATAGAAGTCAACGAGGGCAGATTCTCATATCAGGGAGCACCGGGCAAGACAAACGGCCAGCTGACCGCTGAAGACCTCCATCACACCTCGCTCGGAAGTCTGGGAAATCTCTGTACAGAACAGATAAGGACAAAAATGCAGGAAGCATCGGATTTCTGACAATAATACTGTAACTTTACGGCAAAACCACATAAGCGATGAAAAAACTTTACACCCTTTCCATCGCCTTGCTGTTTGCCGTATCGGCATTTGCACAGCAGGCTCTCTGGGGCGGATCACAGATCGTATCCCCTGAAATCAATAAAGACAACAGCGTGACCTTCAGGCTTCATGCCCCAAAGGCAGTGAAGGTACAGGTGACAGGCGACTTCCTTCCGACTCAGAAGGTGGAGACACCGTTCGGCTCATACGATGCACCCGGCTATGCCGACCTTACGGAAAAGGATGGCATCTGGGAATATACTACCGCTCCCCTCGGGCCCGAGCTATACAGCTATTCATTTATCGTTGACGGACTTACGATCCGCGACCCGAGCAATGTACATATGATCCGTGACGTCGCGTCCGTGACAAATGTGTTCATCATCGGCGGAGGACGTTCAGACCTTTACAAGGTAAACGATGTGCCTCACGGCACGGTATCCAAGGTATGGTATGACAGTCCGACTCTTGGAACAGACCGGCGCATGACAGTATATACACCTGCAGGATATGAGCAGAACAGAAAGCAGAAATATCCGGTATTCTATCTTCTCCACGGAGCAGGCGGAGATGAGGAGGCATGGATGGATCTGGGACGCACAGCACAGATCCTGGACAATCTTATCGCGCAGGGAAAGGCAGAGCCGATGATAGTCGTGATGACCAACGGAAATGCCGGCGAATGCGCAGCACCCGGACAGTGTCCTGAAGGATTCGAGCGCATTCCGGGCATGCAGCAGCGCGGCATGATGGAAGGCTCATTCGAGCTCCACTTCCCCGACGTCGTGAAGTTTGTCGAAAGCAACTACCGCGTGGTCAAGGACAAGAAGCACAGGGCGATCGCCGGCCTTTCGATGGGAGGCTATCATTCTCTTCATATCTCCAAGTATTATCCGGACATGTTCGATTATGTAGGCCTGTTCTCGGCAGCAGCAAGATTCCATGATTCATCAGATTGTCCTGTATATCAGAATGAAAAGGCACAGATTGACGCTCAGTTCGCTAAAAATCCGGCACTTTACTGGATTGCGATCGGCGATGCCGATTTCCTCTATGAAGAGAACGTGAATCTCCGCAAGTATCTCGACGAGAAAGGCTATCCTTACGAATACGTCGAATCAGACGGAGGGCACATCTGGCGCAACTGGCGCATCTATCTGACTGAATTCGTTCCTAAACTGTTCAAATGATCATGATCACTCAAGCTCCTCCATGCCGGTTTCAGGCGGGAGGGGCTTTTTCGGATTCTTCGACACACCGTAACTGATGAGCTTGTTTGCAGCACCAACTATGCTCTGTCCCCTCTCGCGGATCTTCCGGTCACAGGCTTCGTATTGCTCAAGAGCCTCTTCTAGCTTTTTGCCCATCTTGGCATGAGCCGTGCAGAAATCCGAGACACGGGCGACGAGAGTCTCTGCCGCAGCTATGATCTGCTGCTGGTTGGCCACCTGTTCATGGCTGGTCCATGCTATCCTTATCATTCTGAGGAAAGGCATAAGAGTCTCCTCTGTCGTGATCAGCACTCCTTGCGCATAGGCATCCTGCCAAAGATTCCTGTCAGCCTCATAAGCCAGACGTAGAGCAGAATAAACCGGTACGAACATTATCACATAATCAAGCATTCTATGACCGGGCTTCAGATACCTGCTGTAATCCTTCCTTGACAGCCTCTTCACCTGCTCCTTCATCGCCAGGACATGACGTGAGAGAGCATCTGCCTTGAGAATCTCGTCATCAGTTGAATAATAGTCATACATGGCCGTCAGAACGACCTTGGAGTCGACGACGATATCGTTGCCGTCCGGATAATGGAGAATGAAGTCCGGACGCATCATGCGCGATGTATCTTCGTTACGGATGACATTGCCGCTCTCGTCCCTGAGAGTTTCCTCCTTGTCATAATCCCTTCCTTCCCTAAGGCCCTCACTGGTGAAAAGATTGTCAAGAATCACTTCGCCCCAGTTTCCCTGGGTCTTGTTGCGTCCCCGCAGGGCATCAGCCAGATTGTCGGCCTTGTCACCGATGGAAAGAGTCTGCTCGCGAAGATTCCTGACCGCATTGTCGATATTGTCCTTCAGACTCTGAGAGGTCTCGGCGTGAGTCTTACGGCTCTGGTCAAAAGCCTCCTTCATGGCCTTTATATCCTTGTCCAGACCTCCTGAGATCGAATCGAACATTGCCTTGGCGCGACGTTCGAGTTCGGCCTCACGCGCCTTAAGCACCTTTTCGCTCTCAGCAGTCATCTGGGCCCGCAATGCTTCCATAAGCACCACTGTATCGACCTTTTCCTTCCTTGCGGCTACCAGGGCCGCTATAAGCCATGCAAGCAGTGCTGTCATAAGCACTGCGGCCACTATGATCCATATCATCGTACCTGTCATAGGCACAAAGATAGTCAAAGTCGGAGCTGATTGCAATAGAAAAATCAAGCGACGGTCCTGAGAGTATCTGCAGCATGGAGGTCATCTGCATCACAGCAGAATATGATTTCCTCATAAAGTCTGAACTCAGGTGTAGCGATCTGGCTGTAGATCATTTCCTCATCGATGCTGTCATACCAGGGAGCTGATGATGAGCCTGCTGCAGAGGCGACTGCCTGTGAAGGATCCTTTAGATAATCCTCGATAAAATTTCTCATGGGACGTGCTGTTAAATGTTCGCGTTATGTCATGGCTGACATATAACCAAGCATTGTGCCAAAACACAAAAATTGTAAAGTAACATAAAAACAAATATTGCAACCTGCTCATTTAAAACAAGTTGCAATATTTCAAAATCTGTAATATATTCTTTCTACTTTATTACTGTCGTCGCATGATACATCGTCCTCTGATCTGCCGGAAGATTATAAATCCAGCTGAGGATCGACTGGAAATCCATGTTACCGAGATATGGGAAATCCTGCTTTGTAGCCAGCACAATGATATTGATGAACTCCGTCTCCGTACTACTGTCGCTTTTCTCCATGACAAGATCGATATCATTCGTCACAGGGAATCCATAGGATTCTCCAGGTATGAAGATCATATTTCCCTCATAGTCGTTCGGGTAGATCATGGCAGCTTCCTTGTCGGTAAACCAGAACAGTTTCATATATGAATAGCTGCCGAATATCTTGAAGGAACATTTGAATGTCTCTCCTGTCCTATATACCGGTTCGATACCGGTCACTTCGAGCTTGTATGTCAGGTCTTCAGCCACATCGTTCTTTGTGACATCAGCCGCAATGGTCACTACCTTGAAGACCCTCTTCATATTAGGGTCCCAGACATCCTCGACAGTCTTCTCGAGGACATTCACAAGACCGTTGATCGCCAAGGTGCTGACTGAAGAGTACGCCTCGGCAAAGTTCTCGCCATCGCTGGTGCTGATCGATCCCATGACTGACCACACATTCTCCATGATGCCCGCACGGCTCAACGCATCCTTCTTTGCTTCAAGAAGGGCGCGTTCTTCAGCCTCATCCATGGTGATGTTTCCGCTGACTTCCCAGCGGCCCTGCGCATGCTTGACATGCACAATGTTTCCCGCATGGAGAAGACCGCAGAGCAGCAGGCCAAAGGCGAATATGATGGTCCTTTTCACTATCGTATTATTCCTCTACGAGTTTTGAAAGCATACCCATAAGCTCCGCATCGGATGCAGCCGAATTCTGCATGGCCTTGAGAGCCTCTTTCTTTGCGAAATCGCTGTTGTATGCTATGGTCACCATGACCTCTGTCTTTCCGTCCTTGCCAGTCCTGTATACCTCGACAAGCTTGAGCACGCGGCCGAGAGTGTTGCTGATGACATTCTTGCTGTTGCTCACGAACGCATTGAGGGATACGGCCTCGCCTGGCTGGAGTTCGTTTGAAGTCACCTTCGTCTCGATCACCTGAGACACTGCAGTCTGGATCTGACCGGCAATATCTATCTTAGCGGCATTCATAGCCTGCATCTGAGCTGCTGTATAATTCGCCGCAAATCCCTTCTGAGTGCTCATGAGATAGAAAGGATATCCCTCTGCATCGACCTCATAAGCAGCCTGCCATGATTTTTCGATCTGCTTGTCCATCGGAAGCTGTCCGAAAGGTACCGCATAGCCTTCCTTCTCGAGTCTCTTCGCCTCTTTTCTGGCCTCCTTCATGGCCTTTTCGGAAATCTCCTTGTTGAGCACCTTCTCATGCTTGTCTATCTGCTTGCGCTCCTTTTTTGTCGCTACCTGTGCAGATGCATCAGCTGCTGCAAGCATCATAAGGGCTGCAGCAAAAGCCGAAACGATAAGTCTAGTCTTCATAACAGGTCGTGTTTTTTGTCTATTAATCTGCAAATGTATGCATTTATCCTTATAAATCATAAAGATAATGAAATATATCGCCTCAAAATCCGTCCTTTTCTGTCGGTTTCGAGTGCAAAAGGGAGTGTCGAAAGATCAAAATCATCAAACATACGGTCAGCCGATGCCGGATATTCAGCGACGACCTTGTCCACATCGACGATCAGCACACGGGCCTTGCGGTCACTTCCGGTCAGTCTGCGCGCAGCCTCCTTTTCTGCGGCGCAGATCCGGCATCCGTCGGTGACGAACAGGATGATGTTCCTGCGGCCTCCGAGACGGGACAGATCAAATTGTCCCGCCTTTTCCTTCCGCGATGAAAGCAGGACCCCCGGCAGTTTCAATGCCTTGACCATCTTTCCCGGCTCAGACTTCGAAAGCAGTTCATCCATCATCCCGGCATATTCCACCACCTTTAGCGAATCATCATGCGAACGCCATACGTCCGGACGCGAAAGTATATAATTATCAACAAGATAATCAAGTCCTTCCTTATAACCTTCGCCCCTTCGCAGAGGGAGGTAATACAGAAGGTCACCCATCATCTGACGGAACATCAACGTATCCCCTTTCTGCATGGATCCTGCTGCCGCATAATCTATCAGGCCAGTCACTTCTTCCGCAGGTACAAGCTCCGAATCTCCGAAGATGCCGTCATACATTTCGATCGCCTGATCGCTTCCATATTCCAGCTTCACTTCGTCAAAGATCCCATGCAGGAGCTGCGCCAGGGCCGCTGCATCAAGTCCGCGTCCCAGGATGGTCCCGTCGGGTCCTACGAGGAAAAGGCGTGGAGTCTGAACGACTCCGTAATTCCTCTGGAAATCAGACTCCAGTTCTGGATCCCACAGATGGAAGACCTTCGTCCTGCGAGCCTCAAAAGCCAGCTGATCAGCAACATACGCATCCCATGCATCCTTCTTGTCGGATGCGTAAAAAGCATAGAAATCTACAGGAAAGTCACCTTCGTTCAACAGATTCCTCAGCAGGATCGTCTGTATCTTGCATGAAGCACAGTCAGTATCGTAGAAATACAGCACACGGAAACGCCCCATGGCGTCTTCATCCGTAAAGAGACCGACCGGGGTCCCGTCCGGAGCGAATGCGGAAAGAGGAGGTGCCGGCATGCCGGTAAGAGATCGTCTGTTGAATTCCGCAAACATCTTTGCTCCAAACAGTTCCGAATCATTCCGCATACTTACTATGCCCGGTATGAACCACTTGTCAAGTACGTGGATGGCAACAGCCTCCGTACCCATTATGTCCGAATCACGGTAATGCTCATATATCGTCAAGGCGACATGCTGCCTCAGCAGAGAATCCTTAGTGCTTTCGATCAGGAAATCGCATTCTTCCTTCTGCACCGGAAGGCCCTCATACTTCAATGCCTCGAAATACTCCTGAAGCTTCGCCGAAAGCGCGGCCATCTTCAATGAATCCGCCGGCTCACCTCCTTTTACATTCAGAGTGAGAAACAACAGGAATATTGTCAGCACCTTACGCATACTGCTACAGCTCAACACCTTCCGGCACAAACAGCGAAGTGTCTCCTCCATGCTTGAGAAGGTCACGCACGGCTGTCGAAGAAATATGTGCGAACTCCTGCGCAGTCGGGATGATGATGGTCTCGATATCCGGAGCGAGCTTGCGGTTCGCATCAGCGATCGACCTCTCTGTCTCGAAATCTATCATGTTCCTTACCCCTCTGACTATATGTCTGATCCCGAGTTCACGGCACTTGTCTATGGTAAGGTTATCATACTGAATCACTGACACTCCCTCGAGACCGGCTGTCGCCTGCTTAATGATTGCGATACGTTTTTCATTCGGGAAGAATCCCCTCTTGTCTATATTGACTCCCACAGCCACTACGACCTCGTCAAACATGGTCAGAGCCCTCTTCAATATATTGAGATGGCCTGCGGTAAAAGGGTCGAACGACCCTGGAAACATTGCTTTCCTTTTCATAATGTCTAACTCAAAAACACAAATTTGCCCTATTATGTTCTTCTAAAGCTGCCAGTCTATTGGAGCGAGACCTCTCGAAGACAGAATTGCGTTCGTCTGCGAGAAATGGCGGCAGCCGAAGAAGGCTCCGCGGGCAAGCGGAGACGGATGCGCAGCCTCGAGCACATAGTGGCGCGACCGGTCTATCAGCATGCTTTTACTACGGGCGAAATTGCCCCAAAGCAAGAAGACTACACCTTCGCAATTATCTGATATATAGCGGATGACAGCATCGGTGAATTCCTCCCAGCCTATCTTGCTGTGCGAGGCTGCGACTCCGGCGCGCACAGTCAGGACGGCGTTGAGAAGCAGCACCCCCTGACGGGCCCATTTCTCCAGATTAGGATAACCGCTCATCTTTACCCCGAGATCGGCTTCGATCTCCTTGAAGATATTCTTCAGCGAGGGCGGTGCAGGCACGCCATCCGGCACCGAAAATGACAGGCCGTGAGCCTGACCGGAACCATGATAAGGATCCTGACCGAGGATCACCACCTTGAGTTCGGACACAGGCGTCAGGTCGAATGCCCTGAATATCTGACTTCCGGGAGGGAAGATGCGCTGTCCGGCGGCCTTTTCCTCATGCAGAAAACGCACCAGCGATGCGAAATACGGTTTCTCGAATTCGCCCGCCAGTGCGTCTTTCCAACTCTGTTCTATCTTTACATTCATGAGAATATGTATTCTATGACATCCTGAATGTTGTCAACATAGACAAAGGTAAGTCCTTTTATGTAAATTTCCTTGATATCCTCGACATCTTTTCGGTTTTCCTGCGAAATCACGATAGTGTCTATTCCTGAACGCTTGGCTGCCAGAATCTTTTCCTTGATACCTCCGACAGGGAGCACACGCCCTCTCAAGGTCATTTCTCCGGTCATGGCTATACCGCTCTTGACCTTCTGCTTACGGTAGGCTGAGACCATCGAGCTGACCATCGTGATGCCGGCAGATGGACCGTCCTTCGGCACCGCACCTTCCGGCACATGGACATGTATATCCCTCTCCATGAACTCCTCATAGGTCAGTCCGGTCATCTCTGGATGTGCCTTGATATATTGGAAGGCTATCTGTGCCGATTCCTTCATGACGTCACCGAGATTTCCTGTCATGGAAAGGACTCCCTTACCCTTGCTGACCGAACTTTCGATGAAGAGGATTTCGCCTCCCATCGATGTCCAGGCAAGCCCAGTGACCACTCCTGCGGCCTCGTTGCCCTTCTGGATGTCATGCGAATTCGTAGGCAGACCGAGATATTCCCTGAGGTGGTCAGGCTTGACGGTCTTCGGGTACTTCTCTCCGAGAGCGATCTTCTTCGCCGTCACACGGGCCACCTTGGCGATCTGCTTCTCCAGACCACGGACACCCGACTCTCTGGTGTATTCGTCAATGATCTTTGCTACTGCCGCCTTATCTATCTTAAGCTGCGACTTCTCGAGACCATGCTCTCCTAGCTGCTTAGGGATCAGATAGTTCTTTGCAATCTCAAGCTTCTCTTCCGCGAGATATCCGCTCACATTGATCATCTCCATACGGTCCTTGAGGGCAGGCTGGATCGTATCTATGTTGTTGGCCGTCGTTATGAACAATACGTTCGACAGATCGTAATCGATGTCGAGATAGTTGTCATGGAAAGCCGTATTCTGCTCCGGATCAAGGGCTTCAAGCAGAGCTGAAGATGGATCGCCCTTGAAGTCGCTGCTGAGCTTGTCAACCTCGTCAAGAACTATCACCGGATTCGATGTTCCCGCACGGTTGATGCCGTTAAGGATACGTCCCGGAAGAGCTCCGACATATGTCTTCCTGTGACCGCGGATTTCCGACTCGTCATGCACGCCACCGAGAGCTATACGGACATACTTGCGTCCGAGAGCCCTTGCAATAGACTTTCCGAGGCTTGTCTTGCCGACGCCCGGAGGGCCGTAAAGGCAGAGGATAGGAGACTTCATGTCACCCTTAAGCTTCAGGACAGCCAGATATTCGATGATCCTCTCCTTCACCTTGTCAAGTCCATAGTGATCCTCGTCAAGCACCTTCTGGGCATGCTTCAGGTCGAGATTGTCATTGGACATCTCACCCCATGGGAGGTCGAGCATGAACTGGATGTAATTATACTGTATGCTGTAGTCCGGAGAACTCGGGTTGTACCTCTCGAGCTTTGCAATCTCCTTCTCGAAAACCTCCTGGACCGAAGCTGGCCAAAGTTTTTCCTCAGCACGAGCCCTAAGCTGCGCAAATTCCTCAACCTCGTCCATTCCAAGCTCTTCCTGGATCGTCTTGAGCTGGTTGTTCAGATAATACTCTCTCTGCTGCTGGTCGATCTCGGTCTTCACCTTCTGATTGATCTCCTGCTTGATCTTCTGAAGCTCGACCTGAGTATCAAGCACGGAAAGAAGCTTCATCGCCCTGGTCACGAGATCACCGTACTGAAGAAGCGCCACCTTGTCGGTGTAATTCTCGACTTCGACGGTCGTCGCGATGAAGTTCACAAGGAACTCGAAGCTGTCGATGCCCTTGAGTGCGCTAGCCGCCTCGCGGGGCACCATCGAAGATGTACGGATGATCTGACCGGCCTTTTCCTTGAGTGACTCGGCTATCATCCTTGTCTGGACGTCATTTTCCGGAACGACATCATCCAGATAACGCACACGTCCTATCATGTACGGATCATATTCATATATGCTCTCGACCTCGAACCTTCTGTATCCCTGGAGGATGGCGGTGATCGTACCGTCAGGCATCTCAAGAGTCTTCACAATCTTCGCTACCGTACCGTATCCGTACAGGTCATCCTTACGCGGATCCTCGACCGAAAGATCGTTCTGAGGCACCGCTCCGATGAATGAATTCGTACGTTCCGCATCCTCAATCAGACGGATGGACTTTTCCCTTCCGATCGTGATCGGATATACCGTTCCCGGAAATAGGACGGCATTGCGAAGGGCGAGAATCGGCAGCGAATCCGGCAGCTGCGACTCATCTATCTTCATCGTTCCCTCACCCTGCATCACCGGGATGATGCTCACTTCCGCACCTGCAGCGGACATTAAATCATTAAAGATATCCCTCATATTTCAATACTTACATTTTCAGATTTATGCGACGGCATGCCAATTTCAAAAGGCAGCATATGCTTCTGCCACTGACAAAATGGCAGAGTTTTCCCTCGCTTACCGTCAGACTCATATATGGTCAATCTCCGTGCCATACGTAAACATACGAAAAACGTGACATTTTTGTGACAAAATTGGCCTCTTGTTTGGTTAATTGAAAAATTCAGCCTACCTTTGCAGGATATATCGACAGATAGTTTTTGAATTAAATTTAAATTTAAATAAGTTATGACAAAGGCAGAGATCGTAAATGAGGTTGCAAAGGCAACCGGCATTGAAAAAGCAACAGTACAGATTGTCGTAGAATCTTTCATGGAGAGCGTAAAGAACTCTCTTGCTAAGGGCAACCCTGTATATCTTCGTGGTTTCGGCAGCTTCATCATCAAGCACAGAGCTGAGAAGGCAGCAAGAAACATCACAAAGAACACAACTATGACTATTCCGGCACACAACATTCCGGCATTCAAGCCTGCTAAGGTGTTCGTGAACACAGTGAAATAAAGAAATAAACAATAATACATTATAATTTACTTTAAACCTTTTAACTATGCCAAACGGAAAGAAGCATAAAAGGCA
>JAGBCS010000058.1 GCA_017937885.1 Bacteroidales bacterium
GGAGATGAACGCCGTTAAAGAGGCAAATCGTCTTAACATTCCGGTTATCGCTATGGTTGATACTTGTTGCGATCCTACTCCGATTGATTATGTGATTCCGGCAAATGACGATGCAGCAAAGTCTATCGCTTACATCATGGAAGCACTTTGCGGCGCAATCAAAGAGGGATTGGACGAAAGGAAGCTTGAGAAGGAGAAAGAGACTCCAGAGCAGACTGAGGAGAAGCCAGCAGGCAAGAAGCTCCGCGCTCGCAAGGGTGCAAAGCCAGCTGAGGAAGTAGCTGAGACTCCAGCAGAGTAATTGTTAACACTTTAAAAATCTATCACAATGGAGATTAAAGCAGCTGAAGTTGCAAAACTTCGTCAGATGACAGGCGCAGGTATGATGGACTGCAAGAAGGCACTCGTTGAGGCTAACGGTGACTTCGACCGTGCAAAGGAAATCATCCGCGAAAAAGGTAAGCTCGTAGCAGCAAAGCGTGCTGACCGCGAGACTTCAGAGGGTGCAGCTATCGCTAAGGTAAACGGCGACAAGGCTATCGTTGTCGCTCTCGGTTGCGAGACTGACTTCGTGGCAAAGAACGCTGAGTTCCAGGCACTTGCTGAGGCTATCGCTGAGACAGCTATCGCAAACTTCCCAGCAGACAAGGAGGCCCTCATGGCTTGCGTACTTGCTGACGGAAGAACAGTTGAGGCAGCGGTTACCGAGCAGACAGGTAAGACTGGTGAGAAGCATGTGATCGTAGCTTACGAGACTCTCGAGGCTCCGCACATCGCAGCTTACATGCATAAGATCACAGGCAAGCTCGCAGTAGTCGTAGGCTACAACAAGGCTTTCGACGAGCAGGTTGCAAGAGGTATCGCAATGCAGGTGGCTTCTATGAACCCTGTCGCTGTATCTACAGAGTCTGTTCCTCAGAACGTTATCGATGCTGAGCTTAAGACAGCAACCGAGAAGACTAAGGAAGAGCTCGTGAAGAAGGCTGTTGACGCAGCTCTCTCAAAGGCAGGCATCAACCCTGCACACGTAGACAGCGAGGCTCACATCGAGTCTAACCAGGCAAAGGGATGGATCACAGCCGAGCAGGCAGAGCAGGCTCGCGAGATCATCAAGACCGTTTCTGCAGAGAAGGCAGCAAACCTTCCTGAGCAGATGGTGGCAAACATCGCCAAGGGTCGTCTCCAGAAGTTCTTCAAGGAGCAGACTCTTGAGGAGCAGGGCTACCAGATGGGTGACGGCAAGACTTCAGTGAAGGATGTCCTCAAGGCAGCTGACGCTGAGGCTAAGATTCTTTGCTTCAAGAGAGTATCTCTTACTGACTAATTTCGGGTATTCCCGATGATATAAGAAATGGCGACCTTTCGAGGCCGCCATTTTCATTTTCCGCTTAACGTCTTATGATGGACCAGGCTCCGGCTCCGTAGAGGGCGATAAGGATGGTGTGTACGCCTAGCTTTGCGATGAACGGCCACGCTGAAACATCGGAAGAAGGAAGTGCTGCAGATGCGAAGAATGCGGAATCAAGCAGCAGTGATCCTCCGTAGATTGCACCCATGAGCAGAAGGATGCTGCCGAGACGGCCCCATCTGTAAGGGATAGGATAGTATTTGGCACCCAGGACTGAACTGATGACGAACATCACGATGTAGCTTGCCAGATGACCGAACGCCGCAGCCCAATATGAATACTTCGGCATGAAGAGTACTATCACGACCGCAGTCACGGCAAGTCCGGCGAGAGTGATCCATATGGCCATATTCGTCTTTCCCGAAAGCTTGTACCACATGGAGACATTGAAGAGCATGCCCAGAATCATGTAGGATAGGAGCATTATCGGCACGACGCCGACCGCAGAGCGGAACTGCGGTCCGAGAATGAGGGCAATGATGTCAATATAGAGGATCACCCCCAGGAACACTAGTCCGCAGAAGGCTGTAAAGTATTCCTGGACAGAAGCATACAATACACGCGAGTCCTTCTCCTTCGCACGGCGGAAGAAGAAAGGCTCAGCGGCATATCTGAACATCTGGATGAACAGGTTCATGATAACTGCCAGTTTTACAGCCGCCTGATACAGGCCGAGCGATGATCTCCATGCATCCGCATTCGTGTCGAAATATCTGAAGAGTATCCTGTCAAGGAAGTCGTTCACAACTCCCGGAAGAGCGGCCACCATCAGCGGGAGCGAGTACGCAAGCATCTGGCGCAGAAGCTTCGGATCAAGTCTGAAGCTGAACTTGAGCAGGTCCGGGACGAACAGCAGTCCGCATACGATGCAGCTGATGAATATGGCAAAGATGACATAGCTGAAGTCCGGTGTCGCCGGAATGAAGCGGAGCAGCCATGGAGCGGCGTCAACATGGGAAGGAAACCACAAGAAGAGAACAAGATTGGCTGCGGTCTCCGTGATGATCTTTATGGTCTTCAGTATGGCGAACTTGAGAGCCTTGCCTTCCTGCCTGAGCTTTGCGAACAGGATCGCCGTCACGGCATCCAGGGCAAGGATGCCGCCCATGTACATGATGCAGGCGCTGTAGCCGTCGTAACCTAATGCGGAAGCGATCGGCGATGCGAAGGCGATCATGAGTGCGAGGAATGTGGCGCTCACGCAGAACACCGTGACGAATGCGCTTGAATAGACTTTCTTCGGATCCACGCCTTCCTTGTTTGCGAAACGGAAACATCCGGTCTCGAGTCCGAGTACAAGGACGACCTGGAGTACGGCAATGTATGCCATGAATTCTGTCACTACGCCATAGCTTTCCGGACTCAGAAGCCTGGTGTAGATCGGGACAAAAAGAAAGTTTATGATGCGGGCAAGGATGGTGCTCATTCCGTAAATGACGGTCTGCCCTGCCAATTGTTTCAGAGGATTTGCCATAATGAACGCAAAAATAACTATTTTTGTCGGGATATAATTTTTAATACCATGAAAAGAACACTTATCGGAACAATAATCCTGTCGGCGCTTGTCTGCGCCTTCACCTCATGTTCTTCATGCTCAGGCAGGAGGACAGCGGAAGACCAGCTTGCCGACTCGACAAAAGCAGCACTTGAAATGGAAAAGAGAATGAATGCGGAGCCGGAGTTCGACATCGTGACTACTCACGGCACAATGAGGGTGAAGCTCTATAGCAAGACCCCTAAGCACAGGGACAATTTCGTAAAGCTCGTCTCTGAGAAATACTATGATGGAATCCGTTTCCATAGGGTTATCGAAGGCTTCATGATCCAGGCGGGAGACCCTTATTCAAGAGATACGTCAAAGATAGACCTTTGGGGTCAGGGCGGTCCGGAATATACTGTTCCTGCAGAATTCGTGAGTGAATACTGGCATAAGAAGGGAGCCCTCGCTGCGGCAAGAAAGGGCGATATGGCCAATCCTAAGAAGGCTTCATCCGGTTCACAGTTCTACATTGTACACGACGAGAACGCGTGTCTGCACCTTGACGGCCAGTATTCGATTTTCGGCGAGGTTACTGAAGGACTTGAGGTAATCGACAAGATTGCATCCGTTGATACTGACCGCTATGACCGTCCTTACGAGGATGTGATCATCAAGGAGATCGTGCCGGTGGCAGTACAAGAAGAGGAGACTGGGAAAGAAGATATTCAGCCAGCCGACAGCTCAAAGGCAGAATAAACATGCTTGATCTCAGAGGAAAATTCGACACGATATTCTTCGATGCCGATGACACGTTGTGGGAAAACGAGCAGTTCTTCCGCAATGCAGAGGCACAGTTCATCGAACTGCTGTCCGATTATACGGGTCCGGAAGGAATACAACAGCTTCTCTGGATGAAGCAGGAGGACAATATCCCGTTATTCGGATACGGCTCGAAGACATATATGATAGGCATGACCGATGCGGCAGTGGAACTCTGCGGCGGCCATCTTCCGGACAGGATATATAACGGAGTAAAGAAGATCATCACCGACCTTGCATACCACGAATTCGAGATCATGGAAGGAGTGGAGGAGACCTTGGCTGCCCTTCACGGCCGATACAAGCTGATAGTCGCGACAAAGGGAGACCTTCCGGAGCAGATGAACAAGTACCGTCTGTCAGGACTGGACAAGTACTTCCATCATTGCGAAGTCATGGAAAACAAGGACGAGAAGAACTATCTTGAACTTGCCCGCAAGCACGATATTCGTCCTGAGCAACTCCTGATGATAGGTAATTCTGTAAAATCCGACATCGCCCCGGTAGTCAACATTGGAGGAACGGCCATCCATGTTCCGCATGAGATCGTTTGGGTCCATGAGATTATGGACATGCCGGAGTCGGACAGGATAATCGAGGTTCATAACATCCGTGAAATTGTTCCGATTCTCCTTTAAAGATAAATATTTCTGTTTTTAAAACTCAATATTGTGCTTTGGCATAATATTCGCAATAACTTAAACCGAATAGTTTTTTCATAGGTTAAGTTTTAGGTTAGAATTGCGGCGGCTTTCCGATGTGAATCGGAAAGCCGCTATCTTTTTGAGAATATTCTTATATTTGCAGCCGCTAAAACACTGAAAACAATGAAACATACTTTCAAAGAATGGATGATCGCTGTAAGGCCGTGGTCTTTCCCGGCATCAGCAATGCCGATCATCGTAACATTGGCGTACCTTTTCTTCAAAGGAGCGGAGATAAACTGGCTGTACGGAATATGGGTTCTTGTCACAATGATCCTTTTCCACACGGCAGGCAACACGTGGAGTGATTATTATGATTTCAAGAAAGGTGTAGA
>JAGBCS010000059.1 GCA_017937885.1 Bacteroidales bacterium
CTGTTCATGATCGGCAAGCTGCTCGCGCAGACCGGTATCATCGTAGCACGATGTCACGCTGACTGAAAGAATTGCCAGCGCAGTAAGAAATCTGGATTTCATAAGGACAATATTGAAGTATTAGTGTTATAACGGGTTGTGGTCCGACATATATACATAAATTGCAATTATGGACGGAGATGACCTATTGGAAATTTGCTTATCTTTGCCGAAAACCGGCTAGGATATGGAGAAGGATGCTATTTTTGAGACGGCTGAGAGATATGTCAGATATACAGGAAGGTCTATCTTTCTGACCGGAAAGGCGGGGACAGGAAAGACGACTTTCCTGAAATACATAACACAATCCATATCAAAACGCTACGTCATTCTTGCTCCGACCGGAGTCGCGGCCATCAACGCCGGAGGCACCACCATCCATTCTTTCTTCCAATTGCCGCTATGCCCATATCTTCCGGACGTCAAGGAACTTGTCACAGAGTACCAGATGCCGGAGAGATACCGGCGTCTCAAGAAGGAGAGACTTAAGATCATAAGGACTCTCGACCTGCTGATAATCGACGAGATCTCGATGGTAAGAGCGGACCTGCTGGATGCGGTCGACATGAGCCTCAGGACATTCCGACGAAGCGACAAGCCTTTCGGAGGAGTGCAGCTGCTGATGATAGGAGACGCCCATCAGCTGTCGCCGGTCGTGAAGGAGAACGAACGGCAATACATGGCGCAGGTCTACCCTTCCCCGTACTTCTTCCATTCCAAGGCCATTCAGAAGCTTGACTACATAACGATAGAGCTTCAGAAGGTCCACAGGCAGAAAGATGCCGATTTCCTTGAGATCCTCAACGCTGTGCGAGAAGACAGGATCACGCAAGGCATCCTTCAGAAGCTGAATTCAAGGGTCGGAGCTTTCGACTCTGACGGCGATGTGATCCGTCTTACGACCCACAACCATCAGGCCGACGAAGTCAATGCGTCAAAGCTTGCGGGACTCCCCGGCAAGCCCTCATTGTTCGAGGCCGAAATCGAAGGTGAATTTCCGGAAAACAGCTACCCGGCAGACAGCGTTCTTTCATTGAAGAAAGGTACTCAGGTCATGTTCGTCAGAAATGACCCGGAAGGACGGTTCTACAACGGAAAGCTCGGCATTGTCGAGTCCATCACGGCTAGCGGAGTCGTGACCGTCACGGATCAGGACGGCATGGCCATCATTGTAGAACCGGCAGATTGGGAAAACATCGAATATGCGCTCGAAGAGACATCCGGCGAAATCATGCCGAAGGTCATCGGAACATTCAGACAGCTGCCTCTCAGGATCGCATGGGCCGTGACGATACATAAGAGTCAAGGACTTACATTCGACAAGGTCATCATTGATACCGGGGCGGCATTTGCCTTCGGACAAGTATACGTAGCCCTTTCCAGATGCCGCACCCTGGAGGGCATATCCCTCGAGACGCCGGTCAGACTGTCGTCAATTTATGCCGACGCCAATGTCGCGGAATTCAATGCAGGACAGCCGTCCCTGGACAGCGTGCAGAACGCGTTGCTCGGAGAGGAAAGGCGCCACACCTTCGATCTCCTCAGGGATATATTCGGAATAAAGGAAATCACAAAGTCACTGGCGGCATACAGGAAGGCATGGGCTGGCACGGCGGAGCAACTGTATCCGTCGCAATACCAGCAGCTTATGCAGCACCAGGCCAAGATGGATGACTTGAAGAAGACAGGAGAAGCATTCGGTCATCAGCTTTCAAGGATAGAAGCTGCGGCATCGGAAGATGATTCATATCTGAAGGAGAGGATACTGAAGGCGTCGGGATACTACCTGCCGATCATGGAAGAGGTCAGGAAATACTGCATCTGCATTTCGGATCTTGAAGTCGATAACAAGGAGATCAAGAAAAGGCTCAAGGAAGCGGCAGACGAAATGTTCATACACCTTGATACAGCCTGCCGGACTCTGGAGATGATAATTGCAGACGGTTTTTCTGTAGAGGAATATGGAAAGATACGCACCGAATGCCAGCTGGAAGACCGCAGCAAGGCAAAAAGAAGATTACGAAAGCTTGTAAAGACGACAGATGCTCCTCTGACGGTCAATGAAGAACTGAGGGGGAAACTGCAGGAATGGCGTGCAGAAAGGTTCAAGCAAGACAATGTGCCTGCATACATGATAATGCATCAGAGCACTCTTCTCGAGATAGCGTCACTGATACCGAAGACCATGACTGAGCTTCTCGGCATCAAGGGCTTCGGGAAAGCGAAGTGCGAGAAATACGGAGAACAGATTCTGGAAATCACATCTAAATACTGATCAGCACCGTAGGAATGCTATTTGCAGACAGGATGAAACAGATAATTACTCATGACATGTTACAGATAGGAGACAGAATGCCGGATTTCGAGGTCATGGACCAGGACGGCAACAAGGTCAGTTCAAAGGACCTTATAGGAAAGAAGACCATCGTTTATTTTTATCCGAAGGACAACACAAGCGGATGCACGGCTGAAGCATGCAACATCAGAGACAACTTCGAGGCACTGCAGGCACGCGGCTACAACGTCGTCGGTGTCAGCAAGGACAGCGCGGCATCTCACAGAAAGTTCAAGGACAAGTATGAACTCCCTTTCACTCTTCTTTCAGACACATCGACAGAAATGCTTCAGGCTTTCGGGGCATGGGGAGAAAAGAAGATGTATGGAAAGACAGTGATGGGCACGATCCGCAAGACCTTCATATTCAATGAAGAAGGCATCCTGACAGAAATCATTGAGAAAGTGGACACCAAGAATCACGCTGCGCAGATTCTAGGATAAAGGGCAACAAGTCTTCAGAAATCAACGGTCTTTCTGGTAAGCCTCCCTCGGGTCGCCGTTTGCCAGAAAGATCGTTCCGCAATGGGTAAAGCCGTACTTCGACAGCACATGGTGCATGATAACATTGTCCGCATGAGTATCGATGCGGATCGAATGCGCTCTTTCAAAGCCCCAGTCCAGCAATGTCTTTGCCGCATTATGGCCCGGCTCGGCTACGGCTATACGATGGATGACATGATATGGTTCATCGCTCAGCCAACCACCATTGTATATCTCCGCATAGGTAGGATCCGGTCCCGGAATGAAAGCCATGACGGCCACAACGCCTCCGCCTTCGCAGAGGACGTAGCAATGCCCTGAACTTATGTCCTTCCTTACGATTTCCTCAGACGGATAGCTGTCATTCCACTGATGCATGTTTCCGCTGCGGCGCATTATCTCCCGTGCTTTTCTGAATATTTCCATCAGCACAGGTACATCGTCGTATGTCGCCTTCCTTATCATATCCGTTTTTGTCATGCCGGATGTAAAGTTATGGCATTCAAGCGGGAATTACAAAAGAAAAATCACTATATTTGGTAGATTTTTAACCCGCACACTAAAACCTGAACGATGAATAAGAACTACCCTATCTACAAGACCACCTTCATCGACGACATGCGTTCTCTTGTCGAGGAGGCGGCACAGAACTTCCCGGACAGCATTGCCATATCCTACAAAGAGAATTATTGGGACAAGGAGGTCAGAAAAGTCACATTCACCAGGTGGCGCGACGACGTGCGTGACCTTGGAACGGCCTTGATAGCAAACGGCCTGCGCGAAGAGAAGGTTGCCATCATAGGCGAGAACTCATACGGCTGGTGCTGTTCCTTCTTCGCCGTCATGGCGACCGGTGGCGTAACAGTGCCTGTAGATAAGGAACTTCCTCTTGAAGATATCGACGGCATAATCACGACCACAGGCTGCAAGGCTGTGATCTTCGGCAAAGCTTCGGAAGGCAAGATCAAGGATCTGCTCCAGAAAGGAGGCCTCAAGTCGGCAGAGCTGCTGATATCCGTAGCAGCCGAAAGCTCGCTTGAAGCAAAAGATCTTGGAGACAGGAAACTTTCGTCACTGGCAGCTATGCAGGAAAAGGGCGGACAGCTTTTCAAGGGAGGAGACAATTCGTATTATGACTACAAGATAGACACGAACAAGCTGGCATCCATAGTATTTACCTCAGGAACTACCGGCAAAGGAAAGGGCGTCATGCTTTCTCAGGCAAATATCGGCCTCGACATGACCCTGGGAATGTACAATTTCGACATTACGAGAAAGACGCTCCATGTCCTTCCGCCGCACCACACATTCGGTTCGACCGTCAACTACGTCGGTCATCTTGCGCAAGGATGCGAGGTATACATTTCCAGCGGAATCAAGCATGTCAGCGACGAGATCAGAGAACAGCAGCCTACCCACCTCATCCTCGTGCCTGCCTTCCTCGAAGTGATGAACAGGAAGATATGGACGACCGCACGCAAGGGTGGAAAAGAGGGTCTTCTCAAAGCGATGATGAAAGTCAGCGACCTGCTGAGAAAAGTCGGCATCGATGTCAGGAGAAAACTTTTCTCAAGCGTACTCAGCGCATTCGGAGGCAAGCTGGAGCTTATTATATGCGGAGGTGCCAAGCTCGACGAAGACATCATACGCACATTCGACTCATTGGGTATCACCATCCTGAACGGCTATGGCATCACTGAATGTTCACCGCTGATCTCTGCCAACAGAAACGAATACCGCAAGGCTGGCAGCGTCGGCACACCTATTCTGGCATGCCGCGTGAAGATCGACGATCCTGACGAGAACGGCGAAGGCGAGATATGCGTCAAGGGCCCGAACGTGATGCTCGGTTATTACAACAATCCTGAAGCTACGGCAGAAGTGTTCGACAAAGACGGATTCTTCCACACAGGAGACTACGGAAGACTTGACGAGGAAGGATGGATATACATCACAGGACGAAAGAAGAACCTTATCATTCTCTCAAACGGAAAGAACGTTTATCCAGAGGAGATCGAGGCCGATCTTCAGAAGGTTGAAGGAGTCGTCGAAGTAGTCGTCTATGCAGGCGAAAGCCGCGTACAGAAGGACAAGATCACGATTGTCGCTGAAATATTCCCGGATCTGGAACTTCTTAAAGACAAAGGGATTACCGATCCTCAGAAGTATTTCGAGAACCAGGTCAAGGACCTGAACGCAAGGATGCCTCATTACAAGGCTGTCAAGAGAGTGAAGCTCAGGGATACGGAATTCCAGAAGAACACTTCGAGAAAGATCACCAGATTCAACATTGACAAGACCATTGACTAAGCCAGTTCAGCTGACTCCAGTTCATCATAGATTCGGGATACGGTAGCCAGGATGTCATCATCTGAAGCTATCGTATCCTGCAATATAGACAGTCTCGCGGCATTGTCACTCCATGGAATCCATAGTTTCATATATCCTCCCCTTCCGTATTTTTCATTGAGGTGTCCGATGGCACGACAGATATGGGCCATACGGTCAAGACCCGGATAATTCCTGAATCCGAACTGAAGCGTCCTCCGTATGATCGTATCCCCATCAATCACCCTGTCAGCCTCCGCCACGATCATACCATATATGCTTCTGGGAGCCGATTTCCCTGACGCCCTATGATCTTCAGCCGCCTGAGCTATCATCTCGATCTGAGACGGATCGAACCATTCCCTGAGGCGGGCATCCGACCTTATTATAGAACCGGAATCCATATGATGGTTCTCCCTTCCGTTTACGAGGCCAAGATCATGGCATGCGGCGGCGGTCAGAAGCATTCCTCTGTCGACAGGCACCCTCCATGAAGGATCTGCATCTGGCCGGGCTTCCAGCCACGCATCTCTCGAGTCCAGCAGCCTCATTGCCTGCTCCATTACAGTAAGTGCATGGTCCTGACGATGAGCCATATCAAAATCTGCGTATCGAGGCACAATTTCCTCATAAAGATAATAATTCAGAGTGTCATTCATAGGGGTTCAGATTAATATGAATATACAAATATATGGAAGGTATTTGGATTTAAGGAATATTATTCTCATTTTTGGGAAACACGCAGTCAACTCCAACGCCATGACCCGTAAAGCAGCCGTCATATTGTTATGCATGCTTCCGATTCTGTTCGGATGCTTTCCTGATCCGGTTTACACCGCTCCCGATGAACCATTTGAAAAGCCCGAGCCCGAACCGGAACCAGAACCGGAGCCTGAGCAAGAACCTGAGCCAGAACCTGATCCTGACCCCGTTCCAGACCCGCAACCAGGAACAATCACGGATCCGGGAATCGCTTATGTGTGGGACGAAAGCGTAATCCCTGAAATACGCGTAAGCATCACAGAAGACGAATGGAACAGGCTTCTGGCAAGGTACGACGAATACCAGAGCAATGCCGACTATTTCCATTGCGACGTCACCTATACCAAAGGCGATGAAGTCACCGCTATAGAAGATGCAGGCATAAGACTACGAGGAAACACCTCAAGGAGGCGCCCGGAAGGCTGGACAGGCCAGAAGCACGACCCCAACAATCCTGACTGGCATCACTGCCACTTCGGTCTCCATTTCCGCAAATATCACAAGGACGACGAACACACCATACAAGGCATCAGGAAGGTAAATCTGAAGTGGTTCAAGGATGATCCATGCTACGTCCGCGAGCTGTACTGCTATGACCTGTTCCGTCGTGCAGGAGTCTGGACAGGCGTCCATGACGTATACTGCAGGCTATGGCTGACTGTAGGCGACGGAAGTCCGGCATACTTCGGTGTGTACGAAATGATAGAGCCTATTGACGACGAATACATCGAAAGGCGTGTGGACGGAATGTTCGAAAGCAAGAAGGGCTTCCTTTGGAAATGTCTTTACGGAGAAGGAGGCATGGCCGATCTCCGAAGCGCGGATGACTGGCGTTTCAGACTTGACCAGAATGACGGTCATAACTACACTTATGAATTCAAAGGAGATGCAGAAGACTTTGAAACGGCAAAGGAACAGTTCAAGGACTTCATCCTCAAGCTTTCAGGAAAGGGAGAAGACAGTTTCTACACATGGATAAAGGAGGTTTGCGACGTCGAATTCCTGCTCAAGACATACGCGATCAATGTAGCTCTGGGCATGTGGGACGACCACTGGAACAACGGAAACAACTTCTACCTCTATTTCAACTCAAAGGACAAGTTCGATTATGAGGTATTCTTCATCCCGTACGATTATGACAACACCCTCGGAACAAGCCTTCAATGCGGCATTCAGTCGGACGCAGGACGCCACAACCCTTATGCATGGGGCTCAAGCGGTCTTCTGATGCAGAGGCTCATGAAGTTCGATGAATTCAGGGAGATGTACAAGAATGCCCTGATGGAGCTCATTGATCCCGCCAATGGTCTGCTGGACATGGACGCCAGCATCGCCAGAATAGAAAACTGGCAGTCTACGATACGCGACTATGTCAGCAACGATACAGGCGAAGATATGAACATCTATGACCAGCCTGCCTTCTGGGGCACACATCCCGAATACCGCCTTCTTGACAGAGGCAGCAACAATTTCTTCAAGGTAAAGGCCGAATCAATAAGAAATATGGAATAAGAAAAGCCCGACACATATTGTGCCGGGCTTCATTCTATATCGGAAACTGAATTACTCAGCTACGATCTCATACTTGAAGGTACCCTTGATGTCCTTGTAGCACTTTACAGATGCCTCGTATACACCAAGCTCCTTAGCAGCCTCTGCTACTGTGATGTCCTTCTTGTCAACCTCTACACCTGCAGCTACGAGAGCATCAGCAAGCTGAGCTGTAGTAACTGAACCGTAGATCTTGCCTGACTCGCTCACCTTTACAGCCACCTTTACAGTTGTCTCAGCAAGCTTAGCTGCGAGAGCCTCTGCATCAGCAACATACTTGGCGATCTTGTGAGCCCTCTGACGGAGGTTCTCAGCAAGTACCTTCTTTGCAGAAGGAGTAGCCATGATAGCGTAACCCTGTGGGATAAGGTAGTTGACAGCGTATCCTGTCTTTACATTGACGATATCGTCTGCGTGGCCAAGGTTAGCCACATCTTTCTTAAGAATAATCTCCATATTGCTGTCCTCCGTATTATTTCAAAAGGTCTGTTACGTATGGGAGAAGTGCAAGATGTCTTGCTCTCTTCA
>JAGBCS010000060.1 GCA_017937885.1 Bacteroidales bacterium
CTGACTGGAGACGTGTAGAGTCGAGGGCAGCAAGTGAAGTGAGCTGGCTTGGCTTGAGGCCTGAACGGATGAGAGCTGTAAGAGCTGTAACGTCAGCAGGGTTGAAGATAACAACCACGTGGTTCACGTCCGGGCAATACTTCCTGATGTTGTCACCGAACTCTGCAGCGATCTGGCAGTTACCCTTGAGAAGGTCCTCACGGGTCATACCCTCCTTACGAGGAGCACCGCCTGATGAGATGATGTACTTGGCGCCTGTGAAAGCGACTTCAGGATCAGTTGTCCATGTGATGTTCGCACCCTCGAATGCGCAGTGGTAGAGTTCCTCTGCAACACCGTTTACGCCTGGTCCATAAATGTCATAAAGGCAGATGTTTGGAGTAAGGCCGAGCATGAGAGCAGTCTGAGCCATGTTTGATCCGATAGCGCCGCCGGCACCTACGATCACGAGCTTGTCGTTAGTCAAAAATTCCATAATTATTCTATAATGTTAACATTTAGTATCAAATCTTGGCAAATATAATAAATATTAGGATAACATGATAACGTTGAGCGACCAATTTGAAATCTTTTCGTCAGTCTTTCAAATTAATTTCAAGATATCAAAAGTCTTTACTATCTTTGCAGTCTAATTATTAGATATTTAGATAGTGGAACCTCCCAGTCCTATAGTTAAAGATCAGAACATCATGGCGGATCAGACTTCTGACGATCCGTTGTCCAACAATATTTATATGATTATGGGCGGCACTTCTGACGAGAGTCAGGAGGTGTTTTCCGTGTGTGCATGGTCTGCACGCACAGGATTGTCGTATATAGGCACACCGAGTTCCATTTTTTCATAGAACATTTTTGACATATGGCACTATACCTTAGAAAGAAATTGGAAAACAAAGCTGAGATCGCCGTCTGGCAGGTGACCGAAAGCGAAGAAGAACTTCTGAACCTTATCTCCGTTCCGACAGATGAGCTGGAGGAGATTCTCCTTTTCAGAAGCGAAAGCCAGAGAAGACAGAAGCTCGCAGTAAGGGCACTCCTCAACGAAGTGTTCGAAGACAAGATGTATCTGAATCACCATGACAACGGAAAGCCATACCTTGAGAACTGCGTGACCAACATCAGCATCACCCATACCGACAAATACGTTGCAATCATCATCAGCGACGACGATGAGCTCGGCATCGACATCGAATCTCTGGACAGGGACTTCTCTGCCGTAGAGAAGAAGGCCCTCTCGGAGGACGAAATCGACGATCTGCATGACGAGAAGAAGAACGAGCAGCTCGCGATCTACTGGTGCGCCAAAGAGGCCATCTTCAAGAGGATGTCGCAGAACAGAGTGGATTTCGCGGAGCAGATCGAGGTAGAGAAGTTCAACCTGCGCAAGGAAGGAGAGCTCGAGGCAACCTTCATCCATAAAGACGAGCACGAAGAGGATTTCGAACTCGAATACATGATGTTTGACCGCCATGTCCTCGTATGGCTCGTAGGATAGTCCGAAAGAAACAGATTTGTTACTTATTTTATAATTTTTAAAAATAATTTTATCAATATAGAATCCTGTTAGCTAATGAGTTAACAGGATTTTTTGTGCATTGTTGATAACTTTTTCTGTAAGGGGTGTATTTTTCTTATAGGAATTACATTATCTTTGCTGAACCGGTATGTTTGAAGCCGGAAACGAGATATAAACTCCAATCAGATACAAAACCACTTACCAGACCCTTGCAAAGGGGTTTGGCTGAACCTAACACTGATCCATTATGGTAAAGCATGTAGTAAAACGCGACGGTAGGGTCGTTATCTTCGACAAGAGAAAGATCGTTGACGCCATCCTCAAGGCGATGGAGGTGACTGAAGACGGAGAGGACATCGTCCTCGCAGCGGAAATCGCATCGGCGATATCCAAGATCAATGTAGACAATATGAGCGTGGAGGAAATCCAGGATCAGGTCGAGAACGAGCTGATGAACAGTCCGCGCAAGGAAGTCGCAAAGAAGTATATCGCATACCGCAACCAGAGAAACCTTGCCCGCAAGGCGAAGTCACGCGAGATTTTCCAGGAGATCATCGACGCGCAGGCGACAGAGATCACAAGAGAGAATGCAAACATGAATGCCGACACTCCTGCCGGCATGATGATGAAGTTTGCCTCAGAGTCGACCAAATCATATGTCGACGAATGTCTGCTTTCCGACGACGTAAAGGCAGCAGTCAAGAACAACTACATCCACATCCATGACAAGGACTACTACCCTACCAAGAGCCTTACATGCATCCAGCACCCGCTGGACAAGATCCTTGAGGACGGTTTCTTCGCCGGCCACGGCGAGTCGCGTCCTGCAAAGAGGATAGAGACTGCCAGCATTCTTGGTTGTATTTCGATGGAGACAGTACAGAACGAGATGCACGGAGGTCAGGCAATCCCTGCCTTCGACTTCTATATGGCACCGTTCGTAAGGCGTTCGTTCCAGGAGGAGCTCGACAAGATCGGAGAGATCAACGGCGAGGACTACTCACGCCTTTACAACGCGAAGATAGACGATTATATCCGCCGCGACCTCGTCGGCATACAGGGCGACGACAGGGTCATCCAGCACGCCATCAACATGACTGTAAGCCGCGTTCATCAGTCGATGGAGGCTTTTGTCCACAACATGAACTCCATCCACTCACGTGGAGGAAACCAGGTCGTGTTCAGCTCGATCAACTACGGTACCGACACTTCTGCTGAGGGACGCTGCGTGATCCGCGAGATCCTCAACACCACATACGAAGGAGTCGGCAACGGTTCAACTGCCATCTTCCCTATCCAGATATGGAAGAAGAAGAGAGGCGTAAGCTACCTGCCGGAAGACCGCAACTACGACCTCTACAAGTTCGCATGCAAGGTGTCTGCGCGCCGCTTCTTCCCTAACTTCGTGAACCTCGATGCCCCTTACAACTTCCACGAACTCTGGAATCCTGAAGATCCTAAGAGATACCAGTACGAGGTAGCTACAATGGGATGCCGTACACGCGTGTTCGAGAACAGATTCGGACCTAAGACGTCTATCGGACGCGGCAACCTCTCGTTCACTACCATCAACATCGTGAAGCTTGCAATCGAGTGCATGGACATCGCTGACAAGGAGACAAGGATCCACGAATTCTTCCAGAAGCTCGACTGGGCGCTGGAGATTTCCGCGAAACAGCTGAACGAAAGATTCAACTTCCAGAAGACAGCTCTCAAGAAGCAGTTCCCTCTCCTGATGGGCGCCCTCTGGCTTGACAGCGAGAAGCTTGGAGACAATGACACGATAGAGTCTGTAATCAATCACGGAACCCTCGGTATCGGCTTCATCGGACTTGCAGAGGCGCTTATAGCCCTGACAGGAAAGCATCACGGCGAGTGCCCTGAATCTCAGGAGCTCGGTCTTCGCATCGTGACATTCATGAGAAGCAAGATCAACGAATTCTGCGAGACATACAAGCACAACTACAGCGTGCTCGCAACTCCTGCAGAAGGCCTTGCAGGACGTTTTACAAGAGCTGACAAGAAGAAGTTCGGAGTTATTCCTGGCGTGACAGACAAGGACTACTACACCAACTCGAACCATGTGCCTGTATACTACAAGTGTACTCCTAAGCACAAGGCTGAAATCGAGGGACCATACCACGCACTCACAGGCGGCGGACATATCTTCTATGTGGAGATCGACGGCGATGCGACCCACAATCCGGAAGCCATCATGTCAATCGTAGACCTCATGGACACATACAACATCGGTTACTGCTCTGTAAACCACAACAGAAACCGCTGCATGGACTGCGGATATGAAAACGCCAAGGAGGGTCTCAAGAAGTGTCCTCACTGCGGAAGCGAGAACATCGACAAACTCCAGCGTATCACAGGATACCTCGTCGGTACGACAAGCCGCTGGAACAGCGGAAAGCTTGCGGAGCTGAAGGACCGCGTGGTACACAAATAAGACTTCTACTTATAAGGAATGATGGAGACGGTACCCTCGATGGTATCGTCTTCTTCTTTTGTGAGGTGGATTATGCGCTGGTTGGAGCTCCCGCGGAAATGCAGGTCCGGATCCCGCAATTCCTGGATGAACGGTCCCTCGACGAGGGTGTCGATATGTGGCAGAATCATGCTCAGGCGTGAGTCAGCCAGTATTTCTTCATATGTGAATCCGGTATAGCACCAGATGTTCTTTCCTGTCTCTTCCTTGATGCGGCGGGCGAGCTCGGTGAAGGCTTCCACCTGATAAAGCGGGTCGCCTCCTGAAAAGGTAACATTAGAGAACTCATCGGCCTTTACCACATCCAGAAGTTCCTGAACGGACATCTCGCGTCCGCCCATGAAATCCCAGGACTGCGGATTGTGACAGCCCGGACAATGATGTGCACATCCGGCGCAATAAATAGATGTTCGGAAACCGGGGCCGTCGGCCATCGTCTCCTCCAATATATCCAGTATCCTTATCTTCATGTCAACAAGCATATTGCTGATTATCACTAAATTACACAAACCTCGTGCTCCCTCTTGACAGCACGCACTTTTCGCAAGAAATTATCATTCAACAGGTTACGCGTCGAGAGTTTTTGATAAAGGCGCCGGACGGATGTCGTCCCATGTCTTTATGGCATCATAGGCCTCGCGGGAGCCGTAGTAGGCCAGGAACTTTTCCTGATCGTTATCCACCCACCATTGCGTGCCCATGCCTTTTTCGAAAGCGTAAGGCTTCATGAACATCCTGACGGCCCATGCCGGAGCGAGGAAGGCCAGCGAATAATACCAAGGAAGCTTCTTCTTCATTCCGGCGAAATATTCATCGACAGGCACATTGGCCCGGAAATGCAGGTATTCCTCAAGAACATCAGCATCCTTGTACCACATTCCGTGGAAATTCTTCAGCGCGAACCACTGCGGCTCGAAGACCTTTTCCGGCCCCGGAAGTCCCAGAGCATCGAGAAGGCGTGTCTCGAACTCATAGTTCGTCATTCTGTATTGCGCTCCGCTGCTGATATTGTAGATCCTGTTCCAGAAGTCCTCCGGCACCCATTCTTCGCAGACCTGAGCCAGAAGACGTCCCGAATCTTCGATTGTCGCCCACTCGAGCACTCCGCCTACAGGCACATGGAAGGCTGTCGGGTTGACCACCTTGAGGATCCCGGGATAAAGGATGCCGCTCTGTCTCAATGAGACCCATCGTTTCAAGCCGGCCTTGGCGAATACCGCCTCCGCACGGATCTTGGACAAGGCATACATGTCGAACTTCGCAGGAATCTGCGGATCCTCAACGCTACCCCAATGGTTCGGGACATTCCTGTCGCCGTATTGCGCGACCGATCCGATATAAACTGCCTTGATGTCATCCTTGTTCGGCTGAGCGAGAATAGCCTTCACGACATTCTCGGCCGACCCGACATTCACCTTCAGGGTCTTCTCCGGATAATAATCCGCGGCAGGAGAGACCATGCCTCCCACATGGAGGACATAGTCAGAACCGGTAACCCCTGCAAGGACATCCTTATAAGACATCAGGTCGCCCCAGACGACAGTAACCGCCGGATCTGAGGCATATCTGCCCAGAAGCCTGCGGTTCTTGCGACTGTCGCGTGCAAGAAGCCTTATGTTGAATCTGTCCTTCCTCCTGTACAGTTCCTGGAATCCGGCCCAGCCCATATTGCCTGTAGCGCCTGTCAGGAAAACCGTCTTCTTATCGCTCATAAAAAATGCAGTCTGAATTGTTCAGACTGCAAATATAAAGATTTATCGACTGACTTCGTCCGTCAGAAATGACAAATTAGAGAACGACCACAGGCCATCCGTCTTCAGACCATGTCAATTCCCTCACGAGAAGCTTGGAACGGTAGTCGTGATCCTTGTCGTATCCGTGCATGAAGATATAGTCCTTGTCTCCGAATGTGTATACGGAACAGTGTCCTACGCCTGCGAACTGCTCGTTTCCTTTAGCCACCTGCGTTCCGCCGCTGTTCATCATCGATACGCCATCCTTGTCGAAATAAGGGCCTGTAACGCTCTTCGAACGGCCTACAACCACATTGTATGTACTCTTCTCGCCCCTGCAGCAGAGGTCGTACGAAACGAAGAGATAATACCACCCGTCGTGACGGAAGATGAACGGAGCCTCGACCGCGCCGTTTCCGGCATCGAAGTCCTTTCCTCTCGGATCCGCAGTAACGGCAGTATCTGTCTTTGATGTATCCTCGGCAGTACCTTCAGGGCGACGGCAGATCGGGAACCAGACCTGCGGATCAGCCATACGGGTCAGCGTCTTGTCAAGCTTGAACATCTTGAGGCCACGCCAGAACGATCCGAATGCGAGCCATGCGTCACCGTTCTCGTCCATGATGACGTTAGCATCGATGGCATTCCACTCGTCCCTTCCGGGGAAGGACTCGACGATCATACCCTGATCGACCCACTTGTAGTCAGGTGATTCAGGATTGAGGGTTTTGTTTGTAGCGACGCCTATCGCCGACCTGTTCTTGCCGAAATGCGAATATGAATAGTACACATAGTATGTACCGTCATGATAAAAGACATCCGGAGCCCATGGCATTCCCTTGAAGCCCTTGTCTGCCGCCCACTGAGGGATATCATCAAGCACGCGGCCTTCAAAGCGCCACTTCACGAGGTCCTCTGAAGACATGATGCCCATACCGGTCGTAAAGACATAGTAACGTCCGTCGCAGAAGGCCGCTACCGGATCATGCGCATCCGGATACTCGAATTCCATACCCTTGCGAGGGCCGCGTGGCTGGGCCGAAAGAGCCACGGTCGCCAACAGGCATATTGTAATGAGAAATTGTTTCATAGTCACTCTGTTTTTATTGTACCTTCTTTCCCCACCAGGTTGCATTGAGGGACTTTTCTGTTCCGGCATAGACCAAGGTTACATCTCTCGGAGAAGCTTCCCAATCGACCTCCAGTTCTACACAGACGACAACTTTATCCTCCCCGACTTCAAATGTCAACCACTTCTTGGCTTCATCATATGTCCACGTACCTTTAAGTGCACCTGACACAGTCCCGTCGGCGGCGAGTTCAAGTTTTCTTGAAGTGCGCTGTTCGGCATATTTATATGACAGACTTATGTGTTCCCATGTGCCGACCAGATCTTCAGCAGTAATCTTCTGTTCAGGCACCGCGGCATAGCGCTCAGGAAGGGCAATAGGCCAAAGGTTATCCGGCTCATCTGCCGAAGCTGGGCACCATACGATCTTTCGCACATGACCCATCATTATGGCATTGCTGTAAGCATTTCCGCCAACATTTACAGGCAAACGGCCTTGAGAGCAATAGAACCAGTCGTCCCCACCTTCTTCCTGGAATATGCAGCAGTGCGAAATGCCTACCCATCCATATCCCTGGCTGAATTGATACGGATGCGTCACGATCGGATAGCAGTCACCGCGACCGTTGGTGAAGTTCCTTCCCGTGATGTCATAGTAAGGTCCTTCGATCTTCTCGCTGCGCACGACTCGGGTGTTATACGGAACATCAAGGCCGTCATATGCCATGAACAGATAATACCATCCGTCCTTGTAGATGACCTCAGGAGCCTCACTTCCCTGCCAGCGCGAGCCGCCTGTACGCGTTCCGACTCTGATTCCGTAACGGGCAGTAAGGTCCTCGACGCTGTCAGCCCAAGGCTCACCGAGAGGTGCATTTACAGGCTTTCCGCTTGCCGGATCTATCTCGAGGAGAGCAAAACCGCTATGCCATGAGCCATAGATCATATAGTGCTTTCCTGAAGGGTCGTCTACGAGATATGTAGGGTCGATCGCATTATAATAGAAATATCCGTCCCAGTTGTTTGCGTTAGGGCGAGCCCAGCCGTCACGTCCTTTGTCGGTAGACGAGCACACGATATAGCCCTTGTCCTCCCAGACACCGCTGGCCGGGTCAGTTGACTCGCACATTCCTATAAACGCGCGTTCTCCCCAACTTCCGTCAAAATCTGTACTGCCTGTCTTGATGTTGTTGTTGATGACGATGCAGTAATACATACGGAGACGGTCGCCGATATTCCTTACAACCGGAGCCCAATAGCCGTATGAAATGTTCTTTATCGGGTCAAGTCCCATTCTCGCACGTATGGCCGTCAACGAATCAGCCACCCATGCAGGAGCGTCGTTCATCGGGCCTGGAACATATGTCCAGTTAACGAGATCCTTCGAACGCTTGCCGGGGAAATGCCTTCCTGTAGACGCCTTGAGATGTTCATTGCCATAAGACGCATCTGTGCCGTACATATAATAGTATCCGTCATAATATGCGATGGAAGGATCATGCACGTTTGCAAGATTCCACTTGTCATGGTTTGCCCATGAAGCTATGGAAGAATAATCGTCTGCATATTCCGGGATAATGAATTCGGTCGGAGGCTGCGGCTCATCGCCGGGACCACCAGGCTTCTCATTTCCGGAATTACCCGGACCTGTCTGAATGCCTGTCGGTTCTGCCGGGTCTGAGCATCCGGCCACAAAAGCAGATATGCCCAAAACGAACACCAAAGATAAAAGTCTGCTAAATCTCATAGACAGTAATAGAATTATAATTTAAGGAGACGAAGAGCCCTTAAGCCTCCGTCCCCTTAAGAATCATTTTATAGGATTACCACAATGGGTGTACATATTCGGTTACGAAGCTGTGGCTTGGGCCTGCAAACGTAGCTGAATTGTCTGTGTTTGTGTTTGCCGAGTTTCCTGCTCCGAGGCTCTGGTTAGCATTCAAAGTGCCCTGGAAGATAGGGAAATACTCATGGCCTGGCTGATAATAGTTGAACGAAGAATCGTCAGCAATGAAATTATCGAGAAGCTCAAATGTGCCGTCAGCGTAAACAACATATCTGGTTCCCTCTGCATATGTAAGCTTCTGATCTTCATCAACCTGCTCACCCTTTTCGTTGTATTCGATTGCATTTCCTGCAGCATCACAATCCGCTGTGATCTCTACGATTGTTGTCTCAGCAGCTTCATATGCAAGCATGTCATTGTATGTCTTGACCTCGACGGCTTCAAGCTTGTCTGCTTCAGACTGCCACATAAGGAGGTGAGTGTTGGCAACTCCGTCACGATTATAAGCGCCATGACGCTTGAGCTGCTCAAGACGCTTGCTGTCATGGAAGAAGCCCCAACGGATAAGGTCGATACCACGGCCATTCTCGCAACCGAACTCCTTCGGACGCTCTACGTTTGCAATCTGCTCGAAGAGCTTGTCGGCATTTCCTTCGAAGTCTTTAAGATCAAGGTCTTTAAGACCTGCACGATTACGTACTTCGTTGATATATCCGATTGCTGTAGCGTCCGGTCCTGTGAGTTCGTTGATACACTCAGCCGCACGAAGAAGTACGTCAGAGTAGCGCATCATACGAAGGTTGATGCCACAATGAAGACCTGTCACGATAGTATTGCAGACATCCTGACGAGCATAAGTCCATTTCGCAGATGAGAATCCACCGTTTGTTCCGTTAGTGATTGGAGTCTCCGTTACAGGAGTCTGGTAGATGATATTCGTTCTTCCATCTGTATAGTTGTCATACTCAGGCTCATAAGATGCCACAGTCCAGTAAAGACGTGGGTCAAGTCTTCCATCTTCACATCTTTCTGCCTTGAAAAGGTTGTAAAGCCATGGAGACACAGAGAGGTCTGCCCAGCTTCCGAAAGCAGTAGGAGCATAGTTTGACTCCACGGCATGTCCCTGAGTTGCATTTGATGAAATGTTTACAGGAGTCCACTCCTCGTCTACACCACCCATTCCATAATCAAGATACTGAATCTCGAAAAGGCTTTCTGCATTGTTCTCATAAGCCGCGCCTTCGCGGAAGTTGTCACCATAGTCATCCATAAGTCTGTATGTACCATATTTCTTATCGATGATGTCATTCAGAACGACAAGTGCCTCATCAAACTTGTGACGGAACATGAGCGAACGTGCATAGTATCCGGCAGCAGCACCGCATGTAGCACGACCGCCAGCCCACTCGCCACCCTGATCACGTGACGGAAGAATAGCCATAGCCTCCACGAGGTCAGCATCGATCTGGTTGAAAAGCTCGTCCTGTGAGACGCAGGAAGCATACATGGTCTCCATTGACGAATACTGGTCGTAATCGTTGAAAAGAGGAGCAGTCTGATAGTATGTCGCTATCGTGTAGTACGCAAGCGCTCTGAGGAAAAGAGCCTGACCCTTGATCTCATTGTACTTCTGAGTAGAAAGAGTACATTCTTCCACCTTCTTGAGGACAAAGTTACAACGGTTGACAACATGATAGCAGTCACGCCAGATCCACTGGCATCCGATTTCATCGGTATTGACAACATTGAGGTTGTCATAAGGAAGATACCATACCTGTGATGCATTCCAGAGTTCATCACCACGGACTGCGTCCATAGTGTAGCCTACACGGGCAAATGTACCCTCGAGACGGATACGGTTGTAGCAAGAGATAACCGCCTCCTGGAGCTCCGACTCTGAATCGCCGAATTCATAAGTTGTCTGGTTGTTCGGGTTCCTGAGCTCCAGCTCATCATTGCATGAAGCCATTCCGAATACAACAGCCAACGCTGAAAGGATTATATATACTTTTTTCATATTCAATTACGTATTACAAGTTTGACCTCTTAGAATGAAAGGTTTACACCGAACATGAGCGACATTGGAGTCGGATATGAACAGTAGTTGTAACCTGGAGTGAATGTACCGCCTGCGAAGTCGATGTTGTATCCTCTGTACTTAGAGATGGTCGCAAGGTTCTGGCCTGAAACATATACTCGTACACCGCTGATCACTCCGTTGAAGAGCTTGTCAGGAAGGTTATATCCGAGCTCTACGTTAGCGATCTTCCAGTATGCACCGTTCTGAAGATAGCGTGAGCTGAACATGTCGTTTGTGATTGAACCTGTAGAGCTGTAGTAAACTCTTGGCACAGTAGCGCTCGGCTTTTCAGGAGTCCATGCATTGAGGAGATCAACACTCTTGTTTGTAACGCTGTATGAACTGCGGAGAGCCATGTCTACATAGTCGAGAACCTGATATCCTGCTGCTCCATAAGTCGAAACGTTAAGATCGAAGCCCTTGTACTCGAGACGGAAGCTCAGACCGAACTGAACCTTTGCCATACCGCTGCCGATGATGGTCTGGTCCTCAGATGTAATCTGACCGTCACCCTGATCAGGAATACCGTCACCGTCTGTATCTACTGTAGGAAGATCCTTGTAAGCGACGTCTCCTGCCTGAGCGCCATTCTGAGTTACAGGCATATCCCACTCATTCACTCTGTTAGCGACCTCATCATCTGACTGGAAGATTCCTTCATATACATAACCGTAGAACTGACCGACCTCACTGCCGACCATTGTCTTGGTGAATCCGTCAACTCGTGAAGTCTCACCCATACCGAGTGATGTCACCTTGTTCTTTGGAAGAGTAAGGTTCGCAGAAATGTCATACTTGAGCTCGTGGTTGTAGTCGTGCCATGAGAGCGCGAACTCGAGACCTGTATTCTCCATTGTAGCTGCGTTCATTGTCACTGAACCGTTTGTAGCACCTGCTTCAGCAGGAACAGGGACGCTGTAAAGGAGGTCCTCAGAAATAGACTTGTACCAGTCAGCATTGAACTCGAGCTTGCCACCGAACATAGCGTAGTCGAGACCCACGTCGAGAGTCTTTTTCTTCTCCCACTTGATGGCTGTATTCACATAGTCAGAGATTGCAGAACCGGTCACCTTGTTGCCGTTGAAGCTATAGGTGTAGTTTCCACGGGCCATCGTAGCCATGAACTGGTAGTCTCCGATGTTCTCGTTACCGAGGATACCGTAAGATGCACGGAGCTTGAGGAGGCTCACGAGTCTGTCATCAACATTGAAGAAAGGCTCCTTGTCGATACGCCAACCTGCTGAAGCAGATGGGAACCAGCCCCAACGTCCTTCATTTGAAAGACGGCTTGAACCGTCACGACGTACTGTTGCCTGGAGGAGATACTTGCCGTCATAATCATAATTCAAACGGCCGATGTATGAAGTGAGGACATGCTCGCTCTCATAGCTTGAAGCGTTTCTTGTCTCTGCGTTTCCTACCTGGAGGTAGTAAGGCTCAGGCATTGTAGTACCGATACCGCTGAGAGTGTGGTAACTTTCACGCTGGAAAGTATGACCTGCCACGACATTCACATGATGCTTGCCCATCTTGCCGTCATATGTGATGAAGTTCTCGATGAGACCGTCAGTATATGAACGGTAACCCTGATTGAGGGTCTCGTTTGTCTTTGCAAGATAGTTTGTCGAGCTCACGATGAACGCAGGGATGAATGTGAAGTCCTTTGCGTATGTGCGGCTGTAAGAAAGATTGAGGTTGTATGAAAGGCTGTGGTTCTCGCTGCTTACGCCGAACATTCCGAGAAGATCGACATTTGCAGTACCTGTAGCCACGAGTCTGTCAACAGTAGTATTTCTTTCGAGAAGGTTATTGGTAAGAAGAGGGTTCTGCATACGGATATCACCATGCTGGTCAACATAATATGTACCATAACCGTAAGCGTCATATGAATAGCCTGAAGCTGCTCCGAGAACGTCGTCGAGACACCATGTAGACTCGTCATAAGCCTTGATGCTTGGCGGCATGAGGAGGGCTGAAGCCATCACAGGATACTGCTGTCCGTAGAGACCCTGAACATACTCGTTTGCATTAGAGAGAGACATGTTGTCCTGTACACTGTGGCTATACACGATACCTGTACGCAGCTTGAGGAACTTCACGTCCATAGTGTTGTTCACACGTGCAGTGAAACGGTCGAAGTTAGGACCGGCACCCTCGAGTGTTCCCTTCTGGCTGAAGTAGTCCAGGCCGATGTTATATGTGCTGTTCTCACCACCGCCGGATACATTGAGGTTGTGGTTCTGACGGATACCGACCTTGAACATCTCGTCAAACCAGTCAGTGTTGATCTGAGCAGGATCAAGATAAAGCGGGCTCTCCGGATTATAGCCGGCTGGAGCCTCCATGCCGTTGTTTGCAAATGCCATACGTACATAGTCACCGTACTGCTCGGCATCCATGACCTCATATACGCCCTTCTTGATCTGGTCTACACCGACATATCCACGGTAGTCAACCTTCATAGGCTGGCTCTTCTTTCCGCCCTTTGTGGTGATGATCACGACACCGTTCGCAGCTCGTGATCCGTAGATCGCAGCAGCCGCAGCATCCTTGAGAACCTGGATGGTCTCGATATCGTTTGGAGAGAAGTCGCGGATTGAAGTTCCCATAGGCACACCGTCAATCACGTAGAGAGGGGCTGTGCTTCCGAAGCTGCCCAAACCACGGATACGAACTGATGGGTCTGCACCCGGCTGACCGTCAGTTGTGATCTGAACACCGGCAACCTTACCCTCGAGCATTGTCGAGATGTTGGAGTGCGAAACCTTCTTCATTTCGTCTGCATCGACGATTGCAACCGAACCTGTGAGGTCAACCTTACGCTGCGAACCGTAACCAACAACGACTACTTGATCGAGAAGAGTGTTCTCCACCTTCAAGGTGATGACTCCGAGATCAGCGCGGCCGTTTACGGCTACTTCGAGAGTTTCGAAACCTACAGAGATGAACTGTACTGTCGCATTTGCCGGAACCTCGAGAGAGAAGTATCCGTCAAGATCCGCTGTCGTACCGATGGTCGTACCTGCTACAACCACGCCGACGCCCGGTACAGGCTGGCCGTTCTCATCGACTACCTGTCCGCTGATTGTCACGTTGTCTGCCTGAACTGCCTCGACAGGATTTGCCGAAGCTGTCACAGCTGCAAGCGGAGCCGCAGCCAGAAGGCCGCAAAGCGCTATTTTTACAATATTATGTTTCATAATGTGATAGTCTTAAGATTAGTCGAAAATGAGGTGAGCGCCTTCAACAACGATAGCGAACTGGAGATCAGCACTATCCACTGCAAAGCCGTCGAAATACTGGAAATGTACATCTCCATTTGCAAGAGTCACGTGATAACGGACGCTGGCAGTATTATCTCCGTTGTTGGCGAATGTGATTGCGACCTCAGCACCATCAAGATTAGGGAGGAATGTTTCCCAGTTCCAGTTGCTCGTAGCGGTCACTATGCCTTCATAACCAACACCCCAGCCGTAGTGGTCCATACGTACTACACCATACTCAGACAGGTCTGCCTTGCGCAGAATAGTACATGGGCTGTGCCAGTTGTTGATCTCATTAGAGCCGAGTTTCATGCTGACGCTGACCATCTCGTAAGGAGCAACTGCCCAGTCATGTGAGAAGTGAGCCCACCATGGAGTTGTATTATCCTCAAGTCCGACGATCTCAGTTTGAGCCGGAAGAGTACTCTTAGCGATCACGAGGTCGCCTGTTGCCTCTACTACAGCACCTGAAGCAGATGTATATGTCACTGTGTAGGCTTTCTCATATGTACCCTCAACACCCTCGTAAACGAGCTTATCATCTGTGAATGCGACAGAGAACTGAGAAGACTTGAGAGGAGCCTTTGAGCCATCTGCATACTCCGCTACAACCTTTACGGCTGCAGGCGAAAGGGTCACAAACTTCGCACCACCGATGAGATATGCGTTTGCAGAAACCTCAAGAGCCACGATAGGATTCGTAACCTCCAGAGTATATGAGCCGGCAACAGGTGTTCCGTAGTTGCCCTGCTTGGTCTTGCTGTATGAATAGATGATAGTCTTCTGACCTACTGTAGAAAGATCTGGAACAATAAAGGTGATGTCTGCTGTATCTGCAACAGCTGTAGCGCCATCAGCGAAAGTCACTGTTGCAACACCGTTACCCCAGAAATTGGTGTCGCCGATCTCGATAGCTGCAGGAGTACCTGTAACTGAGATAGATGCCGCCATTTCATCAGGAATCTCAAGAATCTTCGAAGGCTCTGTATATGCTTCCTTAACCTCCATGAAGCTTGCATCAGCAATGAGGAAAGCTGTAACTGAAGTTCCGGTAACAGGCTGCTCATAAGTCTCGGTAAGAACGAGGCCGTCAGCAGAAGTATGGACTACTGTCACAAATACTGTTCCTGCTGCAGCGTAGTCGATCATCATCTCGACTTCAGCTCCGTCAAGATGCTTCCTGAAGTCATTCCAGATATCACCGTCGCCGTCGGTATCAGGATAGTCGATACCGAGCATTGCTCCGTTGTAGTCACCGTTACCCCAGCCATAAGCATCAGAACGGATTACAAAGAACTCTGAATAACCGTCAGAATCACGCTCGCCTGTTGCAACGCAGAGATTCCAGTTGTTCCAGTTGTTTACGCTGCCTCCATTGTGGTTGATGAACTTGATTGTAAGGCATTTTCCCTGCGGTACCTCAAAATACTGAGAGAAATCTACCCACCATCCAGAAGTGTAGTCCTTTGCTCCCACTTCGGCAACTGCAATGTCAATCATGGTCTTGTCACCCAGAAGAGCGGCAAGAGAGTCCTTGACATGCTGAACAGAATCAATCTTGTGCTGAAGATCAGCAGGCGCGTCGATCTCGATGAAATCGATCTCCGAGCAGCTGACTGACACCGACGCAGCGAGTGCGACA
>JAGBCS010000061.1 GCA_017937885.1 Bacteroidales bacterium
GAGGTAGCCTTCTGCGCCGACGTTTGTTCCTGTGAGGACGTCTCCGCTGATGAAACGGAGATTCTCAGATGCGTCATAGAAGTCCTTGAGATCCTTGATGGCGATGCCCGGATATCCTTCAACATATGCAGGATTCACGGCCTTAGGACCGGTTACCGCGATCTTCCTTCTGAGATCGTACTTACCTGTGTTGAAGAGCTTTCCGATGGCTGCAAGCATGAGGAGGGAAACAGTCCATACGGTCTCACCCTTGCGGATAGGAGAAATGTGATGGATCTGTACACCGACGTTTCCTGCCGGATGCTTTCCGGTGAAAGTGTGCTGGATCACGTTCTCGACCTTGTGGAACGGTGTGCCTGAATAATTCTCCGAGTTGAGGGAGAAGTGGACTCCTCCGTCAGTGAGCTTGCCCAGAGCGTTGATTGCTGTCTGGATGTGCTCGAGATCTTCTCTGAGTGTGTACTCAGGGTTAGCAGCAAGAGGTGCTGTCGAGAATGCTGAAACGAAAATCGCCTTCGGCTTCACTTCAGGATTGGCGATGATTCCGTAAGGCCTCTGTGTGAGGGCAGGCCAGAGACCTGCTGCCAGAATAGCTTCCTTGATCTGCTCAGCAGACATCTCGGCTACCTTCTTCACTCCGTAATCAACATACTCCTGTTTCTCATCCGCCTTGATGCGGACCTCAAGCAACTTTCTCTTTTCGCCTCTTACAACCTCAGCCACAGTTCCGCTTACCGGAGATGCGAAGAGGATGTTCTGAGACATCTTGTCAGCCAATACGGGAGTACCTGCGAGGACCTTGTCGCCTTCCCTTACCAGAAGCTTCGGTACGAGACCTCTGAAATCGGTAGGCTTCACGGCCACAACGTCAGGGACGATCACCTTCTTGGTGTTCTGGGCCGCCACTCCGCTGATAGGGAGGTCAAGACCCTTTTTCAAATAGATGTTGTTTGACATTATATAAACCGTTTTGAGTATAATATTCAAAATGCGCCCGCGAAGATAGTCAAAATTTCGCGATTTACGAAGGATTTACGTAGTAAAAGCTGTCTTTTTCGTCAGTTCAAATGTTTTTGGCGAAAGTTATTTGTAATTGCGAGGTTTTGTCTAATTTTGTCCGTAATTATGGAAAAGAACGGAACAGCTATTTTAGAGGGACTGAACAGCGAGCAGAAGAAAGCTGTCAGTTGTGTGGACGGACCGGTGCTTATAGTTGCGGGTGCGGGATCAGGAAAGACGAGGGTGCTTACAAGCAGGATAGCCTATATTCTTGCAGAAAAGGATTGCGATCCTGCGAGCATATTGGCATTGACCTTTACGAAGAAGGCGGCCTCGGAGATGAAGGAGAGGATCGCTCTCATGGTAGGGGAGAGGAAGGCCAGGAGGCTTTATATGGGTACTTTCCACTCTGTTTTCATAAGGTTTCTCAGAGAGTTTGCCGGATCTCTCGGCTATCCGTCGACATTCACGATCTATGATACGAGCGACTCGGTGAGCGCAATCAAGACATGTCTGAAGGAACTGCAGCTTGACGAGAAGGTGTACAAGCCGAAGGATGTGCTGTCACGTATATCGATGGCAAAGAACAATCTGGTCACGGCAGACGCATACCGGCGCAATCCGAATGCAGTGCAGAATGATGCGGCCGCAAAGAAGCCGCGTATATGCGACATCTATCAGCTGTATGCCTACAAGTGCAAGCAGGCCGGTGTCATGGATTTTGATGATATCCTGCTGAACATGAACATATTGCTGCGCGACAACAAGGATGCGCTGGAATCCATCGCAGGACGCTTCAGGTATATCATGGTCGACGAGTATCAGGATACCAATTTCGCCCAGTATCTTATCCTGAAGAAACTCAGTCAGTTCCATCAGAATCTCTGTGTGGTAGGAGACGATTCGCAGTCGATCTATGCCTTCCGTGGCGCGAAGATCGAGAACATACTTAACTTCAAGAAGGATTATCCTCAGCACAACATATTCAGGCTCGAGCAGAACTACCGTTCGACGAAGACCATCGTCGATGCGGCGAATTCGCTGATCGCGAAGAACTCCGCCCGCATCCCGAAGGAGTGCTATTCGATGGGGGAGGAAGGAGAGAAGATACGTCTGATACAGGCATATACGGAGCAGGAAGAAGCCTTGCTGATAGCATCGTCAATCGTTTCGAGAATACAGTCGGCACATGCTGAGTATCAGGACTTTGCGATCCTATATAGGACTAATGCCCAGTCCCGTGCGCTTGAGGAGGCTTTACGCAAGAGGAATCTTCCGTATGTGATCTATTCCGGCAATTCGTTCTTTGAAAGAGCGGAGGTGAAGGATATGATGGCATATTTCAAGCTAGCTGTCAACCTGAATGACGACGAGTCCTTCAAGAGGATAGTGAACAAGCCGGCGAGAGGCATCGGAGACACGTCCCTTAACGCCCTTGCGGCTGCCGCATCCGCTCATAAGGTGTCGCTATTCAAGGCCGCATATGCGGATGATGTCGAGAATTATGGCCTGAAAGCCGCTGCTGTCGCAAAGATCCGTTCGTTCTGTGAGATGATGGGTCGTATGTGCGTTCGTTCGCAGAAGGAGGATGCCTACACGGTTGCCGCTGCTCTTGCAATGGAATCAGGTCTTCTGATGTTCTACAAGAGCGACAACAGCATCGAGGGACAGGCGCGTACAGCTAATGTGGAGGAACTCCTTAACAGCGTCAAGACATATATCGAGGAAAAGCAGAACGAGTACTTCGAGGAGATGCAGGCGGAAGGTGCTGTGGGTGAAGGGGTGGAACTTACAGCGGCTGATCTTCCGACAGTTACGTTGAATGATTATCTGGAAAATGTGTCGCTTCTGAGTGCCGTTGATGTCGAGGATGACGAGAATGGCTCCAACAAGGTGACTCTCATGACGGTACATTCATCAAAGGGACTTGAGTTCCCATACGTGTATGTTGCAGGTATGGAGGAGAACATCTTTCCTTCAGGAGGGTTCATGGCCTCTGAAAGCGAGATAGAAGAGGAGAGGCGTCTTTTCTATGTCGCCATGACCCGCGCAAAGAAGGCCGTACATTTTTCATTCGCTTCGACCAGAATGAGGAACGGAAAGCATGAAACCAATTCTCCGAGCCGGTTTGTGAAGGAGGTTGATTCAAGATACATTGCAAATCCGCTCGATGGTGAGATGGAAAGCGTGAACAGATATCCTGGAAACGGCTACAGCTATGGAAGTTCCGGACCTGTCAGGACCGAGAGACGTCCCGCTCCGTCGCGTCCGGTCCAGGGGGGCGGATCAGAACCGGTACGCCGTTCTTCACCGACTCCGGTTCATCGCGCACAGGTCGTGCCGAAGAGGATTCCGGATGCGGAATTCGAGCCTACGCCAATCCTTCAGCTCAAGGCCGGACAGCGTATCGAACACAACCGTTTCGGGTTCGGAAAGATTCTGGAAATCTCAGGCACGGCGACTGATCTGAAGGCAAAAATAGCCTTTGATGACCATGGAGACAAGATTTTACTCTTGAAATATGCAAAAATTCGTGTGGTTTAACTTGCGGAACAATAAATAATCCGTATCTTTGCATTGAAGTTTTTCATAGTTTAAGTTTAGGTTAAGTAGCGGGGCGATCGCAGTGAATGCGATTGCCTCGTGAATTTTTTATTCATACCCCTCTGTTCTTCGATTAAAAGTAGTCTCTTATATAAAAATTTTTCAGACTGAAGATAAGAAAAAGAAAAATTTAAGCTAAAAAAAAGAAATTTCATCTTTTTCTTTTTTTTAAACAGAGTTTCGTTTCTCCCATATACTTTTGCCTTCGTCCGCGATGTTGCGGCGATTAATGATAGAGGAGAAAGAATATGAAAAAGAAAGGGTTGCGGCCAATCCTTCTGCGGGTTTCTTCCGCGCTGGCCGTTCTGTTGACAGCATCATGTGCGATGCTGGGACCTTCTGAAGAAGGCAAGGAAGTCGGAGAACTGAGGATCGCATTCAGCGCCGAGGCCGATATGCTTACCAGGGCAGTGTCGGAGATACCGGATACCGGAGATTTCATACTGACTGTGACAGGGCCTGACGGCGATGTGATATATGATGGTTCATACGGCGCTTCGCCTGAATCCATGATGGTCGATGCCGGCAGTTATACGATCTTTGTGCGTTCTTGCGAATTCGAGAAGCCGGCATTCTCATCTCCGCAGTATGGTGATGAGCAGGTTGTCGTCGTGCCTTCCGGGGGAGTAGC
>JAGBCS010000062.1 GCA_017937885.1 Bacteroidales bacterium
GAACCCTTTCTCCCAGAAAATAACGAAATTGTCAGTCAGCGCCATACGGTCGTAACTGTATTCGCTTTCCGGATCGTTGAGGTCCATTTCCTGAAGATCCTTAGGAATGTAGATTTCCTTTTCGGTCTTTACGCACGAAGCGAAGAGCAGCATTACAGCTGCAAGAACAACTATACGTTTCATCATTAATTGAGTGCTTTATATTTTTTGAAAATCGGAGTCAGGTAATCTATTCTTTCCGTGAGCCAGACATACATGTTCTCGATCTCTTCTGAATACTCGATGAGAGTGCGAGGATTATCGTCTGAAGGATAATAGATAGGCCACCTCTCTGCATCACGGTCCATGGCCTCTTCTGCCGCATCGATGAACATCTGTGTCTTCTCCCAAGCTTCGGCCATGATACGTGGACTGATTTCATCCCAACGGTCTATGAACTCCTGACAGAAGTCGTCGCTTCTGAAGATATCAGTGAAGAAATCAGGTACCCATCCGCCGACATGGTGGATCGGATCTGTTCCCAGCACATGTTTTCTGTAGCTGCCGAAATAATTGTGGCCAGAATACATCTCACCCCAGTCGAAGTCGAATCCGGCATCGCAATCCCAGATAGGCCCCATGGTCCACTTGTCCCCCTTATCCTTATGCATATACATACTTCTTGGCGCAGAAAGCTCCACATTATAAATGAGCTCCTGAATGATAAGGAAATCAATGAAAGACTGTACATCCATGAGTTCGCGGACAACATCCATTGCAGCCTGAATTTCAGCCGGCTTGCCCTTGCTTTGGCGTATCTTCAGAATAGCGTTTTCCAACACCTCGAAATCATCCATGATCTCACCCTTTCTGAAATCGGTAAGTTCATCTTCTTCCGGATATTTCACACATACAGGAAGCCCGTATGTCTTCGACCAGAAATTATTTGTGGCTTTCGGGGAAAGAACCGGACCATCATCTGCATCAAGTGAAATCAGCACTCCTTCCTCGTCATCCACAGCCACACGGTTCTCACCCTGCTCGACCTGTTCGGTCAGCTGATAGAGTCCTATATACTCTCCGTTAAGAGTCACTTCTACATAACGGGTATGGTTCGTATAAGGCAGTCCCATGATCCTGGCCAGTTCAAACACAAAGGTGTTCATGACATGAGACGGGTCGCGGTAGTTTGCAAGAAGCACCCAGTCCTTCTCTTCTGCAAGGCCGAGAAGAGCTGCCTTCTTGTCCAGCTTTATGCGATACGGCTTTTTGTCATACCACAGCCATGTGGAATTTCCACGTCCCCTGATCCTGGCAGTTCCTTCATAATCCCAGTTCTTGTTCTCATGGTCAATCGTGACATTACAATTCACATAGTGCTCCTTGTTCTTGCCCACAATCGGCGCATTATCCTCCGTAACGATATTCATCGTAGACACGGTATATTCAGACGGAACATCGACCGGCTTTTCCACATCCGGCTCTTCTGTATTCCCGTCGTCAATCGCGTCATTTTCCTTACACGCAACGGCCGCCGCTACCGCTGCTAGCAACATAAATGTCCTGATCAGTCTCATCTTTCTAATTAATTATTATGCAAAGAAAATCATTCTGCTGCCAAATACCATCGTTTTGATGATTTTATTATGAGTTTTTTATCCATGTTTACCTCAAAATCTGTCCGGTCGGAAAATTATTGCACTCTTTGGAAAATTATTGCATCGGATTGATTATTCCCTGTAGGGAATCTCTTTAATTATTCGTATAATTGCATGATAAAACATAATAACACGTGAAACTGACCAAATTAATCTCTATCGCACTGCTTCTATGCGGAGCAACAGCACTGAATGCTGCTGAAAAGCACTACACTCTGACATCGCCTGACGGCAGGATCGCCGTCGAAATCCAGGCAGGAGAATCGCTCACATACAGCGTGAGCCACGACGGAAAGACTATCTTGACAGAATCGGAGATAGGACTTGTCCTTGGAGACGGCACCCAGATCGGAAAAGACGTCCGCATCACATCGAAAAAGCAGAAGCATATCGACGAGACCGTGAATGCGGTCCTCTACCGCCAGAAATCCTTCAACACTAAGGCCAGCGAACTGATCCTCAATATGAAAGGAGGCTTCAGCGTCATCTTCAGAGCATACGACGAAGGTGTTGCATACCGTTTTGCGACAACCCGTAAGGATGAGACCGTGATCGTTTCCGAGACCGCAGAGTTCAATTTCGGCCAGGACCGTCTTGCATGGCTGCCATACTCTACCAACGAAAAGAACGAAGTTGCCATGGCTTTCCAGAACATCTATGACAACTGCAGTCTTTCAACAGCAAAGGACAGACTCGCATTCCTGCCGGTTACAGCCGACTGCGGCGACGTGAAGGTAACTCTCATGGAAAGCGACCTTGAGGCTTATCCGGGAATGTTCGTAAAAGTCGACAAGAGCGAGCTTGGACTCGACGGAGTCTTTGCTCCATATCCGAAGAAGACCGACTTCTACCCGTGGAGAATGCAGGAGTATGTGACTGAAACCGAGAACTTCATAGCAAAGACGACAGGAGTACGCAGCTACCCTTGGAGAGTGCTCGCAATTACAGAGTGCGACACACAGCTTCCGGTGAACAACCTCGTATATGCCCTCGCATCGCCGAGCCGCATCGAGGATACTTCATGGATCGAGGACGGAAAGGTCGCATGGGACTGGTGGAACGACTGGGGCCTCAGCGGAGTGCCTTTCAAGGCCGGAATCAACATGGATACGTACAAGTACTACATTGACTTCGCGTCGACAAACGGCATCGAGTTCATCGTACTCGACGAAGGCTGGTACAACCCTAAGAGCGGAGACATGCTCACAGTGATACCGGAACTCGACCTCACAGAACTCATCGCATACGGAAAGGAGCGCAATGTAAGCATCGTCCTCTGGACGGTCTTCAATGTCCTTGACAGCCAGCTAGAGGAAGCCTGCAGACGTTACTCTGCAATGGGCATCAAGGGCTTCAAGGTCGACTTCCTCGATCGTGATGACCAGACGGCGGTCGAAATGGCATACCGCATCGCCGATGCCTGCGCGAAGTACAAGATGACTCTTGACTACCACGGTTTCTATAAGCCGACAGGTATCAACCGCACATATCCGAACATCATCAACTTCGAAGGAGTGTTCGGAATGGAAGAGGTGAAGTGGACGGACATCGAAAACAACATGCCTCTGTACGACGTGACATTCCCGTACATAAGAATGGCCTGCGGCCCGGTAGACTATACTCCGGGAGCTATGACAAACGCATCAAAGGCAGACTGGAAGGCAGTATATTACAACCCGATGAGCATGGGAACCCGCTGCCACCAGCTTGCGACATACATCGTTCATGACTCGCCGTTCACAATGCTCTGCGACGCTCCGACAAACTACAAGGGCGAAGAGGAGTGCGTTGAATTCATCACTTCGATGCCGACTGATGTCGACGAGACGATCGTTCCTGCAGGAGAAATCGGCAAGTACATCGTGACAGTCCGCCAGAAGGACGGCAACTGGTATGTCGGCGGACTCACCAACTGGGATGAGAGAGATGTCGAAGTGAAGTTCGACTTCCTTCCGGACGGAGAAGAATTCTGTGCGACCATCATGCGCGACGGAATCAATGCCAACAAGCAGGGAGAGGACTATGTAGCGGAAAAGATGACCCTCCGCAAGGGCGACAGCCTCAAGATCCATATGGCATCAGGCGGCGGATTTGCAATCAGACTCTTAAAGAAATAAAACACTGACTATTAATCATGAGAAAATTCATTTTAACTGCAGCGGCATGCCTTGCTCTGGCTTCAGGCTCGGCGCTTGCACAGCAGATGAGACACGACGCACCGGGTGCGGCAAACCCTGTGATAGCAGGATACTTCGCAGACCCTACAGTCAAGAAATTCGGCGACACATTCTACATGTATGCCACAACTGACGGAAGTGGAGCAGGTTTCGGTCCTGCACAGGTCTGGGTCAGCAAGGACTTCATGAACTGGACCCTTATGCCGATGAACTGGCCGGATACACATTGGATCTGGGCACCGGACTGCATGCAGCATACTGACGGCAAGTATTACTATTACTACTGCCAGCCTTGTACAATTCACGGAGGAGTCAGCGAGACGCCGCGCGGACCTTGGACGAACATTCTCGGCGAAAGCGACGCAGTGATGATCGAGGACAGATTCGTCCACAACGCGATCACGCTTGACGGACAGACATTCGTCGATGATGACGGCTCTGTCTACATGTACTGGGGAACATGGGGAATATACAAGGGCTTCGGCTGCGGCTCGGGAAAGCTCAATCCTGACATGAAGACATTCTCTGAGACACGCCTCATCCCTAATACCGAGGTCGTGGATTTCTTCGAGGCTCCGTTCGTCATCAAGCGCAACGGCATCTATTACTTCATGTATTCGTCTGACAGCTGCCACGACCACACATACCATGTGCAGTACGCAACGGCAGAGCACCCGCTCGGACCATACACCTACAGAGGAACGATCCTCGAGAGCAACGAAGACCGCACGGTTGACGGCCCCGGACACCACAGCATACTTCAGGATGGCGACGACTACTATATCGTATACCACCGTCACGACAACCCTCACTCAAACCGTGGTTTCCACCGTCAGCTCTGCATCGACAAGATGGAGTTTGCCGAGGACGGCAGCATAAAGAAAGTGGTTCCTACGCATGAAGGAATCGGTTTCCTCGCGCCTTCTGTAGTGAAGAGTGAAAACCTTGCTTACCAGTGCAAGGTGCGCGCATCATCATACTATGACGAGTTCTTCAAACCGGAATTTGCGGTCGACGAGAATAACGGTACCCTTTGGAGACCACGCGGAATGGGTCAGGAGTGGATCGAGCTAGACCTCGGTAAGGTTCAGAAGATACAGACCATCTGGACTCAGTTCGAGTACGGAACACAGTTCTATCAGTATATCATCGAGACTTCAAAGGACGGAAAGACATGGGAAGTCTTTTCAGACAAGCGTAACAACCGCCTTGCAGGAAGCCCTATGGTTGACTTCGGCAATGTAAAAGCCCGCTATGTGCGCCTTACCACCACTGGCGGCCAGAAAGCAGGATTCAACGGCGCCATCTGGAACATCAAGGTATACAGCGGTATCGAAGAGGCCAACCCTCAGCAGTGGCTCGGCCTTACTGCGGCAGACTGGAACGGACGCGAGTGGGAGAACAACCAGGGTATCCTCGGAGGATCGTTCAAGAGAGTTTCCGGCCAGGTAAGCACAGGACGCTTCGCAGGCCGTGATGCCCTCATCCTCGAGCCAGGTACTGTTCTCGAGTATACAAGCGCTCTCGTTTCTCCTGAAAAGGAACACACACTCAGCGCGATGACATACAAGAATGGCGAATGGACCGCATATACACCAGCATTAAGCAAGGGCAAGATCGCCATATCAAGCGGCACAGAGAAGCTTATAGTGACCAACCTCCGTTATTACAACTGGAAGCAGGACAAGTTCGAGACAGAATATGACCTGAAGACCGATATCGTCCGCATGCCTGTTGCAGATTGGGACAAGAAGGGGCTTCTCGTTGACATCTGCGCCGATGAATTCCCTGCAGGAGATACCCTTTACTGGGGATTTGACAACCACGGTGCGCTCGGCGGATACTTCGAGCCGACAATGCGTCGCGGCACACCTGCGATCGTAAAGGAGAAGGAAGGAAAGCTCGGTATACATTTCACAGGAGAACAGGTGTTCCGCTCAACCTTCCCGATGCCGGCGACAGTGCGCGATAACGCACCTTATACTCTCGAGGCATGGATCCTCAACGAGGAGATCGCCCTCAACGAGTGCGTTGCTGACTTCACCACTACGCATGACGAACTTGAGAAGATCATGTTCGTAAACGGTACAGAGCCACGCTGCGGAGTTATGAACCACTACGGATGGTACGAAGACGCAGGATGGAAGGAAGTAGAGACGCTTGCTGGCAAATGGCAGCATATCTATGTATGCTTCGACGGACGTATCGAGCAGGTTTGGATCAACGGAAAGAAGGTAAGCGAAAAGGACATCCAGATTCTTGTCAAGCCTTCTCAGTATGTCCTCCTCGGTCGCAATGCGGAAGGCGAATGGCCGTTCACTGGCTATCTGCACTCGCTCAAGTTCTGGGACGAATACATACCTTATACTAAATAATTCACAACACATACTAAATTCAAACACTAAAAAATGAAAAGATTTATTGCTACTACCCTGCTTGCTGTGATCGCCGTAACAGGCTTTGCACAGGACAAGAAGCAGCAGTCACATGGTTATCCGATTGACCCTGTGCCATTCACTTCAGTAAAGGTGACTGACGCATTCTGGGGACAGCGTCTCCAGGCAAGCCGTGAGACCACCATTCCTCTCGCATTCAGCAAATGTGAGGAGACAGGACGTTACGAGAACTTCGTAAAGGCAGCAAACCCAAGCGACGAGTATGTTGTAGGCGGTCTCGCATTCGACGACACTGACGTCTACAAGACAATCGAGGGTGCAAGCTACCTGCTCCAGACTTATCCTGATCCGAAGCTCGAGGCTTACATCGACAGCGTTCTCGTTATCGTTGCGGCCGCTCAGGAGCCTGACGGATACCTCTACACAAGCCGCACAATGAACCCTAAGCATCCGCATGAGTGGGCTGGCACAAAGCGTTGGGAGCTTGTTGAGGACCTCAGCCACGAGTTCTATAACCTCGGTCACATGGTAGAGGGCGCCATCGCTCACTATCAGGCAACAGGAAAGCGCAACTTCCTTGACATCGCCATCAAGTATGCAGACTGCGTATGCCGCGAGATCGGTGAGGGCGAAGGCCAGGTAGTACGTGTTCCAGGACATCAGATCGCAGAAATGGCTCTTGCTAAGCTTTACCTCGTTACAGGTGAGAAGAAGTACCTCGACCAGGCCAAGTTCTTCCTCGACAAGCGTGGTTATACCACTCGTACTGACGAGTACAGCCAGGCTCACCAGCCGGTTCTCGAGCAGGATGAGGCTGTAGGTCACGCAGTACGTGCCGCTTATATGTATGCAGGTATGGCTGACGTTGCCGCTCTTACAGGAGACCAGGGCTACATCGACGCTATCGACGCTATCTGGGACAACATCGTTACAAAGAAGCTCTACATCACAGGTGGTATCGGAGCAACAAGCAACGGTGAGGCTTTCGGAAAGAACTATGAGCTTCCTAACATGTCTGCATACTGCGAGACTTGTGCTGCTATCGGAAACGTTTACGTGAACCATCGTCTCTTCCTCCTCCACGGAGAAAGCAAGTACTATGATGTTCTCGAGCGTACTCTCTACAACGGCCTTATTTCAGGTGTATCACTCGACGGTGGCGGATTCTTCTACCCTAACCCGCTTGAGAGCATCGGCCAGCACCAGCGTCAGCCTTGGTTCGGTTGCGCATGCTGCCCTTCAAACATCTGCCGTTTCATCCCTTCACTCCCAGGTTACGTATATGCTACAAAGGGTTCTGACGTTTATGTGAACCTCTTCATGTCAAATACTTCTAACCTTACTGTAAACGGTAAGAAGGTTCAGCTCTCACAGGAGACAAGATACCCATGGAACGGTGATATCGCAATCACTGTAGACAACAACAAGGCAAAGGCTTGGACAATGAAGATCCGTGTACCGGGTTGGGTTCGCAACCAGGTCGTTCCTAGCAACCTTTACGAGTACACTGACGGAAAGCGTCTCGGATACAGCGTGTCTGTAAACGGCGAGAAGGTTGAAAGCGAACTCCAGAACGGATACTTCTGCATCAACCGCCAGTGGAAGAAGGGTGACGTCGTACGCGTTCACTTCGACATGGAGCCACGTACTGTACGTGCAAACTACAAGGTTGAGGCTGACCGCGGCCGCATCTCTGTAGAGCGTGGTCCTATCGTTTACTGCGCAGAGTGGCCAGACAACGACTTTGACGTTCTCTCTATCGTAATGAACCGCGAACCTAAGTTCGAGGTTGTAGAGAAGCCTGAGCTCCTCTATGGTCTCAACCAGCTCAAGACTGACGCTCAGGTGCTCAGCTATGACGACAATGGCCGTCTCGTTGCAGAGGATGTTAAGCTCACTCTTATCCCTTACTATGCATGGTGCCACAGAGGAAGCGGCCCTATGTCTGTATGGCTTCCACAGGAGCTCACAGCAACACGCCCAGCAATGCCTGCAACCCTCGCATCACAGAGTAAGCTCGACGCATCTTACAAGGTTCGCTCACTCAGCTCAATCAACGACCGTCTCGTTCCGAAGGACGAGTTCGACCGCTCTATGCCATACTACCACTGGTGGCCAAAACAGGCTACTACAGAGTGGATGTCATACGAGTTCCCAGAGCCAGCAACAGTTCAGAGCGCTACAGTATACTGGTTCGACGACGCTCCTTGGGGAGGTTGCCGCGTTCCTAAGTACTGGAAGATCTACTACATGGACGAAGCAGGTGAGTGGCAAGAAGTTACAGGTGCTGACAAGTACGGAGTAGAGAAGGGCTGCGCAAATACAGTCAACTTCGACCCTGTAAAGACAAAGGCTGTAAAGCTTGAGGTCCGTCAGCCAGACGAGCACTCAGCTGGTCTCTTCGAGTGGGAAGTCCGCTAGTCGAGATGACATGATAAAAGTTAACCCCGGTCCTTTCGGATCGGGGTTAATTGTTTATGTATGAGAAAGATTAAAGTCTTTCGAGCTTCACTGTGAAGTGGCGCATGAGCTCTGTCTCCCATACGATCTTCACACCGCGTGTGATCTCGTGACGACGGTCATATACGTTCTTGAGAGCTGCTGCGATAACGTCCATGTGGTTGTTTGTGTAGACA
>JAGBCS010000063.1 GCA_017937885.1 Bacteroidales bacterium
GCAGTCTTGGCCAGCATGATAGCTGCCTTTATCGCTCTCAATGATGCGAGACGTACCGTCTCCTTGGCTTTCATGGCTACTACCATGTCTGCCTGTATTCTTTTTTCCAGTTCCATGTTGTTATCTGTATTTTTCGAATTGAGGCATAGCTATGCCTGATATGAAGTCCTTGAATTGCTTGTCGTCCTTAGGACAGATCACCAGAGCGTCTTCCGTATCGATGATCATGAAGTTTTCCAGACCCTTGATCGCTACCATCTTCTTCTTTCTGTCAGGAGTCATGACGAGGATGTCCCTGCAGTTTTCAATGAGGGAGGTTTCCGTGCCGATCACATTCCCGTTCTGGTCCTTGTCCGGGATGAAGTTATAAAGAGATTCCCAGCTTCCGATGTCCTGCCAGTCGAACTTTGCAGGATACATCCAAGCCTTGTCGGTCTTCTCCATGACGCCGTAGTTGATCGATATGTTCGGACATTCCGTGAATGCTCTTGCGATGAAGTCCTCTTCGATCCTTGTGCCCAGGGCTTTCTCCCATCCGTTGAAATGTCCTGTAACTTCAGGCAGATGCGTGTCCATCTCTTCCTTTATGGTACGTGCCTTCCATACGAGAATACCTGAATTCCAGAAGAACTCGCCGGTGTTTATGAAGACCTTTGCCAGATCCTTGTCCGGCTTCTCGATGAATGTCTTCACCTGCATAGGTGATTCGCATCTGAATGCATTCATGCCGCCGCATGCCTGGATATAGCCGTAATTAGTGTCCGGCCTGGTCGGCATGAGCCCTATTGTCATGAAGACATCATGCTCTTCCACGTATCCGAAGGTGTCGGTCAGGGTCTTGCAGAACAAGTCTTCATCAGTGATGAAGTGGTCTGCAGGAGTCACGACGGCAAGCGCTTCCGGGTCTCGTAAAAGAAGCGTGTATGTGGCGTATGCCACCGATGGAGCGGTATTTCTTGAGTATGGTTCGAGCAGGAGATTCTCCTGTCGGAGTTCAGGAATCTGTTCCATGACAAGTTCCCTGTATCTCTGGGCCGTCACGATCAGGATGTTTTCCTGGGGAACGACCTTCGCAAACCTTTCGTAGGTCTGACGGATGAAGGTCTTTCCTGAATCTGCAACGTCAAGGAACTGCTTTGGCAGAGCGACCTTGCTCATCGGCCAGAAACGGGTGCCGGCTCCACCGGCAAGTATCACACAATATCTATTGCATCTCTCCATTGTCCTATAGAGTTTTAGTGTCTTTAAATATATATAGGTATATAAGCCTGCGGGAACCATTCGATATGCGCATCGTCGGCGACGAAAGTTACCGCAACTATGTCAAACAAGCATTCATGGCTTCCGTAAGGCAGCCCCTTGCGTGTCTTCAGGAAAGCTTGGGCCGCTTTAACGATCCTCCGTTGTTTTCGTGGATCAACGTTGTCCTGCGGCGGAGCCTGGATGCTCATTTTCCGGGTCTTCACTTCCACAAAATGTATTCCCTCCGGGTCAAATGAAATGATGTCTATTTCAAGATGACCGCTTCTGTAGTTCCTTTCAAGGATCGTGTGCCCCTTGCTTCTGAGGAAATCGCATGCGAGGTCTTCGCCCAGTCTTCCTAGTTCCTGTCGGAAATTGCCGTTACTCTCCATTCTCCCTCCTCTTTCTGCAATATCATCACTTTTTCCTTTGTCATGCCGTCGAAGCTGACTGAGTAGAACATGTGCCTTCTGTCTCCCTCCTTGACGACTTCGCTGACCTTGACTGCCGCATCTTTCAGCATGTCAGCCGCAATCGCGAATGCGCTGCTGTCCTTCTTTTCAAGCATATGCCATGCCTTCTGCATCTCCTCAATGTATCCATTCATGGCCAGACTGTCGCAAAGCTCCATGGCACCGGCAAAATCACCGCCGGCCACAGCCTTGGTAAAAGCTGTAACGACTTCTTCCGGTTCCATCCCGACCTTCTTTTCGCCTGCCGGGGCCTTGCATCCGCCGGCTGCGAAAAAGCAGGCACAGAGCAGTACTATGGTAAATATTCTGTTCATTGCTTATCCGATTATTCAAATGTCACTATCGTCACTCCTGTACCTCCGAACTGAATGTGCTCGTCGCGTACTCCTGCAACGCCGGGGATGGTCCTGATCAGCTTCTGCAGCTCGTCCCGAAGCACTCCTGTTCCTTTTCCATGAATGATCCTCACGCTGGATACTCCCAGCATCACTGCGTCATCCACATATCGCGTCACCTTCTCCACGGCATCATTCAGCCTCTCTCCTCTGACGTCGATTTCCGTACTGAAGTTCAGCTTTCTCTCGGAAATGGAGTTGTCCACCTTTATTGCGGAAACAGGACGCGAGGTTTCCTTGACCGCGCTCTTGAACTCGTTGGAAGTGATCCTTTCGACCTTGTCGAGCGGCATCTTGCTGCTTATGTTTCCGATCACGACCACTACAGCTTTTGCCGACACCTTTGCAACTTCACCTACCATGCCGTTCTCTTTCACGCGCACCTTCTCTCCGGCCTTCAGCGGTGCGGAGCGGAATGCCTCCAGCCTTTCCTGTTCAGCCTGCTGCTCTCGGAGCTCCTTCTGCGCCTTATCGTCAGCGCGCTGGGCCTTCCGCTGCTGCTGGCGTTCCCTTCGCGCATCGATCTGCTTGATCTTGCGCTCTATGTAGTCGTCCTTGTCCTTCTGCTCCTTCTCCTTGCGGGCTGCCAGAATGGACATGAAGTCCTGCAGCTCCTTTCGTGCCTCCTGGGTTTCTTCTTTTGCGGCTTGGGATTCCTTTATGGTCTTGATGGTGTTCTCGACCTGCCTGTTGGCTCCCTTGATTATCTCTTCTGCTTCTTTCTTCGCCTGATCGAGGATCTCCTTCTTCATCTGCTTGATCTGCTGGAGCTCCTTCTGGTACTTGTCGGTTATGTTCTCCAGGGTCCTGTCGGTATGCTTTATGCGCTCGAGCTTCTCGTCAAGGGCCTTGCGGTTGCGGGCGATCTTGCGCAGATTTCTCTCGATGCCCACGAATTCTTCACCGGCACGGGCTTCCGCATCCTTGATGATCGTCTCCGGGAGACCCATCTTGCGGGCAAGCTCGAAGGCAAAGGAGTTGCCCGGCAGTCCCATCTCCAGCTTGAACATAGGCGCGATGTTCTTCACGTCGAACATCATCGCCCCGTTTGTCACGCCAGTATCTGCGGAGGCGTAGAGCTTGAGGTTCGTGTAGTGGGTCGTTATCACTCCATATGCGCCACGACGGTCGAGCTCACTGAGGATGGCTTCGGCTATGGCTCCACCTGCAGCAGGCTCCGTGCCTGAACCGAACTCATCGATGAGCACGAGGGTGCGTCCGTCAGCCTTTGCCAGCATTTCCTTCATGTTCACGAGGAATGAACTGTATGTACTCAGGTCGTTGTCGATCGACTGGTCATCTCCGATGTCTACCATGATCCTGTCGAATACCAGCATCTCCGAAGTTTCCGAGGTCGGAATCAGCATGCCCCACTGGAACATGTACTGCAGCAGTCCGACGGTCTTCAGACATACGGACTTGCCTCCGGCGTTAGGACCGGAAATGAGCAGGATGTGCTTTTGGGGCGTGAGGGTGGCGGTCAGCGGAACTATTTCCTTCTTTTCTTTCTTGAGTGTGCGTTCCAGTAGCGGATGGCGCGCCTTGCGGAGGTTCATTTCCCCGTTGTCCGAAATGATCGGCATGCCTGCGATGAAGTCAAGGGCGATCTGTGCCTTGGCCATCAGGAAGTCTATTTCTCCGAGGTAGCGTGCCGCACTGAGGAGGTCCGGGATGTACGGGCGGAGGAAGTCCGTGAATTCCAGCAGGATGCGCAGGATCTCCCTCTGTTCGGAGAATTTAAGTTCCTTGATCTGGTTGTCAAGCTCCACGACTTCGGCCGGTTCGATGAAGGCCGTCTTTCCTGTCGCGGATTCGTCGTATATGAATCCAGGAATCCTCTTCTTGTTCGCCGCACTGACCGGAATCAGCATCTTTCCGTCGCGGATGGATACACCTGCGTCGCTGTCCACGATGCCCTCCTCCTGCGCCTTCTTCAGGATGGCGCTCATTCTTCTTGAAATCGTTCCTTCCTTCTCATGCAGGGCCTTGCGGATGGAGTACAGCTCGTCTGAGGCCGTGTCCTTGACATCTCCATATCTGTCAATGATGGATTCTATCCTTCTCTGGACTTCCGGAAAGCTCATGATCGGAGCACTCATCCTCTTGAGATTCGGGTATACGCCGTCCTTGATGTCGTCAAAGAATGAGGTTACTTTCCTGAGGGTCTCCAGCATTGTCTTCAACTTTCTCAGAGAGATTATGTCTATTGCTGAAGAACTCCTCTCGAGCGGCTTCAGGAAATCAATGCAGTCGATGAAGCCTCCCGACGGGAAGCTGTCCTCAAACATCATGATGAGGCGCATCTCGTCGGTGAGAAGCAGTCGCTTGCGTATGTGTGCGGGATTCGTGGAGAATGTTTCAGTCGCTGTCCTCTCCGCTGCGTAGGCTGTCGAACATCTGTCTGAAATGATCTGTCTGACCCTGTCAAACCCGATCTTCTGCTCCAGCCTCGTATCTATCACGTTTCTTTTGTCTTCCAAATCTCTGTCTCCTGTTTATCTGCTTTCCAAGGATGAACTCAGAAGCAGCTTGAGTTCGTTTATGTTCTGGATCGGTGTCACGGTTCCTCCCTTTACGAATGACACCTTTCCTGTCTCCTCCGATACGACCACGACGTCCGTGTCGCTTTCCTCGGTGATTCCGATCGCCGCCTTGTGCCTCATGCCGTAGCTTGCAGGAATGTTCGTCCTTTCAGTAATCGGAAGAGTGCAACGCGCCGCTACGATCCTGCCCCCGGCGATGACGAGTGCCCCGTCATGGAGAGGGGAGTTCTTGAAGAACAGGTTCATGATGAGACGGCGGTGGATTGCGGCATCGATGCGGTCCCCCGTGCTTATGATCTCGTCAAGTGGGGTCTGATGCGCGATGACGATCAGAGCTCCGGTCTTGTCCTCGGACATCCTTCTGCAGGCTTCGGCAATTTCGTTCACTTCCTCGCTTCCTCCGATATTTACGCTCTTCCTTCCGAGAAGCTTGTCCACGAAGGCCCTGCCCTGTGCGTTGTTCATGTATCTGTTTCCGAGGCGTATCAGGAATTTCCTGATTTCAGGCTGGAATATCACTATCAGCGCAAGGACTCCCACGTCGAGCACGGTCTCCATCAGGGCGGTCATGAATCTCATGTTGAATGCCGAAACAAGCACCCTGATCAGGTAGAGCGAAGCGATCGCGACGAAGATGCTCATAGCTGAAGATCCTCTGAGCCACTTGAAGGCAAAGAAGATGATCAGTCCGAGAAGGAATATGTCGAGTATGTCCGCGAGGGACATCTGCAGAAAGCCGAAGATCGCCAGTAACATGTCGTACCTATTATATATCCGCGCAAAGATACGATAATAAAAAGTTATGAACAAAAATTTCGCATAAATTGTTGAAAATGAAAATATTATTCGTATATTTGCAGCCCGCAAAAATGTGTAGCGGGATATAAAGTATTTATAATCAATTAATTAAACAAACCAATGCCTGGATTAATTGGAAAGAAAATCGGAATGACTTCCGTTTTCGGTGCCGATGGAAAGAATATTCCATGCACCGTTATTGAGGCTGGTCCGTGTGTTGTTACGCAGATTCGTACAGTAGAGAAAGATGGTTATGCCGCTGTACAGCTTGCCTATGACGAAATTTCAGAAAAGCACGCCAGCAAGGCTCTCAAGGGCCACTTCGAAAAGGCAGGAACCACTCCTAAGCGCAAGCTTGTCGAGTTCAAGGCGGACTTCGCTCAGGATCTTAAGCTCGGCGACACTCTCACTGTAGCTGACATCTTCTCTGATGTTGCTTTCGTGGATGTTGTCGGAACATCAAAAGGTAAGGGCTTCCAGGGCGTTGTGAAGCGTCACGGATTTGCAGGTGTAGGCGGCCAGACTCACGGTCAGCACAACCGTCTCCGTCACCCTGGTTCACTCGGTGCATCATCATGGCCTTCACGCGTGTTCAAGGGAATGCGTATGGCTGGTCACATGGGTAACGAGCGCGTAACTGTGTTCAACCTCGAGGTGATCAAGGTTATGCCTGAGAACAACCTTATCGTAGTAAAGGGCTCTGTACCAGGAGCTAAGGGTTCATATGTAATCGTGGAGGACTAAGCTATGGAGTTGTCAGTTTACAAAATCGACGGAACAGTCGCTAAGACAGTGACTCTCAACGAGGAGATTTTCGGTATCACACCGAACGACCACGCTATCTATCTCGACGTTAAGCAGTATCTTGCTAACCAGCGTCAGGGAACAGCTAAGTCTAAGGACCGCAGCGAGATTGCGTACAGCACTAAGAAGCTCATCCGCCAGAAGGGTTCAGGTGGCGCACGTCACGGCTCTCTCAAGGCTGGTATCTATGTAGGTGGTGGACGCGTATTCGGTCCTCAGCCACGTTGCTACCGCAAGAAACTCAACAAGAAGCTCAAGCAGCTTGCAAGATTCTCAGCTCTTTCTTACAAGGCACAGGAGAATGCAATCGTAATGGTTGAGCCATTTACAATGGAAGCCCCTAAGACCAAGGAGTTTGCACAGATCCTTACCAACATCAAGGCTGGTACAAGAAAGGTGCTCTTCGTGCTTCCTGAGAATTCTTCAAATATTTACCTTTCGTCTCGTAACCTTCCTGAGGTTAAGGTCATTACTGTGGATGAAATCAACACTTATGCAATCATGAATTCATATTCACTCGTGCTTGTTGATGGTGTTCAGGAAATCCTTGCTTCAAGAATCAGACGATAAAAAGATTGAGAAA
>JAGBCS010000002.1 GCA_017937885.1 Bacteroidales bacterium
ATGTATCAAAAATATGTGGAAATTTGGGAACCATCAAAAAGCAGCCTGAAAGCGTTAAATTTTAGAATGTACTGATAATTAAAGGTTTATATTTGGTTATTTCTGAATAGTTTTGGTTGTTTAGGGTTTCTAAATACAATCTACAAATGCAAGTTCACCGATATAGTTAACATTTTGAGGTATAGTGACTGTAGTCAGATTCGACCAACGACTAAATGCGCCTTCACCAATTGAGACCAGACTTTCTGGTATAATGACAGATCTGGCTTTAGATGAACATTCAAGAGCATCCAAGTACTTATGATAAAATGCTTCAGTACCAAGAAAACGTATACCATCTTTGATTCTTACAGTCTCCGGATGATAATAATTATCCATATATGCATTTGACAAACTTGGTCCCACCAGATATGTATCAGCATACCACACACCGTCTTCAGAAGGGAGACTTTTACAATCTTTGAATGCATAAATACCTATTGAGGTCACTGTTTCTGGTATATTGATTTCAGATAGGTTACGGCAACCTTCGAATGCTTGCCTTCCTATGGTTTTCAAACCATGGGGAAGAGTGATTGACGTCAATGCAGCAAAATCTTTAAATGCCTCTTCACCGATAGTCTCCACGCCAGACGGAAGAACAATAGCATAGATAGACTCCTTATCTTTAATATCCAAAGACCTTTCAATAGAAATAAGGTCTTTTTCAAAAGACATAGTTTCCCATTCATCTTGAGTTGATGTCTTATAAAGGATCTCATTAGGCTTTTGTCCACCGCAGGCAGTAAATGACAGTACAAAAACAACAAAGCCAACAAGGATACGCGCAGAACTAAAGACCATTCGTTTCATACAAAAACACTATATAATTAATTATCAAACACATATAAAATAACAGGATATGAATATCATATCCTGTTATTTAGAGTCACAATAAGATTACATCTCGTCCGGAGCGTACTTGAAAGGATCAAGCGGTGACTTGTAGTCGCAGTAGTCCTCATCCTTGAAGAAGCGCTTGAGCTCGATCTCAGCATTCTCGATAGAATCCGAAGTATGAACCACGTTCTCCTGTGCGCTGAGGCTGAAGTCACCACGGATTGTTCCTGGTACTGCCTTGCTTGCCTTTGTTGCACCAGCCATGTCACGTACTACCTGCACTGCACTGTAGCCCTCCCAGCAGCAGAGGATCACCGGAGCTGCCATCATACCGTCACGGAGCCAAGGGAAGAATGGCCTGTCAAGAAGGTGTGCATAATGTACCTTGAGGATTTCCTCGTCAAGCTGTACCATCTTCATAGCTACAAGCTTGAGGCCTCTTTTCTCAAATCTTGAGATGACTTCGCCCACAAGACCTCTCTGGAGGCAGCCGGGCTTAAGAATTACAAGTGTTCTTTCCATAATAAGGTTATAGTTGTTAATATTACCAATTCACTTTCTTTCTTGACAGAGGCATTGTCATGCATCGCGCACCACCACCGCCACGAGGAAGCTCTGAACCGTCGATGGAAACCGCACAGAGCGCATCTCCGAATACGGAGGCATCGCATCGTCCTTCGATGAAATCCACAGCCTTCACAATTTCAAAACCGTTCCGGCTCAGCTGCTCGAGAGTATGGATATTGCGAGCATAGGTCAGTACCTTTCCCGGAGCGAAGGCAAAGAAGTTGGCGCCGCTGTGCCACTGTTCCCTCTCCTGATCCCATTCGTCCTCTCCTCCGCATATTATCGGCTTCAGATCCATTCCAAGTTTCTTCAGGGCCGGAAGAAGTCCTGCTACCGGTCTGATAGATGACACTTTTCCGTCATCTATAGTTATATGGACCGTCTGATACTGGTTTGAGTCCATTATCAGAGGCTTGAATATCATACATTTATCACGGTCAAGAAGGGTAAAGACCATGTCTAGGTGGATGAACGATTCCGGCTGCGAAGGAAGCTGCTGGACAAGCACATGATATCTTCCGCAAGGATGACTTGCCCTGAAGCTGTCAATCATGAAGTCGATGCCCTGAGGAGTCGTACGTACACCGTTTCCGACGATGAGGATGTCTTCACGAGCAATGATGATGTCACCTCCTTCCATTATTATCTGCGAGCCTTCTGACGCCATTGCATTCGCATCGGTCACTCCGCATTCAAACGCTCCGCTGTCGCGATATATCGCATTCATTATCAATGACTCGCGCATACGCACCTTATTTGCCATACGGCATACAAGCGCCTGATTGCCTATGGTCACTGCAGCATCACGGGTAAAATAGAAGTTGTACAGCGGATACAGAGCGTAATATTCGTTCTTCAGATATGAAGTCAGTGTATCGATACGTGCGGGAAGCCCTTCTATCAGCACACGCGCCAGTTCCGGCGAATCCATATCCATCAATGCTTCATAGTATGACATCACATCTTCCGATTCACATATCCTGCGGACAAGTCCTTCACGGGAAGTCTGACGATCAAGCACCTTGACCAGGAGCTCACGGACCTCATATACTCTGGCGATTTTTGACAATACTCCATGGAGCTGTCTGTACTCGTCCTGAGCTATGGAAAGGTTGAGGATATCGCTGTACAAAGCCCTCTGAACGTTTCCTGGAGTCATGTTCTCCACCTCCGCTCCGGGTCTGTGCAGCAAGACGGCATCAAGTCTTCCTACCTCTGACTGTATATCAATTCTCAACTTTTCAGAATCCATAGATTAATGATTTTTCCGCCAAAACGGATTGCAAGTTAATAATTTATTTTCAAACAGAGAAATTATTGCAACATTCAAATCTATCTTAATCAAAGATTATTGCTATATTTGTACTTTGGCAACGAAATTGCCGGTACACTTAAACCTGAAAAAGCATTATGGATTACAAGATCAAGAATACGGCTGTCTGCGGAGTGATAGGATATGGAAGTTGGGCGACAGCACTCGTACACGTGCTCCTGACAAACGGACACAGCATATGGTGGCATATACGCAATGAGGAGGTACTCGAGTCCGTACAGACAGAAGGACGTAACGCCAAGTATCTCAACGATATAGAACTGAACAGAGACCTTATAAACGCTACTCCGGATGTCAATGAGGTCGTCGAGAACTCGGATATAATAATAATAGCTTCGCCATCTGCATACCTCAAGAATTTCCTTGAGGGGCTGACCGTTTCATTGAAGAACAAGTTCATTCTGTCTGCGACAAAAGGAATCATACCGGAAGAATACAAGACGATCACTGAATATTTCCACGACATATATGAACTGCCATATTGCCAGCTCGGCGTGATATCCGGTCCTTCACACGCTGAAGAAGTCTCACGCAACAAGATGTCATATCTGACAGTCGCATGCACAGACAGGGACAACGCGGAGACGATAGGCCGCCGCTTCAGCACAGACAGACTGCGGATAAGATACTCGAATGACATTTACGGCATCGAATATGCAGGAATCCTCAAGAACATCTATGCTCTTGCTGGAGGTATCGCCAGCGGACTGGGCTTCGGAGATAACTTCAGGGCAGTCCTCGCAGCCGCAAGTGCCCGCGAGATGACAAGATTCATCCAGGAAAGCTTCCCATTTGAGCGTGACACTATGGAATCTGCCTACCTTGGAGACCTTCTTGTAACATCATATTCGTCATTCAGCCGAAACAGACGATTCGGAAAGCTGATCGGAAGCGGTTTCACTGTAAAGAGTGCAATGAATGAAATGACCATGATCGCAGAAGGCTACTTTGCCGCAGAATGCATCAAGCATGTCAACGAGCGCCACGGTATCAGCATGCCGATCGCAGACATGGTGTTCGACGTATTGTATAAAAGAGCAAATCCACGCAAGCGCATGAGGGAACTCACCGCCCTGCTATAAGAAACACACATCATGAAAGGTAAGGTAATAGGAATTGTATCTTTGCTGGTGGCTCTCCTGCTGGCAGGATTCGTATATTTCAAGTTTTACTTCGTATTCGGCGAAGGTGTCAAGGCCGGCGAACTTAATTTCGTCGTATACAAGGGATACGTATTCAAGACTTTTGAAGGTCGCGTGATCCAGGCCGGCTTCGGGAAAGGCAAGGGCACCAATGCAGCTGCCATCCAGTCATACGAGTTCGATTTCTCGATTACTGACGAGGCTATAGCGGACTCGCTCATGCGCTGCGGCGGCAAGACGGTCGAGCTCAGCTACAAGGAGTATCTCGGCACACTTCCATGGAGAGGAAAACAGAAATACATAGTCGACGGCATCGTCTCCGTAAGAGAATAACACACAATAAGATATGAAGAGATTCAGCATGATCCTGGGCATGATGTGCCTGGGATTGGTCATGTCTGCCCAGACAGGCATCATCAACACAAGAAATGCAAATGACGCATCAGGTAAGATCCTGACGATGGAAGAGACCATACTCTCGCGCGATCTTTCTCCGGAAAACCTTTACTGCAGATGGACGTCCCCTCAGAAGGTCATGATGATGAAAGACGGAAGATGGCAGGAATGGGACTTAAAGTCAGACACTTATTCCGACTATAGCCCGAAAGCGCAGCTTCCGGAGGCATATACCGTAGGACAGAGTCTATGGCTGAAGACCCGGGATGGTAAGGAGGTTGCCGTGGCGGAAAGCGAGAACAGCGAGATCACTTACGGCCAATATGTCAGCCGCAACGAGTTCGGCATCAATGACGGTTTCTACTGGTCACCGGACAGCACAAAGCTCGCATTCTACCGCAAGGACGAATCCAGAGTGACTTCATTCCCGCTTCTGGACATAACGACACGTACCGGATCCTTGAAGGAGATCAAGTATCCTATGGCCGGAATGGATTCGGAGAACGTGCAGCTGGGTGTATACGATCTCGCGAGCGGAAAGACTGTATATGTAAAGGCAGACGAATTCGGCTATGACAGATATCTGACCAATATTTCATGGACTCCGGACGCATCCATGATCCTGATCCAGGTGCTTGACCGCAGCCAGAAGCATGTCAAGCTCAACGCATACAGCGCTGAAACAGGCGATTTCATCAGGACGCTGCTCACCGAAGACAATGACAGATATGTCGAACCTCAGGATCCGGTATGGTTTGTCAAGGGCACTGACGACGTATTCATCTACCGTACAGACAACCGCGACGGATACCGCAACCTCTATCTCTGCGACCTTCAAGGATCGGTACGCAGGCTGACAGCAACAGATGCTGATGTCGCTTATCTGTCTAACGACGGACAATACGTATACTACACCTCTGCCGAGGTGTCCCCTATCGAGAACCATCTCTTCAGGATCGGGATAAAAGGTCTGAAGAAAGGGGTCGCAAAGGCTTCATTCGGCAAACCTCAGAGACTTACCACAGAGAACGGATGGCATGATATCGCCATGAGTCCGGACTGCAGGCATTTCATCGACAGCTGGAGTAATCTTACGACTCCTCGCGTCATCGACCTGTGTACTGCGGACGGCAAGACAGTCCGGAATCTCCTTACTGCAGAAGATCCTACTCTCGAGCACGCATACAGCGAAATCAGCCTTGGCACAGTAAAGAGTGCAGACGGGCTGTACGACAACTACTACAGACTCATAAAGCCAAAGGACTTTGACCCGTCCAAGAAGTATCCTGTGATAGTATACGTCTACGGCGGTCCTCACTCACAGATGGTGCAGAACAGCTATCTCGGTCTTCTCCGCAGATGGGAGATGTACATGGCTCAGCGTGGCTATCTCGTATATGTACAGGACAACAGAGGAACATCCAACAGAGGAGCGGCATTCGAGAAGGCCATCCATGGCCAGTGCGGACAGGCCGAGATGGCCGATCAGATGGTCGGCGTGAGGATGCTCATGGATCTGCCGTACGTCGATTCGGAACGTATCGGAGTTCACGGCTGGAGCTATGGCGGATTCATGACCATCTCACTTATAACCAACTATCCTGACGTATTCAAGGTCGGAGTAGCCGGAGGCCCGGTAATCGACTGGAAATGGTACGAGGTCATGTACGGCGAGCGATACATGGACCATCCTGAACGCAATCCGGAAGGATATGCAAGGACAAGCCTGATCAACAAGGCCAAGGACCTGAAGGGCAAGCTTCTGATCTGCCAGGGCGCAATTGATCCCGTAGTCCTTTGGGAGCACAGCCTCAGCTTCGTCAGGGAATGCGTAAAGAACAACATACAGGTAGACTACTTCCCTTATCCATGTCATGAACACAACGTCATAGGCAAGGACCGCGTCCACCTGCACGACAAGATATCAATGTATTTCGAAGACTACCTGTAGCGGAATTCGGAATGGTGGCGGTCCTGGAACGGCACAGGAGCTATAGAAGTGCCGATACCGATTATGAAACCGCCGACTGTGAATGATGCCTGCACGCCAAAAGAGAAGACCTCAGGCGTAGCAGGCATCATCAGTGCTGCAGAGCCTGATGACTCACCCGGCATCATCACAGGAGTATATACGGAAACCGATTGGAAATATTGCGTCCACAGCAATACAGTAACAATTGCGGAAGGGTGCCAGATAAGTCCCTCGCGTGTTCCCATGCCCCAATTATTGCCCCTTACTCCAAGCTGGGATCCATAGAGGATCCCGGAAAGGAAATATATGTTCTTCCCGAGTTTCAGAGTATTGCCTATCATCATCTGCTCCGAAAGGAAGAGTTCGGGAATATCAATGAAGTTGTATCCTTCCAGAGTCGAGTAGAACTTATCCGGATGCTGGATAGAATATTCTCCGAAACCTATGCTCCCGTCAAATCCATAGACTTTCAGCACTGGGAATTCCGGTTTCGGTATAGGCGCGTATGTCCATGGCTCTGCTCCGAAGAGACGGGCATCAGAAATGAACAGATTCTGCGGCAGAAGGAAAGGGAGCGGCTTCGCCAGAGTGTCGGCGACATGCATCCTCACAGTATCCTTGACATGGGTCACTTCAAGAGTGTCAGGAGACGACGAGAGGAGAATAAGAGATATTATAGCACATCGTATCATCTTTGTCAAATCGTTTAGCATAGAAAATGGCAACTACTATGCCCACATTCGAGTAATTATGCTAACTTTGCTTAGTTTTCCGCAAATGGAAAAGACGACTTTGCAGTATAACAGAAATCAGACATTTTCAATATGGGAATGAAATCCATAAAGGACATATACAAGATAGGTAAAGGTCCTTCAAGCAGTCACACGATGGGGCCGTTCAAATCGGTAAGGCATTATGTGAACCACCATACGGAAGCACAGGCAATACATGTAACCCTATACGGTTCTCTTGCCGCTACAGGCAAAGGACACCTTACCGACTGGGCGTGCGAAGACGCATTCAGAGACCACAAGGTCGAGATTGAATGGAAGCCTAAGGAGAATCTGCCGATGCATCCGAACGGAATGATCGTGGCAGTTCTTGAAGACGACGGATCGACATATGACCCATGGACATATTACAGTGTAGGAGGAGGCGATATAGTATGTATAGAAAAGCCGATCGAAGGCGCCGGAGCAGAAGAGATCTACGAGCTGACAACTCTGAAGGAGATCCTCGACTGGTGCAACGTCAACGGAAAGTCATATTGGGAATATGTGGACGAGCATGAAGGACGCAAGGGTCTGTGGGAGCATCTCGAAAAGGTATGGAAAGTGATGCGCGACGCTGTGGAACGCGGTATCGACCAGGAGGGTGCACTTCCTGGTCCGCTCAATCTGAGGAGAAAGGCATCAAGCTACTTCATCCGTGCCGAGGGCTATAGCGATGTGCTCCGCACCAGAGGCCTTATCTTTGCATATGCGCTCGCGGTCAGCGAGGAAAACGCAAGCGGAGGTACTATCGTAACAGCACCTACCTGCGGATCGTGCGGCGTGCTTCCAAGCGTGCTTTTCCATATGCAGAAATTCTATAACTTCAGCAACCAGAGAATCCTCCGTGCACTTGCAACCGCCGGCATCGTCGGTACGGTCGTAAAGCACAATGCGTCAGTATCCGGTGCGGAGGTAGGCTGTCAGGGAGAGGTCGGCGTCGCCTGTGCAATGGCCGCAGCCGCTGCCACCCAGCTCATGGGAGGCAGTCCCGCACAGATAGAGTATGCTGCTGAAATGGGTCTTGAACACCACCTCGGACTTACATGCGACCCTGTATGCGGTCTTGTGCAGATCCCATGTATAGAAAGAAATGCATACGCAGCGGCGCGAGGCCTTGATGCAGCCATATATGCAATGTATACTGACGGACGTCACAGAGTCTCATTCGACAAGGCCGTGATGGTAATGAAAGAAACCGGAAAGGATCTTCCTTCTCTCTATAAGGAAACAAGCGAAGGCGGTCTCGCAAAACATCTATAGGCAGGACATGGCAGGACGCAGATTCGACACGTGCTTTTTCGAGAGGTATGCCCGCCTCACGCTTGAGACCTTCCTTGGCAGGAGATATTCGTCCCTCGTCAATGAAGACAGGCCTGATCTGCAGATGCCTGACGGTTCTTTGGGTATCGAGGTGACAAGGGCAATGGAGCCGAAAAAGGATGTAGCGCAAGAGCTGCTTCTGGAGCTGGCCGGAGTGGAGAGCCCATCCGATGACCCCGAAGAACTTGACGAGATCGTAAAGAGCGGATATGGATACGGACTTCAGGAAGGCAGGTACATAGGTAAGCTGGAGTACGAATATTGGCGTCTTGCGCAGCCTCTCAGACGTATAATCGAGAGTAAGGTGGGCAAGGTCGGATCAGGATTCTACGGTGAATTCAAGGAATACGGTCTATACATATTCTGCAAGGATCATCTCAACGAAGAGGAGGTCATCCTCACAATGGAATACACATCCGACCTTCAAAGGAATCTTGATGTGAAGTATTCGAAGATGTATCTTTCACTGATTGACCGTCTTTATGTATGCGACCTGTCCGGTGCAGGCACCCTTGACGGTAAAACAGAATGCACATCCTACGACATTAGCCGCAAGATGTGCAAGGATTTCTTTCTACGTTCGCTGGACTAGAGATTTGCAGTCTTCGCTGCGACCTCTCCTGCAACTTTCGCGTAGTTCTCCGTATTGTCAGCGAAAAGGATGCCTCGTGACGAATTGATCAGGAGGCCGCCGTGGTCATTTGCGCCATGCGCAATCACCTCCTCAGCTGAGCCACCCTGGGCTCCGACGCCCGGCACAAGGAAGAAGTTGTCCGGACAGAAACTGCGGAGTTACTCAAGCTTGTCTGCCTTTGTCGCTCCGATGACGAACATCATGTTGTCAGGAGTCGAAATCTCCATAATTTCTTCCATCACGGCCTGATAAAGCGGCTTTCCATCTTTCTGAGCGGTCTGGAACTGATATGCGGAAGCATTTGAGGTCAAGGCAAGAACGATAGCCCACTTATCCTTATACTCGAGGAAAGGCGTAACACTGTCTGCTCCCATATACGGAGCGATAGTCACTGCATCGAAGTCCATTTCCTCAAAGAAGGCCTTTGCATACATCTTTGCAGTATTTCCTATGTCCCCCCTCTTCGCATCTGCAATCAGGAAGATCTCAGGATACTTCGAACGGATGTAATCTACAGTAGCATCCAGAGCACGCATACCGTCGATACCATAGCACTCGTAGAATGCAAGGTTTGGCTTATATGCCACGCAATGCTCGGCTGTCGCATCGACTATAGCCCTGTTGAATTCTACTATAGAACGGGCCTTACCCTTGAAAAGTTCACCTTTCACAGCAAGCTCGCCGCTGTTCGCCAAAGCCTTGACATGCTCCGGCATCTTATCGAAATCTACATCCAGGCCGACGCAGAGCATGCTCTTCTTCGCCTGTATCTGCTGGAATAATTCTTTTCTGTTCATATTTGAAGTCTCCTTACTGAGCAGATCCTGAGGTATAGGGGTGTAAAACTAAATCCCTCCCACGCCGAAGGCGCGGGCCCCTCCCATTCACGAGGGCCATGGGCGGCCACGGTTTTACACCCCTATACCTCAGAATCTGCCATATATGATCTTAATAATATCTATAGAACAATGCGATTGCCTCCATTCCGGCGTAGAGCTGCTTGAGAAGATAGCTTTCGTTTGGAGAATGGATCGTGTCACGCTCGAGGCCGAAGCCCATGAGAAGAGGATCTATCTGCAGGATACGCTGGAGATCAGCAAGGATAGGGATCGAACCGCCGCCACGTGAAGGAACAGGCTCGATTCCATATACCTCTGTCATAGCCTTTTCCGCAGCCTTGTAAGCCGGTGAAGATATCGGTATCAGGAAGCCGTCGCCGCCATGATGAGGAATGACCTCGACCTTGACATAGTCCGGTGCGATCGAAAGGAAATGCTCAGTAAAGAGCCTTGTGATCGTCTCGCTGTCCTGATCAGGCACAAGTCTCATTGAAATCTTGGCATGAGCCACTGAAGGAAGAACGGTCTTCGCACCCTCACCGATGTAGCCTCCCCAGATTCCGTTTACATCAAGGCATGGTCGGATGCCCGTACGCTCAAGCGTTGTGTAGCCGGTCTCACCCTTCACCTCCTTGATGTCAAGGAACTCCTTATACTCTTCGAGATCGAATGGAGCACGTGAGAGTTTTGCCCTATCCTCATCGGACAGAACAACTACATCATCATAGAAACCCTTGACGGTGACATGTCCATCCTTGTCGATCAGAGACGATATCATGTCGCATAGCACATTGATAGGATTTGCTACTGCACCGCCGTAATGTCCGGAATGCAGATCCTTGTCAGGTCCCGTAACCTTCACCTCCACATAAGAAAGTCCCCTCATGCCGCAATTGATGGAAGGCACTGACTCTGAAATCATTGTCGTATCTGAAACAAGAATGATGTCAGCTGCAAGCATATCCTTGTGCTCCTTTGCCCACGCCGCAAGCGAAGGACTTCCTATCTCCTCCTCGCCTTCGAGAATGAACTTCACGTTATGCTTGAGACCTCCCTCGCGAACCATGAACTCAAATGCCTTTATATGCATGAAGAGCTGACCCTTGTCATCATTGGCACCACGAGCGTATATTGCTCCATCCCTGATCTCCGGTTCAAACGGATCCGAATGCCAAAGTTCGATCGGATCGACAGGCTGCACATCGTAATGTCCATATACGAGCACAGTCGGCAGCGAAGGATCGACTGTCTTCTGGCCGAAGACAACAGGATGTCCTGTAGTCGGATAGACTGCAGCCTCATCTGCTCCGGCTTCCATCAGCAGTTCGACGAGCCTTTCCGCACAACGCTGCATATCAGGCTTATGCTGATCAAGAGAGCTTACGGAAGGAATCCTCAGAAGGGAGAAAAGTTCCTCAAGGAAACGTTCTCTGTGGGTTTCAATGTAATGTTTCATGATATGTGGTTATTTTGATAACTTTTCCTTTGCGTATGCCAACGTAAGCTTGAAGGTCTTCCTGTTTGTTGATGGAGCCTCATACATGGCGTCGGTCATGATAGCTTCACAGATGGAGCGGAGTCCTCGGGCTCCAAGTCTGTTCTCGATCGATGTGTCGACTATCAGATCCAGGACTTCAGGCTCAACGATAAGCTTTATGCCGTCGAGTTCGAACATCTTCTCGTACTGTCTCATCAGAGCATTCTTCGGTTCAGTAAGGATGCGCTTCAAAGCATCTCTGTCGAGATGGTCGAGATATGTGATGACAGGAAGACGGCCGATGATCTCAGGAATAAGACCATATGACCTGAGGTCCTGGGCCTCTACATATCTGAGAAGATTTTCCTTGTCGATCTTCTGTCTGTTGGATGCTCCGAAGCCGATCACCTGCGTATTAAGTCTCTGCGCGATGCGGCGCTCTATGCCTTCGAATGCTCCTCCGCAGATGAAGAGTATGTTCTGGGTGTTCACATGGAGAAACTCCTGCTCAGGATGCTTTCTTCCACCCTGCGGCGGCACGTTGACCACGCTTCCTTCAAGAAGCTTGAGCATAGCCTGCTGCACACCCTCGCCAGACACATCGCGGGTAATTGAAGGATTGTCACTCTTTCTTGCTATCTTATCCAGCTCGTCGATAAAGACAATGCCACGCTCTGCCTTGGCGACATCGTAGTCAGCCTCCTGCAGAAGGCGTGAAAGAATACTTTCAACATCCTCTCCTACATATCCTGCCTCAGTCAGAACCGTAGCATCCACTATAGTGAAAGGAACATTCAGCAGCTTCGCTATAGTCTTGGCCAGCAAGGTTTTACCGGTACCGGTAGGACCAACCATGAGAATATTTGACTTCTCAAGCTCAAGTTCGGTGGAATCTGACAGATTGTTGTTGAGCCTCTTGTAGTGATTATAGACAGCTACAGAAAGAAGTTTCTTCGCCCTGTCCTGTCCTATCACATACTGATCAAGATACGCATGTATGTCTTTAGGCTTGTACTCGTTTTCGACCTTACCGAGATCAGCTTTTGGAGCCGAAGTGCGGTCAAAGTCCTTCAGATAGCCTTCGGCAAGCTTCACACAGTCTGCACAAATGCATGCGTCAAGTCCCTGGAGAAGCAGCGAGACCTCATTCTCGCTTCTTCCGCAGAACATACAGTATCTGGTGTTCTTCCTATCCTTTGCCATGACTACCTGTTCTTCCTTGAAAGGATTTCATCTATCATACCATATTCCTTGGCTTCCTGAGAAGTCATCCAGAAATCACGGTCTCCGTCAGCATATATCTTCTCGATCGGCTGACCGGAATGCTCTGATATGATCGTATAGAGTTCCTTCTTCGTCTTCTCGATTTCCTGAGCGGCGATGAGAATGTCAGATGCCTGTCCCCTTGCCCCACCGAGAGGCTGATGGATCATCACCCTCGAGTGCGGAAGAGCAGACCTCTTGCCGGGAGCTCCTGCACAGAGGAGTACAGACCCCATCGAAGCAGCCATTCCGGTACAGATGGTAGCCACGTCAGGTTCGATGAGCTGCATCGTGTCATAGATACCGAGGCCGGAAGACACGACTCCGCCAGGAGTATTCAGATAAAGCGAAATATCACTGTTGCTGTCGCTGGATGCAAGGAACAGGAGCTGTGCCTGGATGATGTTTGCCACATCATCATCGATCGGGACTCCAAGGAAGATGATCCTGTCCATCATGAGACGGCTGAAGACATCCATTGAAGCCACATTGAGCTTTCTCTCCTCGATGATCGTAGGGTTTATGTAACCGTCAAGCACAGACTCATACCTATGCATTGTCATCGAACTGATACGATGCTCCAGTCTTGCGTATTTTTCAAATTCCTTATTCATGTCTGATACAAAAAAGGGTCGGCTTTGCGAGCCGACCCGTAGTTATGAAATTAATTCAACTCGCGGAACTTTTCAACCGAGATCTTCTTCTTCTTGAGAGTCACGACCTCGCGGACAGCTGCGAATGTCTTCTCGTTCTCAACCTGATCGAGAATCCTTCTGCCCTGCTCCTCCTGAGAGAGGATGTTCTTTGCGAATGCCTCAAGCTGCTCCTCAGGAACATTGTTCATGCCGTACATTGCGAACTGATATGCTGCAAAGCCCTTTGCGCTTGCAAGAAGGTCAGCCTCCTCGATCTTCACATTGTACTTCTCCATAAGGTAGCCGCGTACCATCTGCCACTTGTAATCGATGATGAACAGATCCCAATCCTTCTCGATGTCCTCCATTGTGAACTTACCCTCGTTCACAACGAATACCCATCTCTTAAGGAACTTCTCTGCGATCTCCACACCAGCTTTCTCAAGGAGATAGTTCTTTGCATCCTTAGAGAAGCGGAAGTCAGCCTCCTGCGCATACTCTGCACGGATTCTCTCCTCGATCTTGGCGTCGAACTCAGCCTCGGTCTTCACACCGAATATCTTCTCGAAAGTCTCCTCTGTGAGAGGTGCGTTGACGAAAGTCTTCACGTTCTTCACTGTCATCTTGAACATAGGGTCAAGAGTAGCGAGTTCATCCTTGTTGACCTTGAGCATTGACGCGCGGTCAGTCTCGTTCTCGAAAGCCTCGTTCACGTTCACATCAAGAACATCACCTGGCTTTACGCCTATGAAAGACTTGCGTGCAGCCTCAGCTACATTGCGGAGAGCTACATAAGTACCTTCTACCTTTGTCTCACCCTGCTCGAAATCAACGATGATGAAATCGTCCTCCTTTGCAGCCTCACCTTCTTCGAGTGAGCCGTACTGACGGAGAAGGTTATCCTTCATCTCCTTCTTTGCAGCCTCTGTCACCGTGATGGTATAATAGATGACCTCATCCTCCTTTGAAAGCTCGAATGAAATCTCAGGGTTCTGAGCGATATCGAACTTGAAAGTGAAGTCATTGCCTGCTGTCCATACTGCCTCAGGCTGATCCTCGCTTGGAAGCGGCTCACCGAGCACGCGGAGGTTGTTCTCCTTGATGAAGTTGTTCAATCCCTCAGCCACGATGTCGTTCACCGAGTCAACGAGAGCCGACTGTCCGTACATCTTCTCCACGAGAGACATCGGAACCATACCCTTGCGGAAGCCCTTGAACTCCGCCTTCTTCCTGTAATCGTTGAGCTTTTTCTTTCTGCTGTCGGCATAATCCTCGGCAGCTACTGCAAGAGTAAGCTCGAGATTGAGATCATCAATTCTGTTCTGTTCAATTTTCATTTCTATATTATTTTAATCATTTATTCGATTCGTGATGCTTTGGAATAGCCCCGAAAAGCCCGCAAAAATAATCAATTTATGCGATATTTCAAAACATTAGTTTCCACCCTTGTTCTTTCTCTTGGGATATACCACGCGCGAGTGATACATCTGCTGGAGATAAGTCTTGATCGTCTGCTTCACAGTGACGATTTCCCGGAGGGATATGTCGGCATCAGTAAGCTGTCCGTCAGCAGTCTTGCCGTCCACAATCCTTTCGACAAGCGCGGAAATGTTGTCGGCCGAATAATCCTTCAGGCTTCTTGATGCCGCCTCGACAGCATCACAGATCATCAGGATTACGTGTTCCTTGGTAGTCGGCTTGACACCATCGTAATAAAAGTCATCAACGTCTTTCGGATCTCCTCCGTCATTCAGATACTGAGTCAGGAAATAAGCTGCCGGAGTTGTGCCGTGATGGGTCTTTATGAACTGTACGAGTTCTTCCGGCAGGCTATGCTTTTCAGCGAGAGTAACACCGTCAGCGACATGTCTGATAATATCCTGGGCACTTTCCTTTGGTGTAAGTCCCGCATGGTACTTGACTCCAGGAGTCTCGTTCTCAGTAAAACACTGGGGATTACTGATTTTACCTATGTCATGATAGAGGGCCGCAGCACGGATCAGAGGCACATTTGCATCGATCGACCGTGCGGCAGCATCAGCAAGATTCATTACCTGCAGGCAATGCTGGAACGTTCCGGGAGCCTTATCCGCGAGCATGCGGAGAAGCGGCTGGCTTGTATCGCTCAGGTCGACAAGCTTCGAAGTGGAAACAAGCTTGAATATCTTTTCAAAAAGATAGATCAACGGATAACCTGCAACGGAAAGGAGGGCACCAAGCCCCATATCGAGCACAGTACGATAGTCTGCAAGCGACAAGCCTTTCCTGAAACGGAATCCCATCCACACGAACACCATGACCACGAAGACGATCAGTGCAGTCACGAACTGAAGCCAGCCTTTGTTGAAATATTCGAACGTCAGAAGGCCGACCGTTCCTGCAACCAGATAAATCACGAAAAGCTCCATACCGTCCGGTGCGAATATAAGCATCGGCAGCAGTGAAATGAAGAATACCGAGAAGACCATCCTTCGCGAGAAGAAAGCCAGCTGATAGAAGACGATCAGCATGAAAGGCATCATATAGAACAGGTTCGGGTTGTACTTCACCACAAGTGAGGTCGCAATCGCCGCAAGCGTGAAGACCATAAGCAGATAAAGGTACTTGTTATACTGCTCGAAGATCTTTGAGTTGCAGTAATAGATCGCCAGGAAAAGCAGAAGGACAAGCGAGAAGGCGATCAGGATACTACCCAACCACTGCAGGGCCTTAGGTCCCACATAGCCCACATTCGCGTCAAACTCAGCCTTATACGAATCGAGAAGCTGTTCGATTTCCGCAGTCACAATCTCCCCTTCCGAGACAATCACCAGTCCGGAACGTACCACACCCTGGGTCCTTGATATATTATCGTAATTCTCGCCATGAACCAGGTCCGTTGTCTGCTGGTCGAACACAAGGTCCGGAGCGAGCAGATCATTGAGCCCTGTCGCCACATACAGGGAATCCACATTTGTAGAATCAGGACATGCTGCAGCAACTGCATCCTTCAGAATATATGTCGCCTTTTCAAGGGAATACACTTCAGAAACGGGTACTTTCACCGCCCTCCTGTCCTTCTGGACATAGATCATTCCGTCCACGCTCTGCCTTGCGCCATCAGCACCCTGATCCGTCAATGCCGGCAGGACGCCTTTCGAATATATGGCAGTCACGGCATCGGACACGGCAGGCTTGACGAAGGCATATTCGCCGAAATCCATCGCAGAAAGCTCATTCTGCGAATTCACCGCGACCTTATTGTCAAGGACATAGTATGGGACAACCCTCAGCCATGCCTGCTCTACTTCCTTCTGGTACTGTTCCTCTGTCTTCAGTACAGGAAAGTCAAACTGGGCGATGAGCGTCTCATACTGCCAAGGCGATCCTTTCCTGTAGTCATAATTGAATCTCGAGCTCCTCGGCATTATGGCAACAAGAAGCATAAAGATCAGGATCAGAGGCAGATAAACCTTGAATTTTCTTGGGAAACTGATCTTTTCCATAACCAAATAACTATCTTCTTTAAATGCATAGTCAGTGCCGTCACTTGCGCGACGACACTGATGCAATGAAATTCCACCGTCGGGGACAGCGGATATTACTTTATGGCCATATCTACGATATCGCCTTCCTCTCCATCGTAGTAGCCTGCGTCAAGCTTCGCACGCACTTCGGTGAATGCCTTGAGCGTACGCTCCACATCCTCCATCGTGTGCGCGGCGGTCGAGATGATACGGAAAATCACCATGCCCTTCGGGATCACCGGATAGATGACCACTGAGCAGAATATACCGTAGTTCTCACGAAGATCGACAGCCATTCTTGAAGCCTGACCTACACCACCCTTGATCTGCACCGGTGTCACGCATGCCTCAGCAGGTCCGATCTCGAAACCGAGGTTGCGGAAACCATCCTGAAGAGCCTTTGTGATAGTAAAGAGCTTCTTACGAAGTTCGTCACCTTCCTTGCTCCTGATGATCTCGAGTCTCTTGAGTCCTCCCTCTACGAGGGCCATCGGAAGAGACTTGGCATAGATCTGCGAACGCATGTTGAAACGGAGGTAGTTGATGATCTTCTTCGGACCTGCGACAAAGCCGCCGATCGAAGCCATCGACTTCGCATATGCACCGATATAGAGGTCAACCTCATCCATCACGCCGAAATGCTCCGAAGTACCACGTCCAGTAGGACCCATGTTACCGAAGCCGTGAGCGTCATCTATGAGGATTCTGAATTTGTATTTCTTCTTGAGTTCGACAATCTTGTCAAGGAAACCGAGAGCACCGGTCATTCCGTACACACCCTCAGTGATGAGAAGGATGCCTCCGCCTGTCTCCTCGCAGAGACGTGTAGCCCTCTGCAGAGTCTTCTCGCAGCTCTCGTAGTCATTATGACGGAATGTCATCCTCTTGCCCATATGCAGACGTGCTCCGTCAATAAGGCATGCATGAGCCTCAGAGTCGTAAACGATAACGTCATGACGGTCCATCAGAGCGTCAATGGTAGAAAGGATACCCTGATATCCGAAATTGAAGAGGAAGGCGTCCTCCTTTCTTTCAAATTCTGCAAGCTCTCTTTCGAACCTCTCGTGAAGATCAGTATGTCCTGTCATCATTCGGCTGCCCATAGGGTATGCAAGACCCCATTTTGCAGCTGCTTCAGCATCAGCTTTTCTTACCTCCGGATGATTAGCAAGTCCGAGATAGTTGTTAAGGCTCCATACAAGGACATCCTTGCCCTGAAACTTCATGTGCGGTCCAAGCTCGCCTTCAAGCTTAGGGAACATATAATATCCGAAAGCCTTAGCCGCATACTGGCCGAGAGGGCCGCCTGAATGCTTTTCAATTCTTTCAAAAATGTCAGTCATAACTGTAATGATTTGGTTTAGTACTTATTCTTTATGCATCAATATTCGCATAGTGCGCGTTCTGTTCGATGAATTCACGACGTGGCGGCACATCGTCACCCATGAGCATTGAGAAGGTACGTTCTGCCTCTGCCGCGTTCTCTATAGTAATCTGACGGAGTAGACGCTTCTCCGGATCCATCGTAGTAGACTGAAGCTGCTCGGCACTCATTTCTCCAAGACCTTTGTAGCGCTGTACGAACACTCCCTTGTCAGAACCCTTTCCAAGCTGGAGGGTAGCATCCTTACGCTGCTGTTCTGTCCAGCAGTAGATTTCCTCCTTGCCTTTCTTCACAAGGTAGAGAGGCGGAGTCGCCAGATATACGTATCCGTTCTTGATCAGGTCGATCATGTAGCGGAAGAAGAATGTCAGGATGAGGGTCGCGATATGGCTTCCATCGACGTCGGCATCGGTCATGATGATGACCTTGTGATAGCGCAGCTTGCTAAGGTTCAAAGCCTTGCTGTCTTCCTCAGTACCGACGGTAACACCAAGAGCCGTATAAATGTTGCGGATCTCTTCGCTCTCGAACACTCGGTGTTCCATGGCCTTCTCGACATTGAGGATCTTTCCTCGGAGCGGCAGGATCGCCTGAGTCATACGGTCACGGCCCTGCTTTGCAGTACCGCCTGCAGAGTCTCCCTCGACAAGGAAAAGTTCACATACCTCAGGATCCCTTGAAGAACAGTCAGCGAGCTTGCCAGGCATGCCGGCTCCCGACATGACAGTCTTCCTCTGTACCATCTCGCGTGCCTTACGGGCAGCATGACGTGCAGTTGCAGCCAGGATGACCTTCTCGACGATCATCTTAGCCTCTTTCGGATTCTCCTCAAGATAGGACTCAAGCGCAGCAGCCGTAGCCTGCGACACAGCAGACACGACTTCTCCGTTTCCGAGCTTGGTCTTGGTCTGTCCTTCGAACTGAGGCTCTGCCACCTTGACCGAAACCACCGCAGTAAGTCCCTCACGGAAGTCATCTGCAGCCAGATCGAATTTCAGTTTGGCGAGCATTCCTGCCTTGTCGGCATAGTTCTTCAAAGTCCTTGTGAGACCCATCTTGAAGCCCTGAAGGTGGGTACCACCCTCTATGGTGTTGATATTGTTTACGTATGAATAAATCTTCTCGGTATAGCCTGTATTGTACTGAAGGGCTATCTCGATAGGAATGATCTTGTCCGTCTCCAGACAGATCGGAGTCTCGATGAGTTTCTCTGCACCTCCGTCAAGATAGTCCACGAATTCGCGGAGTCCCTCTTTCGAATAGAACACATCCTGTCTGTAATGCTTGGTATCGAGCTCATTTCCATTCTCATCGACATCAGGTACGAGAGTCCTCTTGTCTGTCAATGACAATGAAATACCCTTGTTAAGGTATGCCAGCTCACGAAGACGTGCGGCCAAAGTATCGTACTTGTACACGGTAGTCACCTGGAAGATCTCCGGATCCGGATGGAAAGTCACGAATGTACCAGTATCCTCAGCCTCGCCTACAACCTCAACCGGTTTGTAAGGCTTACCCTGAGAAAACTCCTGCACGAAGATCTTGCCTTCGCGGTGGATCTCAGCCTTAAGATAATCAGAAAGTGCATTCACGCAGGATACGCCGACACCATGCAGACCTCCGGACACCTTGTAGCTGTCCTTGCTGAACTTACCGCCGGCATGAAGGACCGTCAGAACCACCTCAAGGGCAGAACGGTTCTCCTTTTCATGCATACCGGTAGGGATACCTCGTCCGTTATCCTTTACAGTTATCGAATTATCTTCATTGATGCTTACTTCGATATGGGTACAATAGCCGGCAAGAGCCTCGTCAATACTATTGTCAACCACCTCATACACAAGGTGATGAAGTCCCCTCTCGCCCACATCGCCGATATACATCGACGGTCTCTTCCTTACGGCCTCAAGGCCTTCCAGCACCTGGATACTGTTCGCGGAGTACTGCTCCGCAGAAGCGTTGTTGATTACTTCTTCGCTCATTATATGAAAATTACTTTAATTGTCTCAAATCAAACGGACAAATATAGCAATTTTTCCTATAAGTTCAAGCAAATTCCGGCGGTAAAATACGCGCCTTTTTCAGCATAGAGCGGATTACGCTGAATGGTCATTCCAAGAAGGTTTCCGCCCCTCGCCCAGAATGAAAGCCTGCGGCTTGTAACAAACTCAGCAAACACTCCGAGATCAGCATATCCGGGTATCATGGCGAATGCGCTCGAACGCGCAGAAGAGAAAGAGCAGTCAACCCCACCGTACAGACGGCGGTTCCAGTTGTACTCGAACGCAACATCTCCGACAAGGGCGGCAGGCTTAAGCAGAGGACTGAGTTCGGAGAACGCGTCCCCCCAGGAAGAATTATACATGATTGTTCCGTCAACCATCACGGACTCATCCTTCCAAAGCCAGTCAAACGATGCATACCATTTCGAATACGCTCCATATCCGACTCCCGCCTCGGTCACGACCGTGCTTGCATGTTGAAGAGGGACCTGATCAAGCATGGCATTCGCATAATTCACATATCCTCCACTGATCACATAGCTCAGCTTCGATCCGATCCTGCCGTCAAGACCGGCAGAAAGGCGGATGCGTTCGATATTGTAATCCAGCAGAGGCTCTGTCCCCATGCCCGAAGTCATGTTAAGATGATGGTTCCCTTCCAGAAGAGAAGCATAGGTATTGATCCTGTTGCCGCCGTCCGCCTTGACAAAGAGCCTCATGGCATTCTTCACGACATCATATTCGAGAGTGACATCCGGATAAATCACCTGCTCCGCATCGACCGCGCCAAACGCTCCATCCTCTTCATCTCCGTCAAAGATCTTGGCAAGCTTCACACCGAGGTCAGCCTTCAGACGTCCCTTTGCCCACAGATAATGCGGAGCCGCAAAAACCTGAAACGCACCGGCATTCAGAGCCTGCGAGTATGAGGCTCCGTCAAATCCCGCCTCAACCTTGATCCGGCCCCATTCCACAGAAGCAGCTGCCTCATAGACATTTTCCTGAAGGTCAGGCTCATCGATCATCAGCCCGTCTGTCGAATCGTGCGCAAGGCGATATCTGGCACCGACGCTGTACTTCAGAGCGCCGCCATCTCTCTTTGACCCTACTGACACATAGGCATCCATGGCATTGTACATCCTGTTCCAGCTGCGGTCCTTGGAAGCCAGATTGTCATAAGAGATACCGAAATCAGCGGATCCATTCTCCCAGTCTCCCCTTCCGGCGACCCCGACGGTTGTCTCAAGATCATATCCGGACCACGTGCGTTCTGCCCCTTCATACGCCTGCATCCTGTCAAGGGTCGAAAAGCCGTCAAGCGTCTCTCCTCTCTCGATATTCCAATAGCTGCCGATGAATGACCTGTGCCTTGCAAACACATCACACCGGAAGTCATCCCCTTTAAAATCTGGCGAATACACCAGATCAAGCGTAGGATGGAGCTGATATCCGGCTCCGGCCCTAAGATAGAAGCTGCGCGTACCATCCGCCGAAGCTGCTGGCTTCATGGAAAGAAGATACGGATTGAACTCATATGACCCTTTGTACGGGCTCTCAAAGACGGAATAATCGAAATCAAGGTCAAACCTGGTGACAGTATCCGGCACTGCCATCTCCAGAGACGGCTTGTGCACCTCCATAAGTCTTCCTTCATATGCTCGGTCGACTATCACGGTCGGATCCAGATTCTGTGCAGTTGCCGCTACAGCCAGATGGATAAGAGCGGCAGAAACTATTGCTCTGTATATTTTGAATCTCATAGTCATTTCATTAGTTCATAAGCAGCATCAGCTCTTCCAGCCTGATGAGCCTCGTCTTCACATTATCAAGTACGTCATCGCCCTGTCCCTGAGGTGTATAGACATCCCTCACACTTTCGAATGTAGCCTTTGCCTGGTCATATTCCTCCCTTTCCACGAAAGAGTCTCCTAGCACGATGAAGCTCTTCGCAAGCCAGTATGTCTGATCAGAGCCGGCATCAGAGAAGGCGTATACCTTAGTCTCTACCGCTTCGAATTCTCCTCTGTCGTACTTGTCCTGGATCAGCATATATGCAGCCTCCGCACCGAACTCTCCGGATACATCCTTCGAAAGCTTCTCAAGAATCAGGAACGCCTCATCACGACGGCTGGTAGCAAGATAAGACTTAGCCTTCACATACTCAGCCTCTTCCTTGAGCCATTTGTCTGACCTGGTATCATGGATAAGATGGTCTGCCGCGCTTACGGCTTTTGCCCATTCATGTCCCTTGAATGCAGAACGCATCATGCCGGACATCGCAAGGAACCTGTTGTTCTCAAGCAGAGCATTGTCATAAAGCGAAGCATAGCTTCCGTATGCGTCATCCCAGCGTTCCAGGCGATATGAAAGATTGGCGAAATTCAACATAGAAAGTTCCACAAAGGACCCCTCACCGCCTTCGATCACCTTTCTGTAGCTGTCGCACGCCTTCTCGTACTGGCCGAGGCTTCGATACGACTCCGCAGTATAGAAATCAGCCTTGTACGCATGTCGGCCGACCGGATATTTATCCAGATAAGACTTGAGCGACACAAGAGCCTTGTCATAATTCTCTGACAGGAATATCTGCTCAGCCGCATTGAAGATCATGTCTTCCTTCTCATCGGCAGTCTTCAATGCGCCTCTGCCTATACGGTCGATGTATGCGATATACTCTTCAGGCTCATTCCGGGTCTGGTAAATAGACTCGATGGCAGCAAGTGCATCTTCTGCATAACCGGAAAGAGGCATCTGCTCGACCACCTTCTTGTAATATGCGAGAGCGTCATTGAACTGCGACTGGTTTCTCGCAAGAGATCCCATCTCGATATATGCCTTTGCGACGAAAGTGCTGTCCTTGACTGTCGAAGCCAGCTTGTTGAAGCACTTGAATGCGTCATCATCATTCTCCCTTACAGCATATGTACGGCCAAGCTCGAAAAGAGCCTCGGGATAGAACTTCGAAGACGGTGATGCCTTAAGTACATCCGACAAGAGTTCGATTTTCTTATCCACCTGATTGTCAAGTCCATATGAAAGAGCTGCCTGATAATAAGGATATATATCGTTCACATTTCCATAACTCTTGAGTACCTTGTCGTATGCGGCTGAAGCGGCCTTGTAATCAGCACTCATGAAGTGACAGTCCGCCTGACGCACCAGAGCATCCTTACGATACTTGACCGTACTCTCACCAAGATACTCCGAGAACCACTTCCTCGCTGCAGCATAGTCTCCCTTCTTGAAATGGCAGTATGCGATATTGTACGAGATCTGATACGACTCCGCGCGCCCATACAATGCGGAATTGTTGTACAGGTCAGTATACATGTCCAATGCTTCGTCGTACTGCTCGGTCCTGTAGTAAGACTCGGCCAGCCAGAACCTTGTCAGCTGGTTGAAGCGGCTTGACCTTTCCGAATAATAGGCCGCAACCTTGAGACATGGGATCGCCTTCCTGTATGACCCGTTTGTTATCAACTGATTGGCCCTGAGATAATTTGCCTTCATGTAGTTGTTCTTCATGTCGTCGTCCAGATCGTCGATCTGGTCATAGGCATTGACTGCGCCTTCATAATCGTGATTATGCAGAGCCGCCACGGCTATATAGCTGTTGATCCTGTCTCCCCTCTCCATATCCGAATATTTCTTCAGGTAGCTCTGGAATACAGACGGGTCGTTATTGAGGTCAAACGCAAGCTTCGCCCAGTTGAAATATGCATCTTCCGCAATCACCTTGTCGTATGAAAGCGCCGAAGCCTCCTTGAAGGCCGCCATAGCCGCCACCTTGTTCTTGGTCTGTATGTAGCTGTATCCCATCTGATAGCTGGCCACCTGACCTATAGAATCTCTTCTCTCGCCCATCTGTGAGAACTTCTCGATAGCCCCTTTGTAGTCATTGACGGCATAGAGGACCGACCCGCTATAAAAGAGATCAGACCTTGACTCCTTGCGTGATCCGTCATTGGCACCGAGATCATAGAACCTGCGGGCACTTTCCGCGTCTCCCAGCACCAGCCAGGACTCCGAAATGATCCTCGCCAGATGCGGCTTGCGTTCGTCAGACACGGCCTCATACATGGCATCACCGTATTCGGTAACGTACCTGTGGTCACCGAGCATGAAGCGGCTTTCCATGATATAGTAGCAGGACATCTGGGAAAAGCGGCCGTCCTTCCTTGACTTCTCGAACCAGTCTATTGCCTTTCTGAAGTCCTTGCGTACATAACTGATGTATCCGAGGGCATATCTCGACGGGGCAGCATAATCAGAATGAGGTATCTTCTCAACCTTCATGAAATTAGCCTCTGCCGCCGCAAGATCCTTGACTTCAAGGTCGCAGTACGCTTTCTTGAACAGGTACTCGGTCTTCTGGCTCCTATAAAGCTGGTCAGGAGCAATCTGCGAAAGCACGCCCCCGGCAAGACTGTAGTTCTGACTGTCGAAACAATTCATGGCATGTTGCCACTTCATCTGAGGTACCAGTACTGACTGAGGGTTTCTCTCTATGAATTCCCACATTCGGTTTTCCGCTCCAGACACCTTTGCCTTCAGATCTCCGAGCACCGAAAATCCCTCCGGATCAGACGACTGCACCTTGGAGGCGATACGTCCGAACTCGTGGCCGGAACGGCTGTACATGCCGCTCTCATGCAGCCTCAGCGCCTCTCTGAATTCTCTTCCTTCCTGCTCCGGGAGCAGCTCCTGCGCGTCAAGCGCAAGTCCCTGCCCGAGCATCAGAAGCGCAGCCAGCGCAGTCATATATAAAGCTCTCATATCCTATAAATTCCTTTTGTCGCAAATAAATTACAAATTTAACCTTTTTTCCACTATATTTGTATGTTTATAACTGATTTTTTGACATGGAAGACAAGACTCCTATCATTTCATTCAAGGGTGCCGACATCATGAACGGCGAAGCAAAGGTCATCTATGACCTCGACATGGACATCTATCCTGGTGACTTCGTCTATATAGTGGGAAAGGTCGGTACAGGAAAGACATCCATCATCAGGACGATCATTGCCGAGAACGAACTGACCAAGGGAGAGGGACATGCATGCGGATACGACCTGAGAAAGATCCGCGAGAAGGACATCCCTTACCTCCGCAGGAAGATGGGAGTGGTGTTCCAGGATTTCCAGCTGCTCATGGACAGAACAGTCGAGGAGAACCTTCTGTTCGTGCTTCGTGCGACAGGATGGAACAGCGAAGAAAAGATGCAGAAGAGGATTGCAGAAGTGCTCGAAGCCGTAGGAATGGAGCGCAAGGCACACAAGATGCCGCATCAGCTTTCCGGCGGAGAGCAGCAGCGTATAGCCATCGCCAGATCTCTTCTCAACGACCCTCAGGTAATCATAGCTGACGAGCCGACAGGAAATCTCGACAACGAGACCGCCGACGGTATCATGAAGCTTCTGACAGGCATCAACCGAGAGAAAGGCACAGCAATCGTGATGGTGACCCACAACAGGCAGATTTTCGAAAAGTATCAGGGCCGCGTCATGGTCTGCAAGGAGGAGACATGCTGCGAACAGCTTGAAGACGATATCATTGACCTCGAACTGACGATCTGATGGACACTTCCGAAAGATTCCACCATATTACCCGATGGTTCTCTGAGAACATGGAGGCTCCGCAGACAGAGCTGCATTATGACACTCCGTTCCATCTTCTGATTGCAGTGATCCTGTCAGCCCAATGCACAGACAAGAGAGTCAACATGCATACTCCACTGATCTTCAAGAGATTTCCCATGCCTCAGGATCTGGCAGAAGCCTCATTCGAGGAAGTATACGAACTGATAAAATCCATTTCATTCCCCAACAACAAGGCCCGTCATCTGATCGGAATGGCAGTCAGACTGGTCAATGACTTCGGCGGTATCGTCCCGTCCGAGCCTGATCTTCTGGAGACGCTCCCGGGAGTCGGCAGAAAGACGGCAAACGTCATAGCTTCAGTGATATACGACAAGCCTGTCATTGCTGTAGACACTCATGTATTCCGAGTATCTCGCAGACTCGGACTCTCAGACGGGAAGACAGTCGAGGCTGTCGAGCGTGACCTCACATCCGGCTTCGCCCCCGAACTTCGTCCTCGAGCCCACCACTGGCTCATTCTCCACGGAAGATACATATGTACAGCCAGAAAGCCGAAATGCAGGGAATGCGGGCTCCAGGACTGGTGCAGGGAATTCATCTCATCCAATATCACGCTCTGATGGACGGAAAGCCTTTCACAAACCCTTTCCGTTATGTTCCTCATCCATTGGTGAGGAAGGCGGCGCGCGAAGTCATCGGGCGTATTGAAGCATCACCCGAACTTGCGGAAGCTTTTTCAGAAGGAAAGATGCTAGGAGTCCTGATATGCGAGTCCGGATCGGCAGACTGCGACTCAGAACCGGTCTTCCTCGCCGCCTTCTCCGGAAATGTCAGAGGGCGGAGCCACATTGAGGGGTTCGTACCTCCGATCTTCGACCTTCTCGATCCGGACGGCCATTTCAAGATCAAGGAGGCCGAAATATCCGCTATTAACACCAGGATCAGAGAATTGGAGAGGTCCGGTGAATACGAAGCATTGAAGCAGAGGCTCTATGCAGCTCAAAGAGCCATGAAAGAAGAAACCGAAGCCATGCGTACGGCCATGGCAGCCGGAAAGCAAGAACGTGACGAGATCAGAAGAAATACGGCAGATGCATCTAGGCTTGCGGATCTGATCAAGGCAAGCCAGCATGAAAAGGCGGAATTCAGAAGACTGAAGGCTGCATGGGAAGAGAAGATCGGCAGAATCAGGAGAGACTTGGAAAAGATGACAGCCGAAGCAGACTCTCTCAGGAAGCTTCGTGCAGAAAAGTCGGACATCCTTCAGAAATGGATCTTCGGTCAATATGTCGTATCCGATGCTGCAGGAGCCAGAAAATCAATATGGGACATATTCGCAGAAAAAGGTATGACTCCGCCGGGAGGCACCGGCGAGTGCGCCGCTCCCAAACTGCTGAACCATGCCTACAAGCACGGTCTCAAGCCCGTCGCCATGGGAGAATTCTGGTACGGCAAATCCCCCGATACAGCCGTCAGGACTCATGGACATTTCTATCCGTCATGTACCAGCAAATGCGGTCCCCTGCTCTCCTTCATGATGCAAGGGCTCAACGTGGCGGGAACTCTGGGCAACAAGACACACGACATTGATGTGATTTACGATGACGACCATCTTATCGTTGCAGACAAACCGTACGGAATTCCCTCAGTACCAGGTCTTGACGGGCAGACATCAGTTCAGGAATGGCTGTCGGAAAGATATGGACGCTGCATCTCTGTCCACCGTCTGGACATGGACACGTCAGGAGTGCTGGTGTTCGCCAAGAGTGACGAAGCAGCCATTGCCCTGCAGAGGCAGTTCGAAGAACATTCCGTATCCAAGACATATATCGCCAGACTGGCACCTGCGCCGGAAGGGAGGCCATTGAATGCCGGCGAAAAAGGTATGATAGAGCTTCCGTTATGCCCCGACTATGATGAAAGGCCACGTCAGAAGGCTGACAAGATCCAGGGGAAGAGCGCCTTGACAGAATACGAAGTGACTGCATCAAATGATGACGGGACAACCGACATCATACTTCATCCTGTAACAGGACGCACACATCAGCTTCGCGTGCACTGCGCACACATCCTCGGCCTCGGAAGGCCTATTCTCGGAGACCTCCTCTACGGAGGATTTGCTCCGGCCTCGGCCAGTTCACCGTTCCCTGATCCGACCCGGCTGCACCTCCACGCGCAAAGCATCAGCTTCAAGCATCCGGTCACTGGCCGTCTCATTACAATCACCTCAAACAGCTGCGCAATGAAGCGGTGGTAAAAAAAAGAAATCGACCAAAATATATTTCAGTCGATTTCCTTGTACCGTATGTCTTGGAAGAATTACTTCTTCTTTGCGTATCTCTGGTAGAACTTATCAACGCGACCTGCAGTGTCGACGAGCTTCATCTTACCTGTGTAGAATGGGTGAGATGTGTTAGAGATCTCGAGCTTAACAACCGGATACTCGACGCCCTCGATTTCGATGGTCTCCTTTGTGTTCGCGCATGAGCGAGTGATGAACACAACGTCGTTTGACATATCCTTGAAAGCTACAAGACGGTAGGTTTCGGGATGTATTCCTGTTTTCATAATGCTTAAAAAATTTAGTTAACTAATTTTGCGCGGCAAATGTACGGTCTTTTTTCCACAAATACAACACTTCCGCTCAAAAACTATTTGATTCTGTACGGCTGGTCATCGTACAGAGAAAACTTCTTCGCCTTGCGTATCCATTTCTGCTCCTCCACCTTCACATGCTCCCTCATATCTTCCGAGGAGACTGTCCCATTTATATAGTCGAGAAGCACCTGATCCGAAAGTTTAGCTTCGAAGCCCTCCTCCAATCTGAACTCCGGATACCTTTCCATGAAGTACCTCATCATCTGCAATGTATGGATCAGCGAATGATACTCCACCCCCGGCTCAAGCATGATCTGATAACCGAAACACTTCTTTCCTTCATATCTTCCGCACGAAGGAGTGAAGGAACAAGGCCTGAGCATCACGCCTTCCGCCACCGGCACAGGCTCATTGGAAGCCGTCTTCACGAATGGCGCACCGATATATTCATACGGCCTTGCCGTTCCGATGCCAGGGGTCACGTTCGTATTGTTCCATAAGCCTCCCCCGCTGTACATGTCGCATGTAAAAAGTCCCGGTACATCCGATGCTGGAGCGATCGTCCATGGCATCAGCTGCTTGTTGGAATCTGTAGCCAAGGCAGATATCACGTGAAGGGCGAACTTCGCTCCGATCTCATGATAGTAAAGATTTACCAGCTCGCCTAAGGTAAGTCCGTGTCTATGAGCCACCTTAGGGACGAACTTCTCCTGCAGCGATGATGGCATGGTTCCCTCTACCACACGTCCGGCAGGGTTGATGTGATCGACGACATAAAGCGACGGCGCCTCGTCCTTGAGAGACTTAAGCGCATCCATAAGATGGAAGACATCCTTGGTATAATTGAAATACCTTGAACCGACATCCTGAATCTCCACCACCACTGCATTCAGTTCCTTGAGGTCATCTTCGGAAAACTCAATATGGTTGGTCAGAGGGGTGAGCTCGGTATCACGCGGAGAAAAGATAACCTGAAGGTTCCCCCTCTCACGGAAGATGTCATACATATAGCGTCCCTTGTCCGTATCCCAACAGTTCTGGGTACAGAAACAGCCGACACGGCCCTCAAGAAGGGCCTTGTCAAGCTGGTCTTCAAGCGATGTTGTCCTGAATGAAAACACTATCCTATGATTTTGTTTGCGATGTCGATAATCTGCTGCGCAAGGGCGTCAGCAGCCTCCTTAGTCGCAGCCTCAGCGTAGATACGGATGATAGGCTCGGTGTTAGAACGTCGCAGGTGTACCCATTCCTTGCGTGCCTCGAACGATATCTTCACTCCATCTATGGTGTTGATATCTTCCGCTGCATAAACGACCTTGATCTCATCAAGGATCCTGTCAATGAGGGCCTTGTCAGAAAGTTCGATCTTGTTCTTTGCGATCACGTACTGAGGGTATGTAGCAAGAAGCTCCGAAACCTTCATCTTCTTACGGGCAAGATTTGTAAGGAAAAGGGCAACTCCGACCATAGCATCACGACCGTAATGAAGTGCAGGATAGATGACGCCTCCGTTTCCTTCTCCGCCTATGAGCGCACAGCACTCCTTCATCTTGGTTGTGACATTTACTTCGCCGACAGCAGCAGCAAAGTACTCTCCGCCGTACTGTTCCGTAACATCACGCAATGCTCTTGAAGACGAGAGGTTCGAAGATGTCGTCATCGCATACGGCGCAGCAATCTCCTCCATAGACTTGCCTGTATTCAGGGCCTCGTCGTACACCCTTGAAAGAAGATAATCAGCCACACTTACAAGAGTATACTCCTCGCCAAAAGGCTTTCCGTCCTCACAGATGAGCGCAAGACGGTCGACGTCCGGATCCACTGAAATACCGAGATCCGCACCGTTCGTCTTCACGGCCTCGCAAAGTTCCACGAGATTTGCCGGGAGCGGCTCCGGATTATGCGCGAACTCGCCTGTAGGCTCGCAGTTCACGCACACGCACTCGACTCCCATACGCTCAAGGAGTCGCGGCATGATGATGCCACCGACAGAATTGACAGCATCAAGAGCGACCTTGAAATGTGCATTGCGGACGGCCTCTACATCTACCGTATCCAGCGCAAGTACGGCATCAAGGTGGGCATCAGTGAAATCCTTCTCTTCAATATCTCCGAGGGAATCTACGTCAGCAAAAACAAAATCCTCCTTCTCTGCACACTCGAGGATTGCAGCACCCTCCTCAGCGTTTAGGAACTCTCCCCTCTCGTTGAGGAGTTTCAGAGCATTCCACTGCTTCGGATTATGGGACGCAGTCAGGATGATGCCTCCGTCGGCTTCCTCGAACACAACGGCCATCTCTGTCGTCGGGGTCGAAGCGAAACCGGCTTTCACGACGTCGACACCGCAGGACACCAGAGTTCCGCATACAAGCTGCTCGACCATATCACCGGACAGACGCGCATCCTTGCCGACGACAACCTTGTATCTTTCTCCATCGGCCTTCGGACGACGTTCCTTCATCTTCTCGCAATATGCATATGTGAACTTCACGATATCAAGCGGTGTAAGGGCTTCGCCTGGATTGCCTCCGATGGTACCGCGTATTCCGGAAATGGATTTGATAAGTGTCATGATATATTGTTTTAGTTTATTTTATCTCAAGTAAATCATGCAAAATTAAAGTTTTATGACTGCAATTACAAATTTAATATTACTTTTGCACCCCGAAAAAACAATGAATCATGAAAGCAATCTGGACTATTCTTCTGCTGATAACTTCGAATGTATTCATGACATTCGCATGGTACGGACACCTCAAGCTTCAGGAAATGAAGATATCTTCAGGATGGCCGCTGATCGCCGTGATACTCTTTTCATGGGGTGTCGCGTTCTTCGAGTATTGCGCACAGGTACCGGCCAACAGAATCGGCTTCATCGACAACGGAGGTCCGTTCAATCTGATGCAGCTTAAGGTGATACAGGAGGTCATTTCGCTTACGGTCTTCACCTTGATTGCAATGGTGATGTTCAAGGGACAGGCCCTGCAATGGAACCATTTTGCCGCATTCTTCTGTCTCATTCTGGCTGTTTTCTTCGTGTTTTTGAAATAAAATAGAAAAAAAAATCGAAGAAAAATTTGGAAGTAAAGAAAAAATGCGTACCTTTGCAATCCCAAACGATAAAACGGTCGGTTCGTATAACGGTTAGTACTCAAGATTCTCAATCTTGCAATAGGGGTTCGATTCCCCTACCGACTACCAGAAAAGCTCAGCATTACGCTGAGCTTTTTTCGTTTCATCATACCGGTTATTTCAGTACCACAGTGTTGAGCCACCTCTCAAGTTCAGAACTCCACTCCTGTTTGTAGATGTAGTTGTCACCCCATCCGAAGCCATGACCGCCGGTTGGATAGATATGCATTGCAACACTGACCTTGTTCTCCACCAGCGCCTCATAGTACATCAGACTGTTCCTGACCGGGACAAGCCAGTCATCCGAAGCAGCCAGAATGAAAGCCGGAGGCGTATCGGAAGTAACATGCTTTTGATTTGAATAAAGGTCAAGCATTTCCTGAGATGGATCTGCGCCAAGCAGCCCATAGACGGACCCGTCATGGGTATACGGTTTCTCGAAAGTGATGACAGGATAGACCAGTATCTGGAAATCAGGCCTTGTGACAGCATCAGTATAATGGGTCGAAGCTGTGGATGCCAGATGTCCTCCTGCAGAGAATCCCATCACTCCGACATGAGTGACACCGAGATCCGTACGAGCCCGCATCATCCTTATGGCCTGCTGGACATCACTCAAAGGGACATCATGGTGTCCGCGTGGCATCCTGTACTGCAGCAGACAGCAGGTAAAGCCTCTTGCATTGAGCCAATGTCTGATATCACGTCCCTCATGAGTCATCGAAAGCACGGCATAACCTCCTCCGGGACAGATGATCACGCATCGTCCGTTAGGATTTCTGGCAGGATATATTTCCAGTATCGCTTCCTTATAGTTTTCCCCTTGCGGATCCTCTGCAGCATTGTATGTAAATGCATTCGGAGCGCCGTCAGGCCATACCTGCACGGTTTCCGGCATCGGGCCCCAGAATCCGCGTCCGCCTCCAGGCTGGGCGGATACGGCATTGGCTGAAAAAAGCAGCACGAATATGAAGACAAACCTATTCATATGATTGCGTTTATGTCTATTTGAACAGAAGCTTTGCGACCTCGATCAGATAATCGCGGCAATTCATCCACGTATGTCCGCCTCCCGGATACATGGTCTTATGCTCGATATTCCTGTCGTTCATCTCCTGATCGAGCGCGAGCGACGACTGATACAGGAAGTCGGAGGTACCACAGCTGAGCCATACGAGATCGAGACTACCGTTGATTTTTTCGGCTGGCGCGTATGTACCGTTGTCGAAGTTCGCCTTTATCTCCGGCCCGAAGATTGCCGGAGCGAACGCACATACATAATGGAACATGTCCGGATTTCCGAGGCCGCATGCCAGCGTCTGCCTTCCTCCGAGCGAGAAACCTGCGATAGCCCTGTTGTCGGCATCCGTAAGAACATTGTAGTTCGCCTCGATGAACGGAACCACTGATTCCGTGAATTCCTTGGTAGTCAGTTTCGTATCCATCGGATTATATGCCTTTGCCATGCCTCTGAGGATCATCTCCGGATATGGATTGGCATACGGCATCACGATGATCATCTTCTTCGCCTGACCGGAAGCGATGAGATTGTCAAGAATATTGTTGACCTTTCCGACCTTGAACCATGTCTCATATGTGTCGGTCATGCCGTGGATAAGATACAGGACAGGATATTTCTCCGTTCCTGCCGGATCATAACCGACTGGTGTATAAACACATACCGGCCTGTCAAATCCTACAGCTTCCGACGTATAATATGTATAGGTGACTTTTCCATGAGGAACATCCTGCAGATCCTGAGGGTCCGGCTGCGGTGCCTTTATATCAGCAAGACTGGCCTTGTATCCTTCGTTAGGGAAGATATGCATGTTCTCAGGATCGGCGATCTTGGTTCCGTCGATTATGAAAGAATAAGGATAGATGTCAGGAACCTCAGGCATCACGGTCACTTCCCAGATTCCATCCTCTCCCTTGGCCATATCTTTCGTACCCTCGAACATCTGGCACTCAAGTTCAACCTTAACGGCGTCATTGGCACGGACTCGGAATGTCACGCTGCCGTCCTTGTTATAATCAGGAGAAACGACACCGCGAGGGAAAAGTCTCGCCATAACTTCCGGAGTAAGACGCTGCTGATCTGGCTTTGCAGCCGGGGCCTCCGGCTTATCCGCAGGCGTCTTCGCCTTCTTCGGCTTACCCTTGGCAGCAAGGTCCATCGCCTCTTTTGAAGCCTCTTTATCGAAAAGAAGAGGGAAGGTCTGAGCGAGGAAATACCTCGCGTTCATCCATGTATGTCCGAACATTCCTGTCGTGTATTCCTGGATATTCCTGATTCCCCTGCTGTCGAGGAACTCGGCATATTCCTTCGCATTGCCGTAAAGGAAGTCATCCGTACCTACTCCGAGCCAGAAGAGGTTAATCTTTCTGTTCGTCTTCTTCGCATTGTCGTACACATCTGGTATCTCCTTGCTGGTGAACGAACTGTACGAACAGAGGTACGAGAACTTGTCAAGATTGGAAAGACCGAAGGCAAGGCCCTGGTTACCGCCGCGCGAAAAGCCTCCTATCGCCCTGCTTTCACGGTCGTTCAAGGTTCTGTAATTAGCTTCCACGTAAGGCATCAGGTCATTGAGAAGGTCCTTGCTGAAGATGTCTCCCTTTGTGAAATCAAAAGTGCCTGCAGGATAATACTTCGAAGGATTACCGTAAGGAAGGACGACTATCATCTCCTTTGCCTTTCCTTCGGCAATGAGATTGTCGAGGATAAGGTTCATCCTTCCGACCTTGAAGTACACCTCTTCGGTATCTGTCGTTCCGCTGATAAGATAGAATACAGGATACTTCCTGTCCGTATCCTTGTCATATGTCGGAGGAGTATAGACGATCGCATTTCCGTAAAGTCCCAGCGTCTCGGAATAATAATTCACATAGTCCACCTTGCCATGAGGCACGCTGCGAAGCTCGTGCACAAGCGGCTTGTCTCCCCTGACATCGAGGAGGGAATTCTTGAACTTCTCATTCGGAAACCACTCCGGATTCTGCGGATCCATTACCCCTATGCCGTCAACCTCGAAACAATATGGATATATATCCGGAGCAACAGGCCCAAGAGTTATCGTCCACACCCCGTTTTCAAGCCTGGTCATGTCCGTCTTCGGCGCAAACTGAGCGCTTATCTTTACATTCTTGGCATGAGGAGCATGCAGATTGAATGTCACGGTATTGTCTTCATGGACAATAGGTGAAGGATGATGCGGGCCTCCGAATCCCTGTGCCGAGGCTGCATACAGACCGGCTGAAAGCATCAGCACCAAAGTAAAAAGCAGTTTCTTCATATTTCTGGATCTTTATACCTACAAATATAATGAATCCATATGTAAGCAACATGCAAGATCCTGAAGATTACAGGCATTTGCAACGAGAACAAAACAAAATGAACCCATTGGAAAAGTCTCGCGATCCGGAGGATTTAGTATATTTGCCACATGATCAGGAAAATCGTCATAGCATCGGATTCGTTCAAGGGGTCGCTGACGTCACAGGAAGTGGCGGAAGCGGCGGCAGAAGGAGTCCGCAGAGTACTCCCGGAATGCGAAGCAACAGGGGTGGTCATCGGCGACGGCGGCGAGGGAACGGCCGAGGCGATGGCAACGGGCGACGGATGGACCAGGAAGATCGTCACCGTCCATGATCCGCTCGGCAGGTGCATTGAGGCCTGCTATTTCATGTCGGAAGACGGGAAAGCCCTGATGGAGATGGCGTCGGCAAGCGGTCTTACGCTCCTCAAGGCAGAAGAGCGCAATCCCCTGCTGACGTCGACATATGGCACCGGCGAGATGATGCTCGACGCCATCAGAAACGGCTGTCGGAGCATCACAATAGGCATCGGCGGCAGTGCCACAAATGACGGCGGTACGGGCATGCTTGAAGCGCTCGGGTTCAGGTTTATGGACAGAAACGGGAGACAGATAAACGGGCTTTGCGGCGCAAGATTGTCCGAAATCGCATCCATCTGCCGGGATGATGTCGCCCGGTGTATCATGGATACGGAAATCACAGTTGCATGCGATGTGGATTCGCCATTCTGCGGACCGGACGGAGCGACTCACGTGTTCGCTTCCCAGAAAGGCGCCGACTCAAATGCAATCCGCATACTTGAAGAAGGGATGAAGTCTCTATGCGATCTGATACGGGAAACTGTCGGGACTGATCTGGCGGACATGGCCGGAGCCGGGGCGGCAGGAGGCCTCGGGGGCGCCTTCACAAGCTTCCTCAACGCAAGGCTGACCAAAGGTACAGACGCTGTTCTTGATGCCATAGGATTTGACGGGAAGCTCATGGATGCCGATATTGTCATTACAGGAGAAGGTAGGATAGACGCTCAGACAGGCAAGGGGAAAACCGTCAGCGGGATACTGGAACGTGCACGAAGACATGGAATCCCTGTAATTGCCATAGCAGGAATCGTCGACATGAGCGAAGAAGAGGCAAGGGAAAGAGGATTCGCATCAGTCCTTGCCATCGGACCGAGGCCGCAGAATGAAAGCGACCTCGAGAATGCAATGCTTCCCGAGGTCGCTAAAAGGCGTATTTCCGATACAGTCGCTAAAGCTCTGGAATCACTTTCTCCATCCTCGTGCCGCGAGAGCCTTTGATAAGCACCGCAGCACCTTCGACTGCGTGCCCATGAAGCCACTGAGCAAGCTGATCCGAGCTTTCGAAATATGTTTCCGGGTCGGACGTCACTCCTGCCGCCTGCCGGAATTCCTTTCCTACGAAGAACACCTTATCCAATCCGAGAGAAGCGGCCTTGGCTATGACGGCTTCATGCTCCCTTATTGAATCACTGCCAAGCTCAAGCATATCTCCAAGCATTGCTATCTTCTTGTCCGCCACGACATTTGCAAAATTATCAAGAGCAGCGGCCATGCTGGTAGGATTGGCATTATATGCATCCACGATAAGAGTATTCCTATCCGTACGGGTCATCTGCGAACGGTTGTTGGAAGGGACATATGCTTCGATTGCAGCGACAGCTTCTTCCATCGATATACCGAAATGCGAACCTACAGCAAGAGCAGCCATCACATTGTCGGCATTATATGAACCTACCAGACGGGTATTCACAAGTCTTCCTCCCAAGTCTATGCGAAGGTATGGATGTCCTGCATCAGAAGGGAGCACCTTTCCTCCCTGATAATCAAGGCCATAAGGTATAACAAGCGAATACGGACGTTCCGGATCGCTCTGAAGATTGCGCTCGTTCGCCATCCTGCAGAGATACGGATTGTCTACATTCAGGAAAACCTTGTCCGAAGTCCTGCGGAGATAATCATACAGTTCACCCTTGGTCTTCATGACACCTTCGAAACTGCCGAAACCAAGAAGATGAGCCTTGCCGACGTTCGTGATAAGACCGTAGTTCGGAAGAGCGATATCGACCAGTTCCTTGATGTCTCCCGGATGGCTTGCACCCATCTCGACCACAGCGATCTGAGTCTGCGAATCGATCTTCAGCAGGGTCAGCGGTACTCCTATGCTGTTATTGAGATTCCCTTCTGTTGCAGTCACACGGTATTTCACTGACAGGACTTCGCGGATAAGTTCCTTTGTCGTAGTCTTACCGTTCGTTCCCGTCAACGCTATGACATTCAGCGGTTTACCGTCAACAAAGGTCATCGAGCGATGCCAACGGGCAAGTTCCTGAAGAGTCTTCAGAGTATCTTCCACCTTGATCAGACGAGGGTCATCCGACTTTGCAACTTCCGCATCGCCATTGACCACAGCATAAGCAGCGCCGGCCTCAAGCGCCTTCAGCGCATATTCGTTTCCGTCAAAATTCTCTCCCTTGAGGGCAAAGAACAACTCCCCTCCCTTAAGAGTGCGGGTATCGGTAGTCACCGACCCGCACTCCTTGAATCTTTTATAAATCTCTGTTATCTGCATATCATCTTCCTGTAGATCCGAATCCGCCGGCACCTCTTTCGGTTTCATCCAGCACCTCGACTTCATCCCATTCCACCTTCTCATATCTGGCAACTACCAGCTGCGCGATCCTTTCGCCAGGATTCACTACAAACGGCTCGTTTGACAGATTGACAAGGATGACCTTCACTTCACCACGGTAGTCCGCATCGACAGTACCAGGAGCATTCAGCACTGATATTCCATGCTTGGCAGCAAGGCCGCTTCGAGGTCTGACCTGGGCCTCCGTTCCATCAGGAAGCGCCATGAAAAGTCCGGTCGGAATCATCGCCCTCTCGAGAGGCCCGAGTGTCACAGGCTCAGCAATATTGGCCTTGAGGTCCATTCCGGCAGATTTTTCCGTCGCATATGCCGGAGTCGGATAAGCCGACTTGTTCACTATCTGTACTTTCATCCTTTAGTCAATGTTCGGTTCGTCCCAGACTATTGTCTCTGTGCACTTCACGGTAGCGCTCTGTCCTCCGCATGAAAGGACGAAGTCACCGGCCTCAAGAGTCCACTTGCCATAGTAGTTCACGAATGCAAGATCCTTTGCTGTCACCTCGAATTCAACTGTCTTTGTCTCGCCTGGTGCAAGTTCGATCTTTTCGAATGCACGCAGACGACGCACGTCAGGAGTAGAGCTTGCATAAACATCTGACGAGAACAGAAGAACACTCTCCTTACCGGCCACAGCACCCACATTGGTAACATCAACCGTAACCTTGAGCACATCATCTGAAGCGAATTCCTTGGCAGATACGGTAAGATCCGAATAATCGAACGCCGTATAGCTCATACCATGTCCGAAAGGCCACTGTACGTCCATGACAGCATTGTAGTTGTACACACCTGACATAGTACCCTGATTCTCAGCCGGCTTATAGTCATATACAGCGAACTTGTTGGTATACTTAGGATATGTGAACGGAAGCTTTCCGCTGAAGTTTGCCTCACCTGAAAGAAGGGCTGCAAGCGCATCACCGCCAAAATTACCAGGAAGAAGTACGTCAACAACAGCAGTTGCAAGAGGCTCGATGTCATTGATGATACGAGGACGGCCCTCATTGAGGATCAGGATGATAGGACGACCGGTAGCGGCAAGCGACCTGACAAGGTTCTTCTGATTCTCCGAGAGGTCGAGGTCGTTGTCATTACCTGGAGTCTCACAATATGTATTCTCACCGATGCATGCGATGATCACGTCAGACTGACGCGCTGCCTTGACAGCCTCCTTGATGCCTGTAGCCTCGTCGAACTTCCAGTTTGGAGTCATGAGGTCATATTCCACGCCTGGAACATAAGTGACATTGTCAAACTTCTGATCCAGAGCCTCATAAATAGTATTGTACTTCTCTGTAAACGCTGGAATGGAAGCACCATGCCCCTGCCATGTATAAGACCATCCTCCGTTAAGAGTCCTCATAGAGTTGGCGTTAGGACCGGTCACAAGGATACGGAGATCCTTCTTGAGAGGAAGGATACCGTTGTTCTTGAGGAGGACCTGAGATTCGAGGGCAGCCTCGTAGGCAAGCTTCGCATGAGCCTCGCTGCCGAATTCAGGATAGTCTGCGAGATGAGTGTCCGGCTGGTCGAAGAGACCGAGACGGAACTTCAGACGAAGGATACGGCGGACAGCGTCGTCGATGCGCGACATCGGCACTTCGCCCTCCTCGACAAGTTCCTTGAGGTCGATTGCGAACTGGCAGTCGTAAGGCACCATAGACATATCGATACCTGCATTGATGGCAAGCTTGACAGCCTCCTTCTGGGTAGATGCTACTCTTTCACGTGTAAAGAGGTTGTTGATGTCTGCCCAGTCAGTCACGATCATACCGTCCCAGTTCAGGTCTTCCTTCACCCACTGGGTAAGAAGCTCTGTATTACAATGGAAAGGCACGCCGTTGTTGCTGCCGGAATTTACCATGATGGTAAGCGCGCCTGCCTGCATCGCCTCCTTGAAAGGCTCGAAATGCTTCTCGCGGAGTTCAGAAGCAGCGATCGAAGACGGAGTACGGTCCTGGCCTGTCACAGGCACGCCGTAACCCATGAAATGCTTCGCACATGCTGCGATGTTGTATGGTCCGACGTGATTAGGGTCGTCGCCCTGCATTCCGTGCACCTCGGCGATAGCCATCTGCGCATTCACGTATGTATCCTCGCCGAAGCTCTCCCACATGCGCGGCCACTCCGGATTTCTTCCCAGGTCCATGGTCGGCGAGAATGTCCATGGAACATTTGCCGCACGACTCTCGTATGCTGTCACCTTACCCATATTGTAGGCATGTTCACGGTTGAATGACGCGGCGATACCGATCTCCTGCGGGAAGAGGATGCCGCCGACTACATATGTAGTTCCGTGAATATGGTCAAGACCGTAGAGGCATGGGATTCCCATCTCCTCCATGGAGATACGGTTGAGTTCGGTGATGAACTTGTCATATCCTTCAGGAGACTGCGCGATATCGCCCGGAGTGTTGAGCACCGAGCCGATCTTGTATGTCCTGATGATGGAATCACCTGCAGGGGTGATGTCAAGGCCATTGGCGATTGCTGTCGCCGTAATCTGGGTCATCTGGCCGACCTTCTCTTCAAGGGTCATGCCTTTGAGGATCTTCTCGACCTTAGCCTCGATCTCCTTGTCCTGAGGAATGGCAGGTTCTGCCTTAGGTCCACAGCATGAAGCAAATATAGCAGCAGCTGCAGCAAATGGGATAAGTCTGTTCAGTTTCATATTATTATGCGATTATAATTCAGCCAATCGCACAAAAATACGAAACTTACGGGACAAATCAAACAACAAGACTGCTATAAAGAAGGATAACCCTCATAGCTGACCTTGAAAAGCCCGAACGGATCTACAGCCGCATCTATCACGACTGCCGCCTCAAGCCTAGTCACTGTTCGTTTCTCACGGAAATCCTCCAGTCCAAGCTTAGTCCACCAGCCTTCGACATCAGCAGGGACATGACCTCCTGCGGCGCGTACAGACCTCAGCAATGTACCGACAGACACTTCCCCTTCAGGGACAGGAAGATGGCCATGATAATAATCTCCTACATGGATGTCTGACGACAGAAGCGGATCATCTGTGCGGAACCACGTCTGGTTGGACCATCCTACATTGCGCCCTTCTCCTCTAAGAATTTCGGTAGCTCCAATCCTCTGAACTGCCTTGAAATGTCTGTCATTCTTCGGCAGATCAAGATAAGGCATGATATAGCATCCGGCATCAAGAAGAGTTTCCTGAACCTGGCGTACTCCGATCTGCTTCACGGATTTGCCTTCGATCACAGCAAGAGCTGCAAGGGCTCCGGAAGCCTGTCCCAGCTGCATCACGACCGGCTGCAGACGGGTAGCCCCGTTCATGAGGTTTGAGACAGATATGGACTTTTCAGCCACGATGAGATCGTCGCCCTGCTTCGGTATCAGCACTCCCATCGGAACATTGAACGAAGGGATCGGATAGAAATGCAGATCAGGCAGAGAACGCCACTGCGGATGGCGGAAATGATGGTGGTCGACCGGATAGTCACCTACGGCAATGCCGGTCCTGTAATACGGACATTTGTAATCATACGGCCTTGCGGCTGCGTCCATGGTGAAGAAGGCCTCTCCTACGATGCGTCGCGATTCACGGTGATACGGGATGAAAGGAAGCCGGTCCTCTGTAGGAAAGACATCATCTGCAAGTCCCAGATTCTTCATACCTAAATGATTCTGTATGAAATAGATAAAGCACAGCGTAAAGTTCTTGGCTTCGGACAGCACCTTTTCTCTTTCAGACTGCGGAAGGTCGATGATGTCGGCATAGTAGTCGTTTCCATAGATCGGCCAGTTTATCATATATCTGCCATCCGGGGTCTTTCCGTAGGTCATCATCATTTCGGGCGACCAGATCGTCTGTCCGGTTTCAGCAACAGGGTCGCTTAGCGGATTGACGCAGCTGTTCGCAAAAACAGCAGGGTCATATCCGTCCGGTTTCTCTATGGTCATGTCGGCATCCGGTCCGTAATCCTTCAGGACAGCCACGAATGTCAGGTCCTGGATGACGTCATTCGCCTCCTGCGGCGCTATTGATTCGCCGGTATCTTCAGCGGCTTCCATTCCGATACGGTAGTCGACGCCGCATGCTTTCGCGATATCACCGAGCTCGGTCGCATCGATAAGGATATCTGCCCTCACTCTGCGTCTGCGTCCGTCCGGTCCCTGAATCGTCAAGATCCAGTCCCCGGCTTCGCCGCTCACTTTCAGCACCCTCGTTTCGCGCTGTATATCAAGCAGTTCCCCGCATGTTGCCGCCATGTTGGAGAAAACCTCCTGACCGATCTGCGGATCGAAGCAGATGTTGCTGACCCATCCGGAGCGGAGAGCCTCATATCCGCCGTATCTGGATGCAAGAGAGTCCGCAAATTCACCGAAGATGCCGCTTCGGAGATTATAGTTTCCGTCGACACAGCTCACACCCGCCGAGGTAAGCATTCCACCGAGCCACGGGGTTTCCTCAACTATCATCGCATGTACGCCCATACGGGCTGTCTGGATGCCGGCGCTTACGCCTGAAGCACCACCTCCGACTATCAGCACATCAACCTTTTCTTCGCCCGTGCATGCCGCAAGAATCAGCAGAAACGAGACCGCCAGTACTTTTACTTTCATATCATAGTCAATTTGTAACGACAAAATTAAAAATTTTTATTATTTCACCGACACTTCATTAAAATACTTTATTAACTTTGCGTATTAATATATCAATCAGACATGTCAACCACCAAACGCATCGCATCAATAGACCTGATACGCGGAATCGCCATCACGGGAATGATCCTGTGCGCAAACATCGGCTTCAACTCAGATCTCCCTGCATGGATGTTCCATGCACAGACCCCTCCTCCGACGTACGCCTTCAATCCGGACGTACCGGGCATAACATGGGTGGATCTCGTTTTTCCTTTCTTCCTCTTCCCGATGGGAGCGGCATTCCCGCTTGCCATGAGGAAAAGGCTTGAAAAAGGTCAGAGCATAATATCAGTCGTGGGAAGTCTCGTCAAAAGATGGGCCATCCTGACATTATTCGCCCTGCTGCTCGGCAATGCCTACGCAATCTGGGGCACGACACAGCCGGCATGGCAGGTATATGTGTTCTACATCGCCGTATGGGCGGGGATGTTCCTGTCTCTTGTGCGCGTCAACAGGCCCGGGCGCCTCGGCATGTGGGTAAATCTTTCAGGCATCGCTATGCTGACAGCGCTCAGCTTCGTCTTCACCCGGCATTTCGGAATCGCTCTGAACCGATACGCCAGCGACATCATAATCATGATTCTGGCAAACATTGCCCTATGGGGCGGCCTGATATGGATGTTCACGCGTGACAATCTCAAGCTGCGCTGGATCGTTTTCCTTTTAATCGCGTCAGTAAAGGCCTTGTCTTCGTATGCTCCGCAGGCATTGTCATTCGTACCGTCGTGCGGCAGCATAAGCTGGCTGTTCAGCTATGAGTTCCTCCAGTACCTGCTGATTGCGATACCGGGATCCATCATAGGCGATATGATCATGAAGCATTCACGCTCCGGAGCCCCCGATGAGGTGACAGCCAAGGGAACCGCCGGAGGTTTCGTCGCACTCGCCGCAGTCGTTCTGCAGCTTTGGGGCCTGTTCACACGAAACGTGCTTGCCGATTTCATCCTCTCTGCCATGCTTTGCATTTCCTTCATCGCCCTTACATGGAAGAACCATGGCATAGCAGCCAAGACCGGTTTCATCGGATTCGCGCTTATGCTCACCGGCATCATCTTCGATCCGATTGACGGAGGCATCACCAAAGACCATTGCAATCTCTCTTATGTACTTACGACCGGAGGAATGGCCGCACTGGTCACTTCATTCCTGCTTACTCTCGAGCTGCGATTCGGAGTCAAGGGTCCTTTCCTTGCCGGAGTGGGACAGAACCCTATGATAGCATATACTGTGACGACCTTCCTGATCGGACCCGTACTCAATCTCATCGGTTTCCTGCCATGGTTGTACGGTCTTGCCGCCGGATCGCCGTTCTGGGGCGTGATGCAGGGAGTAATCATCACCTTCCTGATGATGTGCGCAACATATTCATTCACAAGACTTAAATTATTCTGGAGAAGCTAGATATGAAAAGGATTTCAATGATTGTCCTGACTGTCCTCGCCTTTGCCGCAGGCAGTGAGGCAGCAGCCAAGAAAACAAAAGAGCTGGTTCAGACTCCGGCCTCTGACAGCCGCATCGAATACACCGGAAGGGTACTTTCCGAAGGCGGTGACGTTTCATATGATTGGAGCGGTGTTTATTTCAGGGTGAGGTTCAATGGGCCTTATCTGGCCATGAAATGTTCTGATACGAAGAACTGCTGGTTCAACCTGTGGATCGACAAGGAGATGGGCCCGAAAGCCGACAGGACGTTCCTGGTAGCGGCAAAGGATACAGTGATCGTATTGGCTGAGGGACTTGGCAAAGGCGAACATGAAGTAATACTGCAGAAGAGGACCGAGGGCGAGCAGGGACGTTTCACCGTACATCATTTCCTTAGCGAGGGTGACCTCCTGCAAGCCAGAGGACGACGCGACAGGCACATAGAGTTCATCGGAGACTCATATACATGCGGGTACGGCACAGAAAGCGGCGACAAGAACGACCCGTTCCTTGCCGAGACAGAGAACTGTAACCTTACATATGCGGCGATTGCATCACGTTATTTCGGAGCAGACTTCAACCTTGTAAGCCATTCAGGACAGGGCATCTGCAGGAACTATGACGACTTCCGTCCGGGCTATAACATGCCGGACCGCTACAGCCAGATCTTCGACGAGGAGAAGGAAAGCGTGTGGACACCTGACATGGCGCCATACACTCCTGATCTCGTGGTCATATATCTGTGTACCAATGACTTCTCTACCGCAAGACAGCCACATGAGACGATTTTTGCCGGAAGGTACATCGAGCTGCTCAAGAAGGTGAAGGCCTACTATGGAGAGGATACGCCAATCCTTTGCATCGCATCCAATGTGACTCCTTTCAGCTTCGACTACATACGCAATGCCTGCATGATGAGCGGATTGAGCAATCTGACGTATGTCGGACTGACAAGCGGCATCCACAATTACGAGGATGACCTGGGCGCAAGCTGGCATCCGAACTACAAGGGACATATAAAAGTGGCTAGCAGCGTCATCCCATACATCTCTACCATCACAGGATGGGAAATGGAGCCGAAAGTATACGAATAGCAGTTTTCCGAGGGCAGAGGGGTGAAAAACCGTGGCCGCCCGTGGCCCTCGTGAACGGGAGGGGCCCGCTCCGAAGGAGTGGGAGGGATTTAGTTTTTCACCCCTCTGCCCTCGGAAAACCGAGTACGAACCAGATATCATATTATTTCAAGATGAAAAGGATTACAGCATATTTATTCTGTGTATTGTTTGCCGGAGCGGCAAGTGCCTCGGCCATGAACATCAAGGGAACGGTAAAGGACACTGAAGGCAAAGGAATTGCCGGAGTGGTCGTTTCCGACGGCCTCAACACCGTACAGACAGACTCCAAGGGAAGATTCAGGATGGATACGGACCAGGACAGCCGCTTTGTATTCATCTCCACCCCGTCAGGCTACCGTTCAGAGACTACAGCAGGACGTCTCTCTTACTATCTCAGGCTTGATGCAGAGCGCAAGGCATATGACTTCGTTGTTGAAAAGAAAGCCAAGGATGACACGAACCACAATCTCATCGTCATCGCCGACCCGCAGATCAGCGACGCCGACGAATTCCCGGAGCTCCTGGCGCACGCAAAGGACATCGGAGAGTATGTCAAAGGAATGGACGGTGACGACACTTTCGGCATATGCCTCGGAGACATCGTGGGCTGGAACCACGCTCTATATCCGCAGTACAACGACGTGATGTCGCATACCGGGCTGGAATTCCGCAACGTGATCGGCAACCACGACATGACAAACTACGGTCGCTCATTCGAGACATCGATGACTGATTATGAAAACATGTACGGTCCGGCCTGGTATTCATTCAACGTCGGCGACGTACATTATATTGCCGTCAACAACAACTTCTTCATCGGCCGCGACTGGTACTACATCGGCTACCTCGACGAAAGGCAGCTCCGTTGGCTCGAGAATGACCTTTCATACGTGCCGGAAGGATCGACTGTTATCTTCAACCTCCATATACCGACGACGCTGGACAAGTCGGACCGAGATGCATTCAGCTATGGGGGCATCGCTGACGACACGACGAACAAGAAGGGTATCTACGCCCTGCTGGAGCCGTACAGGACCATCATTCTTTCAGGCCACATGCATACTGCCGACTTCGAAGTCATCAGCGACAACATCATTGAAATCAACATCGCAGGCCTCTGCGGAGCGTGGTGGTGCGGTTCTGTCTGCATCGACGGTTCTCCTGCAGGATTCAAGCATTTCGAGATCAACGGAAGCGACATCAGCTGGACATACAAGGGATGCGGCCACGACCTTGACTATCAGATGAAGGTCTATGTGGATGACGCTCAGCATCAGGGCTACGTCGTAGCCAATGTATGGGATTATGATCCGGAGTGGAAGATCGAGTATTTCGAGGATGGAGTGAAGGTATGCGACATGGAGCGCTTCAAGACGCAGGATCCGCTCGCACGAGAGCTCTACAAGGACCCTTCAAGCCTCAAGAGGACATGGGTATATGCAGCTCCTACGGAGAACATGTTCAGGGCAAAGTACTCTGCTGATGCAAAAGTACTGGAAGTCAGAGCGACTGACCGATTCGGCCGGGTCTATAAAGAAATAGTGGAGAGGTAATCAATCACATTCATTCATCCACGCCTAAACATGCGATAATGCTCGTGACCCTGTGGAAACTGATGAGGTGACGAGCAAAATCAGGCAATAATGCTCGTGACCCCGTGGAAACTGATGAGATGACGAGCAAAAACTTGCGATAATGCTCGTGACCCCGTGGAAACTGATGAGGTGACGAGCAAAAACTTGCGATAATGCTCGTGACCCCTGAGCCCTGAGCAAAGATTAAAGAAAAGCGGCGGGCGACCTTCACAGGTCGTCCGCCGCGGACATAATATGATGTACTACACTATGAAAGTGTCATAGTCATTACAGGGTCTCGAGTATCTGCCATATCTGGTAAAGTCCTCTAGGCACATGGAAGCATCCCTTCCACTTGCCTCCCTTCAGGGTAAGGAGTACCTCTCCCCTTCTGTTCAGATATCCGTACCACTCCGGATATTCCTGGTCCTTGAAATGCGTCCACATGTAGTCATGAAGCTTCTTGAACCACTCAAGACACTGCTCGTTTCCAGTCAGCTGGTAGCCCTTGATCATACAGATCGCAGACTCGAGATGTACCCACCAGAGCTTCTGATCCCATTCAAGCTTCTGCATTGGAGCCTTCTTGAGATCCTGGAAATAGAAGATTCCGCCGTATTCCTTGTCCCATCCGAACTCGATGACATCGAGAGCTATCTTCACGCACTTCCCGATCAATTCCTTGTCATTCCTGCGGATACCCAGATTCATCATGAACCAGAGCGCCTCAAGATCATGGCCCGGATTGATTTCGCGTCCTTCGAAGCAGTCGATCGGAGTTCCGTCAGGAGATACATTCTCCAGCATCACTCCCACCTCCGGATAATAGAACACGTTGAGAATCTCGCTGAGACACTCGTCGATGGTGACATCGAGCAGGCTCTTGTCCGGAAGGATATTCTCCACTTCGAGAGCCATGTTGCAGATGATCATCGGAAGTGCAAAGCCCTTCATCGGACGCGTTCCAGGATAAGACTTTTCCCAACGTCCCTTTGGATCGTTGCGGCGGTCAAGGATACGCTGGAATGTCTTCAGAGCGATCTCCTTGTATTCCTCGCTTCCTGTAGCCTCGGCAAGCTGTGCGAATGCCATGCATGCAAAGGTGTTGGAGAAGATGTTGTACGGCTGTATGATCGGCTTACCCTCTCTTGTAAGAGAGAAGTAGAAATCATAGTTACCGTCATGTCCGTACTTCTTCAGGAACTCGGCTCCCTGCACAGCGCAGTCAAGCCATTCCTGCTTCTTCTCAACCTTGTTGTACAGCATGGCGAACATCCACACCTCCCTGCCCTGAAGCCACACGAACTTATCTGTATCGAAAACACTTCCGTCGCGGTCAAGGCAACTGAAATATCCTCCATACTCAAGATCCTGCGACTTCTCCAACCAGAAAGGAAGCACGCTGTCCAAAAGTTCGCTCTTATATTGAGCGGCAAGTTTCTTGAAATCCATTGCAGTAATCAGTTTTGGTTTTGAAGTGGTGGGAAGTTTCACCCTCCCACCACCTGATATGATTGAAATAAATTATTGGATTGCTACGCAACCGATTGTACCATAGCTATTGTCAATGTATACCATAAGGAGAGCATCTTCTGTAGAAGCAAGAAGAACATCACTGAATGTAGCAGCACTCTGTGGTCTATCAGCTGTCCAAGAGTTGTTCACACCAGCTGTCCAATCCCAATCAGCATCACCGTCACCCGCATGCTTATAAACAAGTTTTGCGGCTGTTGGATCATTTACGTCAAGAAGAACTGCATCAGTAGCATCATAGTCAAAGTGGCAACCCATTACGATAGCAGCATACTGGTTGCCCTTCCACTCAGCTGTTGCAATACAGTTGTAGTTTTCCATCCATGATGAACCTGTAACATATGAAGTAACCCATTCAGCACCTGAAGCCTTATACTTGAGGTTATAATCTGAAGCATATCCGACAAAGAAAAGACCGTCAGCAAGCGAAGTACCTACTGGTGCAGCACAAGTAGTTGCTACAGCCCAACCAGAATAAGGTCCTACTACATAATCCCAAGTTCTTGGACCCCAATCTGTAGGAACTTCAGTAAATTCGCCGTCGACAATCTCCCAGAAGATAACTGCACCCGAGCCACCATCAGCCACTGTCAGCGTTACAACAGCGTCATCCTTTACATTACCCTTCACGCGGAAGTTACCTGCTTCTACACAATAATAGTTGTTTGTATCGAATGAAAGCAATTCTTCAGGTACAGGATTAGTTGGATCAGGAACAAGATAAAGAGTCGTTGTAGCTCCATATGCAGCATCTGCTGCTATCATAAAGTTACCTGCATCATCAACAAGAACACTGTGCGCAGTAACACCTTCAGGCATAGCGATAGTGTTCACAGCCTCACCAGTAGCTGGATCAAGGACATAAACCTTTGTTGTATTCGCAAGGAGGATGTTGTCACCATACTTGGCAAGTCTTACCTTCTGAGTTGCATCATAGCCCTCATAAGAAGTTACTTCCTTAGACCAGACCTTGTTAGCACGTCCCTTCTGAGTAACAGGAATCTCAATTGTCAAAGAAGCATAAAGTTCATTCTTTGGTGCGATGTACACCGTATCTGTTCTTGGAGTCATTTCAAGGTTCTCAGCAACATTGAATACGACGTCCTCTGTAACGATCTCTGCCGCTTTTGTTTCTTCAGGGACTGTGATCCAGTCACATCCCTCATTAACATATGCAACATATTCGATATTTGTTGCTACTGGCACAGTAAGAGTTCCCTCAATGAAATCAACAACGACCTCAGTGGTCTCAGTCTTGAATGTACCCTGAGAATACTTCAAAGTCTTGAAGATAGTCTTTGAAACGCCATCAGTAACCCATACGACAACCTCGTAATCAGCATTAGCAAGAGGACCTACTGTGATTGTACCTGTTGTTGCATCCGTAGGAGTAACAACTACATTTGTTCCAGAGCAGAGAGCTGCGACACGATTCTTCTCTGTTCCTCCAACTATAGTATACTCAAATGACACTATTGACTTGTCATAGATATTCTCTTCTGCTACGCTGAATGTGATATCAAGACCGATAAACATAGGAACAGCGATTTCTGTTCCATCAGCAAGAGTGAAAGTCACGACATTATCAGCGACCGCAACCTTAGCGATTGTACAAGCAACGTCAGGTCCGATGAGAGCCCAGTCCTTGCCGTCAGCAGAGATATACCACTGGCCGTCCTCAGTCTTGAGCTTTGGCTGGCCCATACCTGCAGGAACCTTGTTGCCGGCAGCATCGAGAAGCCACTCGCCGTCGAGAGTCCAATAGTAAACACCGTCAACATCCATTACAGCACCGATCTCTGGAGCATCAGCACCATCCTTGCCGTCCTTTACAGTTACCTTCTTGCCGTCAGTAAACTCGATCTCGTAACCGCCTGTAACTTCAGTCACAGCCTTGACGTACACGTTTTTCTCAAGAGCTGAAACGATAGTCGAAACCGAATTCACCTGAGAAGTAAGTTCAGCAAGCTGAGACTCAAGAGAGTCAAGCTTTTCCCATACCTTGCTGTCATCATAGCATGAGATAGCCATGACAGCTACCAATGCCATTGACAAAACTTTAAAAAATCTTTTCATGGTAATTAATTTTAATTGTGGATATAAAGTTAGTTGTTACATTATTGCTACACAAGTAATTGTTCCGTAGTTGCTGTCCGCACCGATCATAAGGAGAGCGTCATCGGTAGGAACAAGGAGGATATCACTGAATGTACCCATATCAGTCCACCAGAGGTTTGCCCATTCCTCACTTCTTTCTACATCATAATCGCCGATATATGTGTAGATGAGTGTCGCAGCTGCCGGGTCATCGACATTGAGGAGAATCATGTCCGCATTGTCATAGTCGAAATGGCAGCCCATCAATACGGCAGCATAATCATGGCCGTTCCACTCAGCAACAGACAGACAGTTGTAGTTCTCCATCCATGAAGATCCGGTAACATATGATGTAGTCCATGAAGTAGTCTCGGCGTAAGAGCCATCCGCATTCTTGACAGGATTCTTGACCGGAGAGGCAGCATACTTGAGATTATAGTCTCCGCCATATCCGATATAGAACAGACCGTCCGCCAGAGTGGTGCCTAATGGATAAGCACAGAGAGACTGAACGCCCCAAGCAGTGTAAGGAGCATTTGTCCAGCACCAATCGCCGCATACGCCATCAACGACCTCCCACATCAGCACGGCACCGTCTTCCGGATTCTCACCATCCTGGCCGTCTGAAACCACTGCAGTGATTACCGCATCATCCTTGATGTTACCCTTGACGCGGACATTACCTGTCTGGGATCCATAGTAATTGCCGATATTGTATGCGAAGATTTTCTCAGGAACAGGATTCATCGGATCAGGAACATGGTAAAGTACCAGTTCAACATCGTCCCTTTCACTGTCGAACAGAGCATCGGCAGCTATCATGAAGTTGCCTGCATCATCGACTACGACACTGTGGGCAGTTACGCCCTCCGGCATCTGCATAGTGCTTTCAACCTCACCTGTAGCAGGATCGATCAGATAAACCTGAGTAGTATTTGCAAGCAGGAGCTTGTCACCATACTGAGCAAGTCTGAGCTTCTGAGCTGAATCGTAACCCTCTATAGCAGCCAGCTGTCTTGACCACATCTTGAATGCATGACCGTACTGATATACCGGAATTGCTGCAACCATGTCTGCGTAAGCCGCATCCTTAGGAACGAAGCATACCATAAGCGACCTTTCGGTCCATGAGTCATTCTCAAGAGCAGTGAATGTATATTCATTGCCTGAAACAGTATGCGAGAGCCAGTTCTCCTCAGCCGGAACTTCAACGTACTCTCCGTCAACAACCTTCCTGTAATACATTTCATACTCGACATTGGCATCAACTGAAAGAACGAATGACTGGGCAAGATATGTAATCCTCTTTTCAGGCTCAGATACATTGAGCTTGGCACCGGCACCCTTCTGACTGATGTTTATCTTCTTGGCGAGCTGTACATACTTGGCACTCTTAGGCGAGATGAGCAGGTCAACGTCACGCGGAGCCAAATCTCCATTAGGAACTGCTGTAAAGGTATATACTCCCTCCTCCTCAGCCATAGTAAGCCACTCAGGCTCACCGTCCAGTCTGACAGTATAATCGATATTTGAAGAAATCGTGATCTTATGCTCACCACCTGCCGGATCGAAGATCTTGTCCTCGGCAGGATCGATGTCGAACTCAAGTGTCCACGGAGCCTGTCTGACGACGATCTCCTCCTTCAACGGACCAGCGGTAAAGGTGATCTTTCCGGTTCTTGCCTCACCCTCGTTATAGGCTACAGCAAATGTAAGATCTTTCTCTTCAAGAGCCTTTGACTTGACTTCAGTGATCCAGTCGACATCGGTCTTGACCTTGAGATCAAGGTTATGCGTAACCTTGAAATTAAGTTCCTGACCCTGATATGGGATATCATACTCCTTGTCAGCAGTAAGGACAAGGACATCCTTCTGAAGCTGAGTCACGACAACCTCCTGCGTCAGGTCCATTGCCTTGATGACAATCGTAGCTGTGCGGTTATCTGTTCCCTTGTTCTCGATACAGATGACATCCATTACATTGTCACCCGCCTTGCCTTTTGAAGGAGTGACGACACACCAAGGCTCAGCATCTGTTTCCTTGATTCTGGCAGTCCAGTCTACATTTGTGCTGAATTCAACCTGCAGCTTGCCTTCCTCAGGAGTTATCACGAGCTCGTCGCCAGACGTATGTACCGTCAGCTCAGGAGTGACTATCACTTCCGGGGCGCATGAAATGGCCGCTGCTGCTATCGCAAAGAATAAAGCGATTCGTTTCATAATAAAACTGTGTTTCGTAGATATTGTTTAATTCTTATTGTTCGGGGGTCAGGCTTGAGATATACTGATCGAACGCGATCTTTATATCGTCCCAATAGTCATACATCTTGATATGGCATAGATCGAAGAAGAACATGCCTTCTGTCGAAGAGTTGATGCAGGCATCGACGATCTGAGGCATCAGTCCGCCCTGTCCGCCTTCTGCAAACCCGGTCGAGTTTCCGATATCCGGTCCACCGATGAACGGCACGTCACCGGCAAAGAGAGTCTGCGCCTTCTTGCAGAAGCCCTGCATTGTCCATTCTCCGCTTCCGTATATCGATGAAGTCGAAGCATACGCACCGATTATCATGATGTCGCAATGGTCAGCATAGCCGTATTCATTATAATCAGCCGTCGCCCACTTGTAGTACGAAGAAGTCTCATACTTAGGGCTTGCCCAGTTAACTCCGGAGAAGTAATAGCTTGAATACCAAGCACCCACATAAGCTCCGAAACGGATATCCGGATTGACGGAATGCACTCTTTCCGAAGCCTTCTCCATGAAATCATGGATATTCTTCGCACGAAACTCCATCCATTTCTTCTGCATGTCAGTACCATTCCCGTTGAGCTTGTCAGCGCCTGGCGTGAAGATATCTCCCGGCCAGTTCGCAAGTTCCTGGCCGATATAGGCCTCGAACTTTGCACGTGACACATCAGAGAAATCACTCATAAGTTCATAGTCATCATAACGGCAGCGGTCGAGGATGATACCCTTGACATCATATGCTGACAGATCCTCGAGAATGCCGAGCAGATATGCCACGACATCGTCATTTGCCGGATTCAGGAACTTTGTTCCGGTACCGAGGTCCATACAGCTCTTCAAGCCTCCGACCATATTTATCACCGAAGCCCAATCCTTGCTGATGGAGCCGTCGAACAGAGGACCATGAGAACCGAGGCCGTACGGACATTCCTTACCGCCGACCATGGTATTGATCGCAGCGTATACATCAAGCCCGTTCTCCTTTCCCGCATCGATAAATGCCTGCAGATAGTCGAATGACGCGGTTCTCTTGAGCCATACATAGCCGTTATCAGTCCATGCATCGACCATATCAAGTTCAGCCTCAATGTCAGACTTGAACAGAAGTCCTGCAGTAGTAGGACGTACTTCGACAATGACACCAGTGAAGCCAGTTTCCTTGATACGAGCCATATCGGACGCAATCCTGTCGGCATCATTTGCATAATCCTCGAAATTAGCCGCTGCATCTATCCAAACGAGACGAGCTTTTCCATTCTGAGGATCCGGCTCAGGATCAGGGTCCTCTACAGGAGGCTCCGGATCAACTACCGGAGGTTCGGGAGTCTGAGTCGTATCTGGCTTTTCAGTTGTAGTAGTATCGCCAGGAGTAGGGCCGGGTTCAGGCTCTGGTTCAGGCTCTGGTTCAGGCTGAGTCTGAGTCCAATCCGGATTCCAAGGATACTCCTTGACCTCATCACATGACACGAAAGCGACGAGAGAAAAGGCGAATATCAATCTGATTATAAAACTCATAATTATCATTTACTTAAGCATCAAAGTGCTTGCGACAGCCCTCTGAGAACCGTCCGACACTTTTATTGTTTCCTTTCCATTGACAAGCATGCAGCTTGATCCGCCGCCGTCAAGATTCATAGCCTCGACACATCCGAGATCCAGCAGGACATTTGCGACATCAGCCGTAGTAAGTCCGAACACGCCGGAAGTCATCTCGCGACCCTCGCAGACAAAGAATATCATCCTTCCGTCTGCCGTCACACCGACAGCCGTACGCGGCTGGTTGGTGTCAGGACCGATTCCAGTCGGGCCATCGAAGAGTTCCTGAACGTATGAATCGGTAAACTTGCCGTCATTGATCAGTACAGGGCCTCCTCCAACAGCAGTCTCAGCCTCGAAAACACGTCCTCCTTCCGGCGAATCCAGTGACGGTATTCCGAGAGGTTGCTTGTCCCATGAGTTGTCTGCAGGAACTGGATACATGAAATGGTTATTCCACGTCGCATATGTCCAGCATGCATCGTAAGATCCGTCGGCATACTGTACGAAAGCAGCTCTGGTCGGATAATACATCGTCACCCAATCCTGCGAAGCATAATTGATATTGTAAGCGAGCAGTTCGGAATCCTTCACTGCAAGGCTCGAAGTATATCTCTTGCTTCCTGAATAGTAGAAGTATCCTCCGTTGATCACCACAGCGCATGAAGTCTCATCATACACATCGGAAGGTGTCATGAATGCGTCAGCTGTCTCAGCTGATCTGTCTGACCTGACGCTCCAGATGTCCCATTCGGCAGATGCCATATCGGCAACGGCTACATAAGCAACCGCATTCTTTCCCTCCAGCTGTTCAGGGGACCTGTATACTTTAAGATATGAAGGCAGTTCTCCATAGTCAGCAGATACATCTGTCCAGTTCTCGAAAGATCCGGCCTCTGGTCCTGGAACCGGGTCCTCCGCAGGAGGCTCCGGAGTCGGGTCCTCGACTGGCGGTTCAGGATCAGGATCTTCTACAGGAGGTTCCGGGTCTTCAGCAGGAGGCTCCGGATCCTCGACTGGTGGCTCGGGATCAGGGTCTTCTACCGGAGGTTCGGGAGTCTGGGTTGTGTCTGTCGGCTCCGTAACGGTAGTATCCTCCTGCTCGGGAGTGAACTTGTCCCATTCCGAATTCCATGGATACTCATAGGTGTCTCCGCACGAGGCGAAGACTCCCATGAGACCCAGACACATTACCATTCTTATTATCAACATGTTCATTTCACTATTTCTTTACGCAGTCTGCAGAATAGCCTCCGATCATGCCGGCATAATGGTCATAGTAGTAGATATAGACCTTGAAGCCGTCTGCTGAAGGAGCCATGATGACGTCACCAGAAGACTGGGTGAGGTTGTCAGCTGCATTCGTAGCATTGAAGTAGATAAGCCAGCTGTTGTAAGTCACCAAAGACGAAGAGTTCTGATAATTGCCTGTGAAAGTAGACGGATCTGCAAGATCATATACCCAGAGGCTCGGCTGCTTGTCCCATGCAGGGAAATGGTGGCAGACAAGGAGGGTCAGATAGCTTGCATTATTGAATGTCTTGCTCTCAAGGCAGTTAGGATTCAGAAGCCATGCATTGGCAGCATCATCTGTGATAATCTGCTGAGCTGCTGTGAGGTCAGGTCTGATCCACTGCATTCCGTTGATCGAATATGACGCATACATCCATCCGTTTTCACCAGCCTTTGATGAAGAAGGAACGACTGCGGCAGCATTCTGAGGATATGAGCCCCAAGAAATGCCGGCAGGAGCAAGATCATGTACATTCACTTCTGTTACAGCGCCGCCGACTACGATAAACTCTGCAAACTGGCTCGCAGTAGTAACGCCTTCGACACCTTCGTAAGATACAGTGATACGTGCATCCGCATCAATATTACCGCAGACCTTTATCTTGGCACCCATAGGAAGCGATACTTCGCTGTCATATGAATAGAACAGGGTCGGTGTTTCAGTAACGGACTTAGTCCTGTATATCTCGAACTTGCCTGCAGCATCAAGATGGTTGCACAGGAGCATGTTACCGGCTTCATCGCTTGTCACGGCACCTACAGTAAGGCCGCCTGTCGCAATCTCGCCGAGCTTCGATCCGTTTCTTCCGTCAAGGTAGATAGGAGCCGATCCGTCTCCGTGGCTGACTACGAGATAGCCTCCCACATAAGCGAGTGATGCGTTGACCGGAGTAATGTATGAAGGTACTCCGAGACGACTCACAGGATCGATGTTGAACATCTCCTTCACAGTCTCGGCATTGAAGCCGTAAGGAATCTTTTCCGGATCCCTCTTTATAACCTTGAAGCCACCTTTTGTCACACCGTCATGCGCAAGGATGGATACAGTCTGCTCTTCGTTCCAATCCTGAGGAGTGTCAAATCTATAGAGATCAGTCGGCTTTCCGTCTTCATCAAGAACAGGATCTGCGCCGAAGACACTTGCATGATACCAAGGGGTCACTTCTGCAACGAGACCGCTGAGGTCATCGATTGTGAAGAGATATACGGCCTTGTTTTCGTTATCGACGAATCCCTCGATCACAACCTCCAACGTCTCAGGATCAAGAAGGTTGAATCCAAGCATATTGGTAGTCTTTGACTTTACTCTCTCTCCAGTAATGGTGATCTGCTTGCTTTCACCCTGGGCATTGGTATATGTGAAGGTATGCTCCTGATAAAGGTCAAGAAGAGTAAGAGGAGGATCGATGCTGCAGTTCTCAGCAAGCTCGGCCCTTACTCTGACATTGGCCATATAAAGAGTAGTCACATCATCAGTCTCCTCCGGATAGTACCAAGGAATCGGAATGACATATCTGTCCAGATCAGGATCAGACACCTCAAGTTTGCCTAACTCCATCTCTGTATACTTACCCGAGGTGAAGTACGCCGTCAGACTCGTGATACCCTGACGGTCAGCCGTCGGCTCAACGAACTGCGGATCCTGACATGAGGACGCAAGAACGAGCAGAGCGGCAATCAAAATATAATGTATCTTATTCATTTTCATCAGCTTTTATCATTATTTCCACTCAGGATACTGATCGACTGCACCATTATTGCTCAACTCTCCGGTCGGCATCGGGAAGCGGTACATCTTCTCAGGGAAGTTTCTGTCCTGATCATCTACAGACACATAGGTATATGTAAATGTACCGTCGCTGTTCTTCTCGATCTTCAGACCATGCTGCTGATAGCCTGTCAATCCCTCCGGATAAGCCTTATGTGCGGCCTTCCAGCGACGGAGATCCCAATACCAGAGTCCCTCGTAAGCGAGCTCAACCTTACGTTCCTGACGGATTGCAGCCCAAAGCGCATCACCTTCCTTGTTCTCATAAGGAAGTCCGACGCGGTCGCGGATTGCCTTCACCGCTGCATTGGCTGCTGCCACATCAGGAGTAGAAGACTTATAGCAAGCCTCAGCCTTGTTGAGAAGGACTTCAGCATAACGCAGAACCATAAGCGGCTGTACGCCACCGGAATAAGCTATGACATCATGAGTCTCGTCAACAAGCTTGCGGAGGTAGTAACCTGTAGTTGTACGTCCCTTCGGCTCGCGGTCGAGGTTCCATGTGCACCATCCGTCAGAGCCACCGACGAAAGGCTCAATCTTACGGTTCTTCCATGTCGCACCGTTGTAAAGGATCGTAGCATGGAAACGAGGCTCGAGATCCTCATACGGAGGGGTCTGAGTCGTTGTACCGTGCCAAGGAGTCCAGTCTGGGAAGCCACCCTTTGCGAGCTCGTAAGACTCTACCATTTCCTGGGTCGGAGTACCGTATCCGCCGCCTGTCTCCTTGAAGATAGAATAGTCACCTCCAGGGGTATAATAGAAGTCGAAGCTGTGGGTCACATCATTGGCCCTGCTGAACTGATACTGGATGATCGCTTCCTTGTTGCCGGCACCGATGCCCTTCATGCATCCGTCATGATAGTCAGCCTCAAGAGCATAACCGAGCTTCTCCACCTCGTTTGCGGCATTGATCACGAGATCATAGCGCTCTGCGTAGAGCATCGCACGTGTCATGAATCCCAATGCCATTCCCTTGTCGATACGGCCTTTTGAAGTCGTTCTGTCCGGAAGATTGGCTGCTGCAAACTCGAGGTCAGACTGGATGAAATCCCATCCTTCCTTCTCTGTGCTGACAGCCTTATCCTTTGTATAAGCGTCGAGGTTCTCATCATAGATGATGATCTCCTTATAACGCTTCATCAGGTCGAAATAAAGGAAAGCACGGATGAACTTCATCTCAGCCTCAAGGCGGATCTTGTCTGCATCAGACATCTGTCCGAACTTGTTCAGATAGACGATCGCCTTGTTGATCTTAGAGATACCTGTATACCATGATCCCCAGAATCCGAGATATGAATCCACATATCCGGCAGTCAGGGTCGTAGCGGCTCCATATGCGATTTCACTCGGTATGTAACACAATGAGTTATAGTTGTATGAGCCATACTTGAGCATGTCTGTCAGCGCTTCTGTCTGTCCTGCGACGCACTGTCCCATGAGTACGTCATAGATATAGGTATAGAGATAGTTGACATGATACTCGGCATTGGCAGTCGACTCCCACATGACCTTGTCCGACACCTTGTTTGTAGGATCCAGGTCAAGGAAATCAGAACATGAAAGAAGTCCGAGGGACATCAGAGCGATTGTGATTGTTCTTATAAGTTTCTTCATTTTCGTGCCCTCCTTAGAATGTTAATGTGATACCGCCCATGACAAGACGCTGCTGAGGATAGTAACCGTTGTTCACACCTGGTGACTCAGGGTCGATTCCTTCAGGAAGCGCGTCGAGAGTGAAGAGGTTCTGGCCCTCGACAAAGAATCTCAGGGCCTCAATATTCATCCTGCTTGTCCACTTGCGAGGGATCGTATAACCGAGCTGAGCGGACTTCAGACGGACATATGTTCCGTCACGGAGCCAGAATGTAGACGCAAGACCGTTGTCTCCGCCATGTCCCGGAGCACCGAGGGTGATACGAGGGAAGGTACCGTCCGGATTGTAGATGCTGTACGCATTCTCAACGAGGAAGAGAGGCGAGTTCGCGTTTTCCTTGAATGTCTGCGTCCAGATCGTGTTATCGTCGTATCCGTTGTAGTATGTACCGGTAAGCGAAACGTCGAAGAGAGCACCACCGGTGAACTGAGCATTGAAGTCGATTCCGTTCCATGCGAAGTCGAGGTTGAGACCGTATGTCAGCTCAGGACGGTTTGTACGGCCGATGAAACCCTTGTCGTCGCCGTCGATCTTTCCGTCACCGTTAAGGTCTACATACTTGATGTCACCGATACATGGACGTGTTCCGTACCATGCAGAATTGTCGATTTCCTCTTCGCTTCTGTAAAGGCCGTCAGCAGTCCATGCCATGGTAGCTCCGAGTGGCTTTCCTACAACCTTCTGATTAGCAGGGATATTAGGCTGGTCCGGATAGATGATCCAACGGCTGCGCGCATAAGTCACGGTACCGCTGATTCCGTACTGGAAAGGCTTGTCGCCGAGCATGAAATGGCTTCTGTGAGCCACCATCACATCGATACCCTTGGTGTCATATGCGTTATGGTTCTCTGCAGACATGAAATAGTTACCCATTGAAGGCGGATAATCAGATCCCATGTATGTAAGGATATCGAAGTTGTATCTGTAGAAGCCGTCGACTTCAGCACTGATCAGGCCGCCCCACATCTTGAGGTCGAATCCGACGTTGTACGAAAGGCTCTTCTCCCATGTAAGGTCGATATTGGCAAGTCCGGAATCTCCATATGCAGGATTTACAGTCGTACCGTTGCCATAGTTTCCGTAGATAACTTCTGAACCATACTTGCTGTATGTATTGAGGAACATGTACGAGCTGATCGAGTCATTTCCGAGCAGAGCGACCGATCCTCTGATCTTCAAGTCATCAAGTCCGTCTACTCCGGCCATCCATGGCTCCTTTGCGAGATTCCAGGCCAATGAAGCCGAAGGGAAGAATCCCCAACGGGTATTCCTCATACCTGCGAAGAGGTATGAACCGTCATAACGGCCTGTAAACTCTGCAAGATATCTCTCGTCCCAGTTGTAGCGTGCGCGGAATACGTAACCGATCTGGCGTGAGGTATTGCTGTAGCCTGAAATCGGGCTGTCTGCAGGCTGACCGTAGCTGAGTTCTGGAAGTGCATCGAAAGGAATGAGCTTCGCATAAGCGGAATGTGCATTTGACTTGTAGTCAGAGATCTCGGCAAGAGCGAGGAGATCGATGTAATGCTTGTCAAATGTCTTCGTATATGATGCACTCGCCTGTCCGGTAAGCTGCTGGTAGTATGAGGTTCCCTCACCGAGGTTCACTCCGCTACCGGTTCCGCGAGGATCTACAGTCTCCTTCCATGCGCCGTCCGAATATGCCATCAGAGGGAAAGGAGTATTGAGGTTCTTGTTCATCGTAGCACCGTAGTCGAATGCTCCGGAAACCTTGAACGTCAAGCCCTTGAGCCATGGTGCATCATACTGGAGAGCCATGTTTGCCGACACATCGAGACCGCGTGTCTTCTTGTAGCCGGACTCGTAGATAGCTGCAAGCGGGCTCTGAGGAAGGCTGGTATTCTTCTTCAGGGATGCGGTATACATGTCATTGTACTTGACTGGCAGATATGGATGCATCTGGATAGTCTGGTTGGCGATCGAGAGCCATCCTGTCTCTGAACCCATGTCACTTCCACCGGTTCCGAATCCAGGAGTATGTCGGTTCGAAAGGACACCGGAAAGACCGAGGCTGAACTTGAAGTTCTCGGCGAGATCCGACTCTATGTTCGCACGGACATTGTATCTGTCGTAGTTGTAGTTGTCGATGTTACCCTTCTGTCCGAGGTATCCGAAAGATGCGAAATAACGTGACTTCTCGTTTCCGGCCTGAACTGTTACATTGTGCTTCTGGGTGAGGCCTGTACCGAACACCTTGTCGATATAGTTCACATTGTCCCATCCGTCAGTAGGATCTCCGTTGAGCATCATTTCGATCTGATCCTTTGTAAAGTACGGAACATAGTCTGCCTCACTTGCGATAGCACCTGATGCCAGCTGGTCCATCATCTGAGCCACATTATAATAGTATGCGAACTGAGGACCGTCCATGAATTCAGGGAAATTGGCGTTCATCGAAGCACCGAATGTCGCGTTGTATGTGATCTTCGGCTTGCCGGCAGCACCCTTCTTTGTTGTGACGATGATGACACCGTTAGATGCCTGAAGGCCGTATACGGCAGCAGAAGCACCGTCCTTGAGGACCGAGATGCTCTCGATATCGAACGGATCGATGTCATTGATGTTGTCTACAGGGAAACCGTCGACTACATACTTCGCTGCACCCTGAGATCCGCGGATACGGATGACAGCCTGGTCGAGGCCCGGCTCACCCGACTCCTGCACCGAAGATACACCTGTCAGCTTACCGGCAAGGAGCTGGGATACATTGGTAGACGGAGCCTTGAGGAGCTCGTCACCCTTGATTGCAGACACGGCACTGGTCATCGATGACTTCTTCTGCACACCGTAACCGACAACGATTGTCTCCTCGATGAAAGTAGCATCCTCAACCATTGTCACATCAAGCTTGCTGAGCGTACCGTCGCACTCGAAAGTCTGGTCTCCGAGACCAAGGCTTGTGAACAGGAGGACATCTCCCTTGTTTACGTTCAGGAAATAATTTCCGTTTTCATCTGTCATGGTACCATTGGTCGTACCAGTGACAAGGACAGCGACTCCCGGAAGAGGCTGTCCGTCCGCGTCAGTCACCTTTCCCCTTACTGTAGGCTGAGCTATAGCAAGCGTTGCCCCCCCCAAGAGAAAAATGGACATGACAAACAGATTCCTTAAAATCCTTTTCATCAGTTATATATTAATTATTGATTATCAGCATTTTTCATAGCCTCTTCGAGCTCATCCCAAAGCTTGTGCTTGTTCAGATGCACGATGTCGAAGATCATGACACCGTCTGTACTCTTGAGAGCCTGCGTCACAGCCGGGCCGAATGGTGAGAAGTCACCCATATACTGCTCGACATAGATTGAGCCGATCACAGGAACGACTCCCTTCGTGATCTCCTTTGCGATCTCTGCACCACCCTCGACGCTGTAGCAGTATGTGAGGCTGTTGTCCATACCGGCCTCGCTGCGCTGTCCGACAACTCCAGTTGCCTTGTCGACATCATCCTTTGTGATGAACGAGTAATACAGACCTGTCATATATACGTCAAGCTGCTCGGCATATCCTGTCTTGTGGTAATCCTCGGTAGCCCACCACTGATACTGCGGAACCTGCGAAGGATCATAAGTCTCGCTTGCCCAGTTCACACCTACCTGGAAATATGTAGGATACCATGCTCCTGTATAGTCTCCGATGATAAGATCCGGATTGATCTCCTTCAGAGCCTTGTGAGCTTCGACCACGAAATCATGGATAGTCATAGCCCTGTACTCGACCCACTTCTTGAAATGCTTTCCCGGAGCCCACTTGCTGCGGAGATTGCCGTCCTTGTCGTACCAGCTGAGGATGTCCTCAGGGAAATTCTCCACTGTCACTCCTGCATATTCCTCGAACTGCTTCTTTGAGAGTTCACTGAAGTCTGACGTGATCTCATCGTAACGTACGCGGTCGAAGATAAGGCCGTCGACCTCAGGATACTTGCGCGCGAACTCCTTGAGGATATCTATCTGATACTGACGCATTTCAGGAATACCCGGATTCATCATGCAGTTGTAATTCGACTTTACAGAAGATATCGGAACGAGCTTACCGTCTATATAGCAGATCGACTGCCATGCCGCCTTGTCCTGATAGACGACTCCCCTGTCGAAGAAGTTGTGTCCACCTGCAAACACATTGAGCGATCCGAACACCTTCAGGCCCATTTCATGGCCATACTTGATGAAATAGCCGAGCATATCGTAATCACGCGGACGCTCGACACCTTCCCAATCGCCCATATACGGAGCGATCTCACTGTCATAAAGGACTTCTCCCATGATAGACTTCACGTCAACCACGACATTGCCGAATCCGAGGTCCTTGCACTTGGCAAGATAGAACCTGATGGAATCCGGAGTAGAGAGAGTCCTGTAATTGGCCTCACAGTCAAACCACATGTAATTATGGTTTGTAACTTCCTTATTATCAGAGGCTGACGCACACGAAGACATGAGTGCCAACGCTGCGATGATAGATGCTATTAATGTAGTTGTCTTCATTTTAGGGTATAATAAACATACAAAAGTAGAAATATTTTTTATGATTTCAACACATTCTTTCGTATTTTTTAAATAATTTTAATAATAATCGTCACATTTAATAGAATTTTTAAAGAAACTCAGCCGACGGGCAATAAAATAGCATAAGATATTTCAGATTTTCAATCGGGACTTATACAATTTTATATATATTTGCATGATTTAATCTGAAAAATCTTTAAAAACCACATAACAATGACAGACCGCAGGGAATTTCTCAAGAAGATGGCAATCGGAGGAGCATCAGCTATAGTGGCTCCATCAATTATCACTTCATGCGCCGGCGAGACTTCGGAAAGCTCGCTGACAGATGCTTCGGCAGGATCTCTTATCGTACCGAAGGACAACGGACTAAGGATCACAGGAACCTTCCTGGACGAAATATCACACGACATCCCGCACCAGAACTGGGGCGAAAAGGAATGGGACCAGGATTTCGCATATATGAAGGCTATCGGCATCGACACCGTGATCGACATACGATGCGGATACAGGAAATTCATCACATACCCGTCTCCATATCTCCTTAAGAAAGGCTGCTACATGCCTTCTGTCGACCTTATCGACATGTTCTGCCGCCTTGCTCAGAAGCACGGAATGAAGTTCTACCTCGGACTTTACGACTCTGGCGTATACTGGGACACAAAGGATATGAGTCATGAAATCGAGGACAACAAGTTCGTCATCGATGAAGTATGGAAAATGTACGGCGAGAAGTACGACAGTTTCGGAGGATGGTACATCAGCACTGAAATCAGCCGCGATACGATCGGCGCCGTCGACGCATTCCACGCGATGGGCCAGCAGTGTAAGGACGTGTCGGGCGGACTTCCAGTATTCATTTCGCCATGGATAGACGGAAAGAAAGCCATCATGGGTACAAACAAGGCAATCAACGACAACGCAGTATCCGTGGAGCAGCACGAGAAGGAATGGAACCAGATATTTGCCGGTATCCACGACGTTGTGGATGCTGTAGCATTCCAGGACGGCCACATCGACTATGACGAACTCGATGCTTTCTTCAGTGTCAACAAGAAACTGGCTGACAAATATGGAATGCAGTGCTGGACAAACGCCGAGACATTCGACCGCGACATGCCGATAAAGTTCCTCCCTATCAAGTTCGACAAGCTCCGTCTCAAGCTGGAGGCTGCAAAACGCTGCGGATATGACAAGGCCATCACCTTCGAATTCCCGCACTTCATGAGCCCGCAGTCGGTATACGGTGCAGCAGGCAACCTCTACAACAGATACAGAGAGTATTTCAACATCTAAACATAAAGCAATGAAGAATACAACGGGATACGTAATCTTCATGGCGGTAGTGGCCGCCATCGGAGGAATCCTCTTCGGATATGACACAGCCGTGATCTCCGGCACGACAGAGATCGTAAAGAACCAGTTCCACCTTACAGACATGATGGAAGGATGGTACGTCGGCTGCGCCTTGATCGGCTCGATTGCAGGCGTGCTCGTCGCAGGAACGCTCAGCGACTACCTCGGCCGCAAGCTCACCATGCTCATCTCAGCCGCTCTGTTCAGCATTTCGGCGATCGGATGCGCGGTCTGCGGCAGCTTCGACGGCCTTGTGGCATACCGCATCATCGGCGGCATCGGTATCGGTATCGTTTCTATCGTATCGCCTATATATATATCAGAGGTATCACCGGCGAAGATCCGAGGCACTCTCGTTTCGCTCTACCAGCTTGCAGTTACCATCGGCTTCCTGCTCGCATACCTCATGAACTGGGTGATCGACGCAAACATCGACCATTCGCTGGCAGGAACTGACGTAACCCTCTGGCAGAAGATAATGCATACGGAGGCATGGCGTGGAATGCTCGGAAGCGAGACCATCCCTGCCCTCCTTTTCTTCATCATCATATTCTTCATTCCGGAAAGCCCTAAATGGCTGATCGTCAATGGAAAGCTCGACAAGGCATCTTCTGTGCTCGCACGCATTTATCCTACAGCCGAAGAAGTGAAGGAGGAAATCGCTGTGACACAGGATTCGCTTAAGGGCGAGACCAAGGGCAAGTGGTCAAACCTGCTCAAGCCAGGTATCCTCGTAGCCGTAATTGCAGGAAGTGCAATCGCTATCCTCGGCCAGTTCATGGGTGTAAACGCCGTGCTTTACTATGGACCTAAGATCTTCTCCGAGGCCGGCTTCGACAACCCTATGTTCTCGACCGTTCTCGTAGGAGTAGTGAACTGCGTGACTACCGTACTCGCCGTATTCATCATCGACCGTGTAGGACGCAAGCAGCTGATCTACTGGGGAGTATCCGGCATGATCATCTGCCTCGTAGCCATCGGTATCTACTTCGCATGGGGATCGGCTATCGGCCTTGGCAACGGCTTCATGCTGACATTCTTCCTCGCATACGTATTCTGCTGCGCCATCTCGATTTCAGCGATCGTGTTCGTGCTCCTTTCAGAGATGTATCCGAACAGCGTACGAGGACGCGCGATGTCGATCGCAGGCTTCGCCCTCTGGATCGGAACATATCTTATCGGCCAGCTTACCCCTGTACTCCTCGGATGGAGCCAGGCAGGAACATTCTTCATCTTTGCAGTGATGTGCGTGCCTTACATGCTCATCATGTGGAAGGTGATTCCTGAGACTACAGGAAAGACTCTTGAGGAAATCGAATCATACTGGAACAACAGGAAATAATATGAATGCTTCATTCCTCAGCAACATTGACGGCAAGAATTCCAGCCTTAAGAAAAGGATACTGGGTCTATGCGTCAACGAAGGCGACTACAGCCTGGCAGACCTCAGCAAAGAGCTGAACACAAGTATCCCGACCATCACCAAACTGGTCGGAGAACTTATCGATGACGGTTTCCTCGAAGACATGGGAAAGCAGGGCACGAACGGAGGACGCCGTCCGAGCATCTACGGCCTCAATTCTTCGGCCGGTTATTTTGTCGGCATCGAAGTCAGAAAGGACGAGATCAGCGTAGCCGTGACCAACTTCAAGGGACAGACAATTGATTATAAGGAAGATATAGCATTTACTCTGGAGAATTCCGAAGCATCGTTCAAGAAGCTATGCGACGGGACGAAGGAGCATCTGTCGAGAATCGGAGTCGATGCATCAAAGGTTCTTGCCTACGGAGTGAACCTCTCGGGACGCGTAAACAACGAGACAGGCTACTGCTTCACATATTTCCTAGGCGAGGATCGTCCGATAGCTTCCCTCCTGGAAGAAGAGCTGATGGCCCCTGTATTCATCGAGAACGATTCAAGGGCAATGACATATGGCGAGTACATATGCGGCGTGGCGAACAAGGAGCAGGACATGCTCTTCCTCAATGTCGCGTGGGGTCTCGGTATGGGTATGATTCTGGACGGCAAACTTTCGTACGGCAAGTCCGGATTCTCCGGAGAGATCGGCCATTTCCCTCTGCTGGACAACGATCAGATCTGCCAGTGCGGCAAGACAGGATGTCTGGAGACGGGAGCATCCGGTCTGGCTCTGCACAGGATCTTCATGGAGAAGCTCCGCGACGGCAGGGCATCGATGCTGTCTGAAAAGTTCAACAAAGGAGGAGAGATCACCTTGGATGACATACTGGGAGCTATCCTGGAGGAAGACGTACTGGCCATAGAAGTCGTGGAGGAGATCGGGGCAGTGCTTGGCCGCGCCATCGCGGGTCTGATCAACCTGTTCAACCCTGAACTCGTCGTGATCGGAGGCAGACTGTCTGCAGCATCGGAATATCTGCTGCTGCCTATCAAGAGCGCGATTCAGAAGCATTCTCTGAACATCATCAACAGAGACACGACAATAAAGTTCTCGAAACTCGGCCGAAAAGCCGGTCCTATCGGCGCCTGCATGCTCTCCCGCAGCAAGCTCCTCGGCCTGCTGTAGAGATATATTCATCATAAGCCATTGGCCCCCGGAAGCAGAAGAACAGGGGAAATGCTTCCGGGGGCCAATGGCTTATGATGCAATCACTTAACGTCTAGGAAAGAGGAGAGCCATGTCGCGGTCGAGAGCCGCCTCCGCCTTCTTCTCCGGCACGAACTTCCACTCTCCGATCACTGCCTTGTCGCCGGTCTTCGCCGGATCGATCGACCCGTTCTCAACAAGGTAGTCATACAGAATATTCCTGATCTCAGGGTAGTACTCCACCACCCTTTCCCCAATCTTATCCGTATCGATACCGGCAGCAGCCATGAGTCCGCCGCCACCGCTTGCGCGATATGATGTCATCGCCACATTGTAGGTCTGAGCCGGATCGAACGCACTTCCGTCTGCGAGCGACTTTATGATCACCCTCTCCCCCATCGGCTTCGTCACATCCACATCGTAGATCATACCGCCTGTCGAATCGAAATTATACGACCTGTTCTCAAAAGACCAGCGCTTCTGGCCGGTACGAGGATCGGCAGCATTGACTATCTTCAGAACATGGTCCTGTCCACGACCGATAGTATTGATCCATGAATCATATGAAGCCTCCATGTAGTCCTTAATCTCCTTGCCGGTCATCTTAACTACAAAAAGCTGGTTCTCAAAAGGATATATCGTAAAGAGGTCATTATATACGAGAGTTCCCGCCTTCACGAAGCCGTTGAATGTCAGCGGAGCAGCGAAGGAAATCTGAGCCGGAGCACAGCTGAGCGAAAGCGTATGGATGAGATTGATATAGTCCGACATGCCTCTATATGCATCACGGGTGCGGAGATCCGACTTGAGTTCACCGACTTCCTTGAGAGTGAACGCCTTGACAGCCTCATACTCAGGACGGAACAATGCCTTCATCTCCTCATCAACCTTTTTCTTGTCCAACGCGAGGAGATCGGCGGAGAGTTCCTTGGACACGACCTTGCCTCCCTTGACGGTAACCTTTACAGTACCACAGCCGAGATTGCGGCAATGACTTCCTGCATTGATCAGGCAGATATCCTCATCCTGATGTACCACAGGTCTGTGATCGTGTGCACACACGACGAAATCAACGCCCTTCAGGCTCTTGAAGAGATCCAGTCCCTGACTCTCGAGCTGCGAGCCGTCACCTTCTCCTGTTCCGATATGTGCTGCGACTATCACGACATCAGACTTCTCCTGTGCGACTATCCTGTCCACAGTCTCCTGGGCAAACGACTCAAGAGACTTAAACTCCATTCCTTCCCAGAGAAGAGGAGAGAGCCAGCTCTTGATGTTCGGATTGGTAAATCCTATGATGGTGATCTTCAATCCATGCCTCTTCAAGGTCACATACTCCTGGAAATAAGCCTGACCATTGTCGTTGCGGATTGCATTCGCCGCAAGGAAAGGTACATCCATCGTCTTCACAAGACGGTCATACACAGGATGTCCCGTCTCGATGTCATGATTACCGACAATCACGGCATCATAGCCGATGTATTCCATCATGCGGGCGAAAAGATGCTTAGAAACAGTGTCCACATAATTGTAATAGTATGCCGCATTATCTCCCTGCAGACAATCGCCGTCATCGAGAAGAATTACGTTCTCAGCACCGTCAGCGACGCGGATGCTGTCCACATACCATGAAACCGAAAGAAGCGAATTGGCAGTCCTGTCGGATACATAGAGAGAGTCGAAATAATGTCCGTGGACATCATTCGTAGTAAGAAGGCGGAAAGTGTACTCACCGTCCTTCGGGCCGCATGAAACCAATGCTGTCAGAGCGGCAATGATTGCAATGAATGTTCTTTTCATATTTCTGTATTTTATCTTTTGCGGTTGACAAGTTCCTGCAGATTGAAGCCAAGCTTCACCACCTGCTGGCAGCCGGAATAATGGAAATCATGGAAATGGAAGAATGCGCCCACGTGCACATTCAGGAACCGGCTGCGGTACGACTCCCAGAAGACTTCCAGACGGTCGTACATGCCGGCACCGGCCTCTCCGTCGTCGTGGACACGGTAGAACGGATCGCCGAAGTACAGCCGGTTGCCGTACTTGATGTCCGCGCCGTCGCTGTTGTTGTAGTACGGCATCATGTCCATACCGTAGAACAGACTGTTGCGAAGGCCGAAGCCCCAATGCCGGATCTCCAGGTCGAATTCTCCGCCATACGGGAATGTATATATGCCGATATTGCGTCTGTCGTTCTGCATGCCCTGAAGCCATCCGAAGCGCATCGCAAAAGTCCGCAGTCCCATCATGCGGCTGAAGTCGAAACGCATGTATGGATTGACCAATATATTGTCGACGACGCCGTGGACAGACTCGCAGCTGGCAAAATGGTACATATATGCGGCATAGCCGAACGAAAGCACTGGCGCTACCTTTCCCTCGCCGGCCGAATACACCATGAACTTCTCCCTGCGGTCATTTCCGAACTGGCCCATCCAGTCGCAACCTACCTCGAAGTACGCCTTAGGGCGCTGGAACTTCAGGAGTATACCCTCGAGATTGTTGTCGTAGAACTTCAGCGAATCGGAGAAGAAGGCCTGAGAATACCTTCCTTCGGACGCGCTGCGCGGGAAGATACCCGCATACATGGTCATTTCAGTCCAGCCTGTTTCCTTCTTCATCCTGTAATAAAGCGTCATCTCCCGCAGCAAGGCAAGGTTGTTCAGCCTCGGCGAAGTCTCGTCAGTCTCCCCACCGGCAATCGATGACGGCAGGGGCGAAGCACCGAAGTCCTTCATTACGTCGATACCCATCATCACCCTGTGTTCCGTACCTTCATACGACAGGACATCGACACCGACAGAAGGCGTAAGACGAGCACCGAAGATGGTCATCGACTCGGAAAAACCGCTCCTGTAGTACTCCCTGTTATCGAAATTCATGTCGAAGGTGACATCGTACACAAAACGGACCTTCTCCTTACGCGGCTGCGCGGCATCAGCCAGTACAGCCGACAGCATCAGGACGAAAAGCGATACTATATAATGTTTCTTCATAGGTTGCACAAGCATAATTATCTTTCAAAGATAATACTTTTGGAGCAAGGATGGATAAATTTTGATAAATTTGCACCATGATGAAACTTCAGACACCGGTAGCCGACGAAAAATGCAAGGTCGGCATTTCATATAAGGACAGAATCATGCTTCTGGGCAGCTGCTTCTCTGACAACATCGGCAGGCAGCTGGCCGACTACGGCTTCGATGTCTGCGTGAACCCCTTCGGGACTCTGTACAATCCGCTGTCAGTCCTCCAAAGCCTGGAACGGCTCGCTTCAGGCAAGCCGTTCACGTCCCAGGACTGCGTGCAGATCGGTGCCGGAGACGGTCGCTGGTGCTCATTCTCGCACCACACATCATTCGCACGGGGAACTGCCGAAGAATTTCTTCATGACGCGAATCAGGCTCTGGAGACGGCACGTTCGTTCTTCCTCTCATGTAACAAAGTAATAATCACTCTCGGTACCAGCTGGTGCTTCAGGCATCTCGAGAAGGACTTCGTAGTATCGAACTGCCTCAAGAGGCCTGCAGCGGAGTTCCTCCGCGAAAGGCTTTCTGCGGCTGAAGTTTCTGATGCGCTCCGCAGGATGGCGGAGCTATGCAGCGGAGCCCCTTGTGTCGACATCATGGACAAGCAGATCATATTCACCGTCAGCCCGATACGCCATTTCAAGGACGGCGCGCACGGCAATCAGCTCAGCAAGTCCGCTCTCCTTCTCGGCATTGACGACTTCCTTGCGTCATGCCCGGCCGACCTCAGTATGACCCCCTATTATAAGGCAGACTACTTCCCTGCATACGAGATCATGATGGATGAACTGCGCGACTACCGCTTCTACGCCGAAGACATGTGCCATCCGTCCGCCCAGGCAGTCGGCTACCTCCGCGACCGTTTCCTCGCATGGGCACTCCCCTCCTCGGAGCAGCCTCTCCTCGAGGAAAACATCCGCTCGTTCAAGTTCCGCAGCCACAAAGCGTGAGTTTGCGTGCTCTCGCGCGCCTCTCGCGTGCCCTCGCATGCCCTCGCATGATAGCTAACTATATGTAAATCAAGCGCCTAACTATATATGCCTGCATCCCTCGGCTGGCAGGCATATATAGTTATTATGCTAGATATCAGGATTTTAGCTATCACGGGGATTTTTTTTTTGCAGAAAAATTTGCAGATTAAAAAAATGGTGCTACCTTTGCAGTGTACTACTTCACTAATACACTATTTAACAAATAGACACTTTAAAGGTATAAGCTATGATTCAGATCAAGGAACTGGGTTTCACATATGGTGAAACCGGAGGACTGGGAAGCATCAGTCTGAGCAAAGAGAAGAAGCACATGCTCCCTGCTGAAAAGTATGTGCTGCGAAACATCACGATGGACCTGGAGGAAGGACGCATCTACGGCCTCCTCGGCGAAAACGGAGTCGGCAAGACCACCATGCTGACTCTCTTGTGCGGACTCAAGAAGCCGCAGCTCGGATCCATCAACATCGACGGGCACGATCCGTACAAGAGAGAGCCGTCATTCCTGTCGGACCAGTACTACCTCAGCGATGAGGTCGCTCCGATGAACATGAAGGCGATCGACTACGCCAGAAACTACGGCAAATTCTGGGAAAGGTTTGACATTGAGAAATTTACTGAGATCATGCAGGTACTTGAAACAGATCCTGAACAGAAGATGACAAAGATGTCATTCGGCCAGCTCAAGAAGACTTATATAAGCTTCGCCCTCGCCTGCAGCACGAAATATCTGTTCATGGATGAACCGACAAACGGCCTTGATATCCCCTCAAAGGCCCAGTTCCGCAAGGCTGTGACCAAGTACACTCGCGAAGATTCGGTGATTCTGATCTCGACTCACCAGGTCAGGGACCTCGAGAACATCATCGATCCGATCATCATTCTCGACCGTCAGGACATTCTCCTCAACGCCACGGTTGAGGAAATAGCAGAGAAGCTTTACTTCGACTACAGCAATGAAAAGGCTGACGACGCTCTCTACAGCGAAATGATTCCTGGAGGAAGCATCAAGGTCTGTCTGAATCAGTCTGGAGAGGAAAGCAAGGTCAATCTGGAAGCGCTGTTCAACACCGTGCACCAGAACAAGGAACTCATCAAAGGAATCTTTAACAAATAGACACCATGAAAAACGATATATTCAATTTCCGCAGATTCAGAAAGTATTTTTCTACAGACTTCAGGACATGCTGGGCAAATTACGGGCTCAGCCTTCTGACAATCGCCATTCTGTTCCCAGTGACGACATACATCGTCATCACAGCGTTCAATCTGTTCACGACCCATACATGGGACGGACCGGATATGGGGATCAGAGTCTTTGTATTCATAGTGGCCATGATCTGCATGGTCGTGACGATGCCGGTAAAATGTTATGGAAAACTCACGGAAAAACATTACGGCGCCTTCTGGATCACCCTGCCAGCGTCGAAGCTGGAGAAGTTTATCAGCATGTTACTCATGACATGTATAATCGTACCGATTTCAGGATTTCTGATATATGTAGGGACTGACGCAATCATCTGCGCATTGGATCATACATGCGGACGAAATCTCGTCGCCGGAGGAATTGACCTGCTCAGAAACATGAGTGATTTGAGAGAATTCACCATGAACCTGGGTGACGAGCAGCTGACGATCGAGAACGCAGCAGTAGCACAAGACCTTATAAGACAGGTCAGCAACCCGTGGATTTACGTCGACGACTTTTTCGGAATAACACTCCCATTCCTGCTCGGAGCAATATTCTTCAAGAACGGAAAGAGCGTAAAGACTTTCATAAGCATCTTCGCCTTCGGTATGGCTACAAGCGCAATGATGTCTCCTTTCATGGCAAACTGGGCGTCTGAGATCGTGTCAAAAGCAAACAGTGATCCCCAGGCAGTCGTGGAGTTATTCAGCCACGGAATATTCAAGCACCTGGTACTCGTAGACATCATCAGCGACACCATCGTAAACCTGGCACTTCTTCTTGGTATATGGTTCAGGATCAAAACATTGAAGCATTAGTATCATGGAATTCAACAGCAACAAATCCATATATCTGCAGATCTGTGACGCGATATGCGAACAGATCCTGAGCGGAGACCTGACACCGGACGCGCGCATCCCTTCGGTGCGCGAATACGGATCCGAAATCGGCGTGAACCCCAACACCGTCATGCGATCTTATGAGAAACTGACGAACGACGGCATCATCTACAACCGACGCGGCATCGGGTATTTCATCAGTGCAGACGCCCGCGAGATTGTCCTGAAGGAGCAACGCATGGAGTTCATCGAGAATGAGTTACCACAGATCATCAAGCGCATGAAACTACTCGGTCTTGATCCGAAGGAACATTTTGTATGATTTTTGCAGAATCGATGAAAATGACTAAATTTGCAGCGTCTAAAACCTAAGCCGGGATATTGAACCCGCAAAGATGAATAAAGCAATTAGAAACATTTTCATAATACTGATCGCTGCGGCGGCTGTCATTTCGTGTGACAAGGCGCTCGTAGCAGACAACGGATACGAGCTGGGCGGCGATTACAGAATCGTCGTTACCGGCTCTGTATCAGATATGGACAGCACTCCTCTCGAAGAGATAAAGGTAACGCTCAACGCATACCCGCCTGACGTGCTGTACCCGCTCCCTCTCGTGACCAAGACCGTGTACACAGACAACAAGGGCCTGTATTCAGTAGATGCCTTCGGCTTCTCAGGAAGCATCATCTGCAACGTCAAGGCCGAAAGCCAGGACGGCTCCTACAACAGCGAGACTCAGGAACTTAAGATTACATGGAGCGGCCCGTCATTCGACGAAAAGCACAACACATTCTTCGTCAACGACTGCAACTTCAAACTCGTAAAGCCATGACAGCATGAAGAACCCAGGTATCATAATCGCATCACTCGCATTCGCTGGCTTCATGCAGCGCAGCAGAGCTTGGAATGGACAAGGAGCATGCTGCTCTTGACGGACTCCCGACAATAAACGGTCGGATCACAGATCAGGACGGAGAACCTATCGAACACATAAAGGTCACCCTTGACTGGGGAGGCTATACGATACCGGACGTAGTCTACACATCCAGCGACGGCATCTTCAGGGCTGAAGCCCACATCAAGAAAGAAGAATCCGTAACCATGGCCATAACATTCGAAGACATCGACGGCGAAGCGAACGGAGGCTCTTTCGAGACACTGACTGACACAGTGATACTTTACTATAAGAAAGAAAACGAGGACGGGAAGCCTGTCAGATTCGATCTGGATTACCGTCTGACTCTCTCCACTGCTTCGGAGAGCAACCCACAATCTTGACGAACTGTCTATGGAAATTTGACTTGTCGCTGAAGCCTGAAACTTCGGCGACAATGTTTATAGAGGCATCCCGGTTCTCCAGAAGCAGACGCTTGGCCTCCTCTATGCGCAGTCCTGTCCTCCATGTCCTGAAGTCTATACCCATCTTCGTCATGAAATACAGATGGAGGATATCCTTTGTCGTCTTGAGATCGGAAGCTATCTGGTCACGGGTATTGTCGTATTCGCAGTAGCGCTTATCGGCCACCCACTGCTCTATGTTCCTGTCAAGCTTGGCGAATTCCTTGTCCATATTCAACTTCGGGCCTTCGGTCTTTCTGCTGCGCTGTGCCCGCTGAGGGAAGATATTACCAGTCAGCACATTATGCGCCACCGCATCAAGAATCAGCTTATGACTTCCAAGGAAAGAAATGAAGTTGGACGAAAGGTACAGCATGTAAAGAAGATACCAGAAGGTATAAAGGGCCGCAACCTCCATCTTGTAGTCGAGAAGCCAGTAAAGACCGATGTACACAAGGACAAAAAGATTTGTCAGCATCGAGAACACATAGCAGAAGCGGATCCAGCGGAGCTTATGTTCCTCATCGTCATCATAATAGTTTTCAAGATCCTTGAGCGACTGCTTGTAAGCCCTGTCGAAATACACGATATATGTGACAGACTGGATAAGGAATGTCGAAAGGGCAATGACGCACATCACCCAGAAATACGTCATGTTCCCAGACTTGTATGACTCCAGAAGCATGAAAGCAATGATGGCCGACATGAACAATCCCGGCATGAAGAGATTCTGCCTCTTGTGTTTTTCCGTCTTCAGAAGCGAGATCATCGAATACGAAATGATTGACGTCGAGAAATGGACAACAATGTAGATCGTCAACATTGTGAAGAGTTCCCAGTCCCATATATGTGCAGCCCCATACTGCGCCATCGTATAGAACATCATGTATCCGCATATCAGAAAGCTCACCACTATCGCCAGTTTCGAGCTCGCAAGCTTGCTGCTGTAATCCGAATGCGGAATCTTGATCAGCATCAGAAGGACGGCGAGGACGGTAGACCCCACCCCCACAATCAGCTGAACCGCAGTATCGGGATTTATATTGACAGATAACATGGCCTAATGTGCGCAATTATAAGTACAGACTGCGAAAATACGGATTTTTTCGCTATTTTTGCAATCGTTTTTGGCCATTTTTCGGAAAACGCACGGAACTTGGCAATATTTTGAATGATAAGATGTTAGATATCAACACAATAGATAAACTTGACAAGGTTGCAACGCCTTTCTATTACTACGACATGGACCTCTTCAGAAAGACGGTTGACCATGTTGCAGAACTGGCTGCACAGCACGACATCAAGGTACACTACGCGATCAAGGCGAACGTGGAACGCAGGCTGCTCGAATACATCAGTTCGAAAGGCTTCGGAGCGGACTGCGTCAGCGGAAACGAAGTGCTTCACGCCCACAGTTGCGGTTTCCCGGCTGACAAGATCGTGTACGCCGGCGTAGGAAAGAGCGACCGCGAGATCTTCGAGGCGCTCAAGCTCGGGATCGAAGCATTCAACTGCGAATCCCTGCAGGAGATCTACGTCATCAACGAAATGGCGCACCATTACGGCCGCAAGGCAAACATCTCCGTCAGAATCAACCCGGACATCGATGCACATACGCACAAATACGTCACGACCGGTCTGTATGAAAACAAATTCGGCATCTCGCAGCATGAGTTCGACAAGCTCGTGGAGATCCTCGGAAAGAGCGAACACATCAACTTCATCGGCCTGCATTTCCATATCGGATCGCAGATCACCCGCGTCAGCGAAGTCTTCGCGCTTGAATGTCGCAGAGTAAACGACATTGTTGCATACTTTGAGAGGAAAGGACTGAAAGTCAACAACATAAACCTCGGAGGAGGACTCGGAGTGGACTACGACGATCCGGACGGATCCCCTATCGCCGACTTCGAGACATGGTTCTCCACGATATCTGCCAACATAGTCCGCCGACCAGACCAGAAGGTACATGTCGAGCCCGGACGTTCTCTCGTCGCACAATGCGCGACCCTCATCTCCCGCGTCCTCTTCGTGAAAAGCGGCGAGACGAAGAACTTCCTGATCATGGACGCAGGTATGAACGACCTGATCAGACCCGCCCTCTACGGTGCATACCACAAGATCGAAAACCTGTCGGCCGCACAGCGTACCTTCTTCCCTACCCACCAGGCCTACGACATCGTCGGCCCCGTCTGCGAATCCAGCGACGTATGGGGAGCGGGAAGACTCCTGCCGCTGAGCGTACGAGGGGACCTGATGGCCATCCGCAGCACCGGAGCATACGGTCAGGTGATGGCAAGCCGCTACAACATGAAGGACCTTGCGCCGTCCGTATTCAGCGACGCGCTCGACAAGGCGCCGCAGGCAGTGGATTATTTCGAATAAAAGATTGACAATATATGTTTGAGAATTTAAGTGAAAGACTCGAGAGATCGTTCAAGATCCTCAAAGGAGAAGGAAAGATAACCGAGATCAACATCTCGGAGGCGATGAAGGACATCCGCCGTGCCCTCCTCGACGCAGACGTCAGCTACAAGATCGCCAAGCAGTTCTGCGACGACGTCAAGAAGAAGGCCATAGGCCAGAATGTGCTGACGGCTGTGAAGCCTCAGCAGATGATCGTGAAGATAGTGCACGACGAGCTCGCGGCCCTCATGGGAAGCGAATCTGCAGACATCAACGTCAAGGGTTCTCCTGCAGTGGTTCTCGTAGCCGGTCTCAACGGTTCCGGTAAGACTACATTCTCCGGAAAGCTCGCGCTCAACATCAAGAGCAAGAGAGGAATGAAGGTCATGCTCGCAGCCTGCGACTATTTCCGTCCAGCGGCAATCGACCAGCTGAAGGTCCTCGGAGAGCAGATCGGAGTACCTGTATATTCTGAGGAAGGAGTCAAGGACCCGATCCAGATAGCTCGCGGAGCCATAGCAAAGGCCAAGGCTGAAGGCTACTCTGTAGTCATCGTCGATACAGCGGGACGACTTGCTGTGGATCAGGAGCTTATGGACGAGATTTCTGCTCTGCACACAGCCATCAAGCCGACTGAGACTTTGTTCGTAGTCGATGCGATGACCGGTCAGGACGCAGTCGAGACAGCGAAGGCATTCAACGACAGGCTCAACTTCGACGGAGTCGTCCTTACCAAGATGGACGGTGACACCCGCGGTGGTGCAGCCCTCTCGATCAAGGCCGTTGTAGGCAAGCCGATCAAGTTCGTCAGCACAGGCGAGAAGATGGAGGCGCTCGACGTATTCCACCCGTCCCGTATAGCAGACCGCATCCTCGGCATGGGAGACGTCGTTTCCCTCGTGGAGAAGGCACAGGAGCAGTTCGACGAGGCTCAGGCACGTGAGCTCAAGAAGAAGCTCGCCAAGGACCAGTTCACTCTCTGGGACTTCTACAACCAGATCCAGCAGATCAAGAAGATGGGTAACATCAAGGATCTCGCATCAATGATTCCGGGCATGGGCAAGGCCCTCAAGGATGTCGACATGGACAACGACTCGTTCAAGAGCATCGAGGCCATCATCCTCTCCATGACCCCATACGAGCGCGAGCATCCTGACTGCCTCAACGGCAGCCGCCGCAAGAGAATTGCAGACGGATCCGGCACCTCGATCGTCGAAGTGAACAAGCTCATCAAGCAGTTTGAAGGCACCCGCAAGATGATGAAGACAGTCATGGGAGCCAACATGGGCAGCATGATGAAAGGCGCAATGAAACGTCGCAGATAAATACATGGCTGATATTTGCTTAACCAATAATGCCTGTTGCAGTTTGCAGCAGGCATTATTGGTTGATTGCCTTCCGGTCTCGGGAAGCGATAGATTGAGCGCACTGACTTGCGAGAGGACACATTCAGGGATACTTCTGTCCTATTCTCCTTGGACAAAAATTGAGATATATCTGTATTATTATATAGGATGAGATACTTGTCAAACCGACTCCAAGCCTCCTTTGTGATAAAGTTCTTGACAAGCCAGACTAGCTTCAAGCCGTTGAGCTGGCAACTTTGCAACTCAAACCACTGAGAAACATTTTCACGGAATGGCCAGTGGTTTTAATGTAAACGGTATATTATTCCCATTAATTTAGAGGGTGGCGATTCGGGTAAAAATCAAGCGTGAGGATGGCCCTTTTGCCTGGGGACGTAGCAACTGATCAATAGTCGCCGATGTCGTATATTCCTGCTGCGGTATCACCTATGATAATTCCTTAGTATACACGTCAAATTGGCATTCGAAGAAGCCATCTGTCGTCTGGACCGCCATATCTTGGAGTCTTGGCCACACGTTACATTTAGAACACATTAATAGTCAAGCTAATACAGAAAACACATGTCGTCAGAATGCCAAAGAAACGGACCCCTGACGACAAAAGCGCGCAGAGACGTTCGAGAAAAGCGCGCAGAGACGTTCGACAAAAATGCCCAGAGACGTTCGAGAAAAGCGGGCAGAGACGTTCGAGAAAAATGTCGAAGATAGGAATACTGTTGAAAAACGAAGCTGACTCACCGTGAGTTGATGCTGGTAACAAACAGATTGATAAACCTTTTACGTCAATAATGAGATTCATAATCATTCAAGGAGTGCATGAACTCGAGATAACGAGAGCCCACATAGCCTGGCCAACTGCTTGGGAGGGCAATTGAACTGTCTCTTCAGAAGCTTCAATACACTTTTCAAAGAGTCGTCCTCCAATTCAGAAACAGACATAGAATCATACTTTTTCTCCAGCAACTCCTTTAATGCAATCAATAGGATACTATCACTGAAAACGATCTGACTATCATCACGGAATCTTTTTGATGACACGCTTAAATGATATTCCATGTTCCTTGCACGGCCAAATAATCTCTCCACTTGTTTAGAGTCTACAAAACAGCAAGGCTCGACAAAACCATATGAGTTTATAAGATAATTATCCGGCAATTTTACATTAGATCTCAACAGACTGATCTGGCGACGTCTATTGAATTGTCCCAACGGCGTACATATACTGTTTATGTCAATATTTGAAAAATAACAATTTCCAGTCCCCCATTGATAGCACTGAGGAATAATGTTCACACCCGCTTTAACAGGATTATTCAGAACATATGCAATAATTTCCACAAGACGTGCATCGGAATCATCTATTCTTGCAATTCCAGTCTTTACTCTTCTAAGTAACTTACGATCACCATACTTATTCCTTATATATCTAGATATCAGACCTTTATACAAGTCAATAAAATGATGTACATCTGTTTTCCGGCCATATACTACAAAATGGAAATGATTAGACATAAGGACAAACGCCAGAATTGCAAGAGCGGACTTATAATGTACTAAAGCAACATAGTTCATTCCGACTATATAATCTGCCATTTCCCTGAATATCGTATCTTTCTCCAGGCCTTTTGTATACACGTGATAATACGATGATTTGCTATTATGATTTGTCTTCATATTGTCTCCACATATTGTTGCGACAAAGATCTTGACAAATAGCCGTGTAACGAAATGGTAAACGGTTATTTGTCAAAAACACCTTCATAGACACTTTCAATGGCATTTTCCTTGGAGAAATTTGTTTGATTTTTTGTAAAAAATAAAGAAAATCCCTGTCAAAAGAAATCATTTGTCGCCAGGACCGCCATGGGTTGGAGTCTTGACGACATGGAGGAAATGGAACGGATTGGCAATCAAGGCGTTACTCTGAACAGGTGTCTTCTGGGGGTCAGCGAAAGGGGGTCCTGACGACAGAATTTGGAAAAATCGCCAGAGAGAAGGATATGCAAGAACATAGTGGCAAATTTACAAACAAAAAAGCATCACATTCTCAATAAGGATAGATTGCTGATAGGAACTCACCTACATACACTATGAGCATGTCCATAGCATACACTAAGGACATATCGGAGAACTAATTTTGATGTTGCTTTTGATGGTGATTGTGATGGTGTCGCCAGGACC